>NZ_JAVWXA010000038.1:0-35109 GCF_036662295.1 Stenotrophomonas sp.
TGGGAACAATGGGGGCTGTGGGATGCCGGCCAGCGGCCGGCACTACCGCTTCGGTTTTTCGGTGCGCACCGCCCGTACCCGCCCTCACACGTAGAGCGATGCGCTCGCGTGCGCTCTGCAAAACCTTGCGGATGGGTGGTCGGCGACCGTTGAGCACCCGGGTGGGGGGTGGGATACCGGCCAGCGACCGGCACGATCTGCTGTTGGCCGCTTTCCGATCAGGCAGGTGCAACAAAAAACCCCGCTTTCGCGGGGTTTTTCGTGGAGGACCGGCCGGTGAGGGGCGGCTCAGTTGCTCCAGTTCGGCATCGGCATCGCATCGACCGGGATCGGGGCGGTGTCGTCGGCGTCCTTGCCGCGGGCGTGCTTGCCGCGCAGGTCGTTCTCGATCTGGTAGTTGCGGCGCTGCAGCCAGGCATCGCGGGTGAGCGCGTACTCGTCGACGGCGCTGTCGCGGATGTCGTCCAGCGCCATCAGCTGCGAGCGCATGTCCACCAGCTGCAGGCCCTGCAGGCCGATGCGCAGGCGGTCCTGCTCGATGGTGCGGATCGGCGACAGCGGGATGTCGCCGGCCAGCCCGAACACGTCGCGCACGGTACGCGGGCCGAAGAACGGCAGCTCCACGTAGCGCGAGCCGCGCCAGCCCCAGGCGCCCAGGGTCTGGCCGAAGTCTTCGCTGCGGCGCGGCACCATGGCCTTGCTGGCCGGGTCGAACAGGCCGCCGACGCCCAGCGTGGAGTTCATCAGGAACCGGCCCAGGCTGTCCCAGGCATCGCCCGGACGGCCCTGCAGCAGCTGGTTGGTGATGGTCACCGGCGCACGCAGGTTGCTGAAGAAGTTGGTGACGCCGGTGCGGGCAAAGCGCGGCACGACGTGGGTGTAGGCGGTGGCCAGCGGGCGGGCCACGGCGCGGTCGACCACGTTGTTGAAGCTGTGCACCTTGCGATTGAACGGTTCCCACGGATCGTAGGCGGTGCGTGCCGGTTCGCTGCCATCGGCGCTGGGCGCCGGGCCGCCGTACAGCGCGGCGAAGTCGTCTTCGGCGTCGGTGGGCGCATCGCCGGCGGCCTGCGCGGCCGGCGCCGGGGTGCCGTCGGTGGGCGTGGTCGCCGGGGCGGGCGCGCTGGCGGCGTCGGCCGCGACAGGGGCGTCCACGGCCGGGGCGGCAACGGCGTCCACCGCCACGCTGGCCGGGGCGGCCTCGCGTGCGGGCTTGCCGGCACAGGCGGTCAGCGCCAGGGCCAGCACGAGGAGGGGGAGGGTGCGTATGACGTTCATGTCAGCTCGCCGCAGTAGAGGCATTGAAATCCAGGGAAGGCGCCAGCCGGTAGGCGGCGGCGAGTTCGTTGAAGCCGGCGGGGGCGCCGTTGAAACGGGGTTCGGTGCCCTGGGCGCGCAGGCGCGCGGCCAGTTCGGCCAGCAGCGCCAGGCCGGCACTGTCCACCCGCGGGACCGCGTCCAGGTCGAGCACCTGCACGCCGGTGCTGGCCTGCACCGACGGCCACAACGCGACAGCCGCGGCGCGGTCGAGCACGCCGCTGAACACCAGCGTGGTGCCCTGGCGGGTGGCGCTGGCCGGGTTACTTGCCACTCGGGGCGGCCTGCATGCTGCCGTTGCGCAGCTCGGTGGCCACCTGCTGGATCGACTTCTGGCGCAGCGGGGCGTCGAACTGGGTCTTGAAGGTCTGCACGTAGGAGATGCCTTCGATCATCACATCGAAGATCTTCCACTGGCCGTTGACGTTGCGCATCAGGTAGTCGACCGGGGTCGGCTCGCTGCCGGCGCGGACCAGCTCGGTGGACACCTTGACGCCGCGGTTGCCCGGCAGCGGGGCTTCGGACTTGAGGCGGAAGCTGGGCTTGCCCTGGATTTCCAGCAGGGCCGACCCGTAACGCTGCATGAGGTTGTCGGCCATCGCATCGGCGAACAGCTTCACGTCGGCATCGGAGGCGCCACGGCCATGCACGCCCAGCACCAGGCGGGCGGCGTAGTCGCGGTCGAAGGTCTTGGTCAGCTCACCATTGATGAACCCGCGCAGCGCGGTCGGGTTGCTGCGGAACTCGCCGCGGCGCTGCTGCAGCGTGGACAGGATGCGGGTGCTGGCATCCAGCACCACCTGGCCGGCCTGGCCCTGGGGGGCGGCGGCCGTGGCGGGGGCCGCCTGGGCGAAGCTGAGCGAAGGGGCGCTGGCGAGCAGGGCCGAGGCCAGCAGGACCGGGATCAGTTTGGTTTTCATTTTTTGGCTTCCGTAGCCGGCGCTTCCGCACCGGGAGCGTCCTGGGGAGCGGCACCGCCGGTGTTGGCCGGGCCACTGAACATGTACTTGCCGACCAGCTGCAGCAGATCCACCGCCGGCTGGGTGAACACGATCTCATCGCCGGACTTGAGCACGTCCGGATCACCGCCCGGCTGCAGTCCGATATAGCTCTCGCCGAGCAAACCGCTGGTGAAGATGCCGGCGGAGGTGTCGGCCGGCAGGTCCTTGAACTTGCCGTCCAGCTTCAGGGTGACGATGGAATCGAACTTGGTCGGGTCCAGTTCGATGGACGCCACCTGGCCCACCACCACGCCCCCGATCTTGACCGGCGCCTGCTTGCGCAGCTGGCCGATCTGGGTGAACCGGGCCTTGAGTTCGTAGCCGTCGCCGCCCAGACCCCACCGCTGGTTGGTGGAGGCCATGGCCAGCACGAGCAACGAGGCCAGCGCCAGCAGCAGGAAGGCGCCGACGGAAAATTCGAGTCTGGGACCGCGGATGGCCATGGGTTATCTCACTGTTCTTTGTCAGGTGCGCGGGCAGATGCCCACGCGAGGTGTAGTTGGCAGCGCGTTAGCGGAACATCATCGCCGAGAGCACGAAGTTGAACATCAGCACCAGCAGCGAGGCATTCACCACCGCACGGGTGGTGGCCACCGAGGTGCCCTCGATGGTGGGTTCGGCATGGAAGCCCACGTAAGAGGCCACCAGTGCCGCAGTACCGCCGAAGATGGCCGACTTGAGCATCGCCACGCCGAAGTCGTCCCAGAAGTCCACGCTGTTGCTCAACGCCGACCAGAACACGCCGTTGTCCAGGCCCAGCACGTGCACGGCCTCGAAATAACTGGCGCTGATCGCCAGCGAGCAGAAGATGCCGGTCAGCAGGGGCACGGTGAGCACCGCCGCCCAGAAGCGCGGGGCGACCACCTTGGCCACCGGGTCGATGGCCATCAGCTCCAGCGCCTTGATCTGGTCGGTGGCGCGCATCAGGCCCAGTTCGGCGGCGATCGAGCTGCCGGCGCGGCCGATGAACAGCAGCGCGGTGAGCACCGGGGCCAGTTCGCGGTACAGCGACAGGCCGAGCAGGGTGGACAGCGCGTCGGCGGCGCCGAACGTGGTCAGGGTGCGGTAGCCCTGCAGGGTCAGCACCAGCCCGACGAACGCACCGCCGACGGCGATGATCGGCAGCGAGCGCGCGCCCACCTTGTAGATCTCGCGGGTCAGCTCGGCCAGGAAATCGGCGGTGGGCAGCGAGCCACGCAGCACCGTGAGCGAGAACAGGCCGGCGCGGCCGAGCGAGCGGGTGGCATCAACGAACGGCATCAGGCAACCCTCGCGCGCGGCGCGGCATCGAACGGGATCGGACCATCCGGCTGGCCGTGCAGGAACTGCCGCAGCAGCGGGTCCTGGCTGGATTCCAGTGCGGCCGGGCTGCCCTGGAACACCACGCCGCCATTGGCAATGGCGATGACCTGGTCGCAGATCGGCAGGGTCTCGTGCACATGGTGGCTGACGATGATGCTGGTCAGGCCCAGGCTGTGGTTGAGGCGCTGGATCAGGCTCATGATCACCCCCGAGGCGATCGGGTCCAGCCCGGTCAGCGGCTCGTCGTAGATCATCAGCGGCGGGTCCAGGGCCAGCGCGCGGGCCAGCGCCACGCGCCGGGCCATGCCGCCGGACAGCTCGCGCGGCCAGGCGTCGGCCGCGGCCAGCAGGCCCACCGCGTGCAGCTTCATCTGCACCAGCCGGGCCAGCACCGGTGCCGGCAGGCGGGTGTGGGTGCGCAGCGGCAGGGCCACGTTCTCGGCCACGGTGAGGTCGGTGAGCAGGCCGTTGCCCTGCAGCAGCACGCCCACGCTCTTGCGCATCTCCAGCAGCGCGCCGCTGCCGGTGGGGATCGGCTTGCCGAACAGGCTGACCGTGCCGGCCACCGGGCGCAGTTCGCCGGTGAGGGCGGCCAGCAGCGTGGACTTGCCGCTGCCCGACGGGCCCAGCACGGCGGTGATGCTGCCGCGCGGCACCTGCAGCGAAACGTCGCGCAGGATGCTGCGACCGCCGCGATCAATGCGCACGTTGGATAACTGCACCAGCGATTCTTCGGAAGCCGTCATGGACGCCATTAACAAAATTCCAACGTTGTAAGATCGTGGTGAACGGCTGAACATAACCGAACTGGACCGTGCAGTATTGTCGCACGCCGCCCGCGCCGGGCCTGCGCGACCGCCCGCAACACACCGTGCCGGTCGCTGCCGCCGCTGCCTGCGCAAACCGGCCCGCCCTCGTGATCGACCGGCCGCTGCGGCACACTGGCGCGATGACCGATGCTGCAGCCGACTTCCGCCTCTACCACTCCAATTCACTCGACGTGCTGGCCGCCCTGCTGGCCAGTGCCGTGCGCACCCCGGTGCCGGACCAGTCGATCCTGGAACCGGAAGTGGTGCTGATCCCGCAGGTGGCGATGCGGCGCTGGCTGCAGTCCACCCTGGCGGTCGAGTATGGCATTGCCGCCAACCTGGCGTTCCTCACCCCGGGTGAGTTCGTGGCGCGCGCGCTGAATGCCAACGTGCCCGGCGAGCACGACGACCTCACCGCCGCCGCCCTGCGCTGGAAACTGTATGCGGCCCTGCTCGACCCGGCGGTGCTGGCCCTGGCGCCGATGGCGGCGTTGCGCGCCTACCTGTCCGCGGCCGATCCGCTCAAGCCGTGGGCGCTGGCCGGGGAACTGGCGGCGGTCTTCGAGAAATACCAGGCGTGGCGCCGCGACTGGCTGCTGCGCTGGGAGGCCGGCGCCGACCCGCACGACCCGCAGGCGATCCTGTGGCGGCGCATCGCCGGCGGCCACCAGTACCGCGCGCGCCGCATCGAGGCCTACCTGTCGCGCTTCGAAGGGGCCGGCCAGCCGCTGCCGCAGGGCCTGCCGGCGCGGGTGTTCGCCTTCGCCACGCTCAACATCTCCCCCGACGTGCTGCGGGTGATGGCCACCCAGGCGCGGGTGGGCACGCTGCATTTCTACCTGCCCACGCCCACCCAGGCCTACTGGGGCGACCTGCAGACCCTGGGCGAGAAGCTGCGCAGCGGTGCCCCGGACCCGTTCGGCGAGGCCGCCGGCGAGAACCGCCTGCTGCAGGCCTGGGGCGCGGCCGGCCGTGACTTCATGGCGGTGCTGGGCAGCTATGAAGTGGTGCACCCGGCCGGCGAGATCGCCGCCTACGACGACCCCGAAGACGACGTGCGCCCGGACATGGCCCATGGCGGGCTGTCCGACAGCCTGCTGCACCGCCTGCAGCGCGACCTGTTCCACCGCCGCGGGCAACCGTCGGGCGCACGCCGCGACGACCTGCGCCGGGATGACCCCAGCCTGCAGGTGCACGCCTGCCACACCCGCCTGCGCGAACTGCAGGTGCTGCACGACCAGTTGCGCGGGCTGCTGCAGGACACCCGCTTCGATCCGCCGCTGCAGGCGCGCGAGATCGCGGTGCTGGCCCCGGACATCGATCCCTACGTGCCGTACCTGGAGGCGGTGTTCGGCGGCCGCAGCGGCGGCGAGGACCACATCCCCTATGCGCTGGCCGACACCAGCCCGCTGGCCGGCGAACCGCTGGCCGATGTGTTCGTGCACCTGCTCGGCCTGCCGGTGTCGCGTTTCGGCCTGAACGAAGTGCTGGACCTGCTCGCCAGTGCTCCGCTGGCCGATGCCGCCGGGCTGGATGCAGCCGCCTTCGACCGCCTGCACGACTGGTTGCAGGCCGCCGGCGCGCGCTGGGGCCTGGATGCGCAGCACCGCCAGCAGCACCAGGCGCCGCGCGACGATGCCTTCACCTGGCAGTTCGCGCTGGACCGGCTGCTGCTCGGCCACGCCAGCGGCAGCGATGGCGATATCGCCGGGGTGGCGCCGTGGCCGGAGCTGGAAGGCAGCGCGCTGGATGCGCTGGATCGGCTGCTCGCGCTGCTGCGCGTGCTGGCCCGTTACCAGCAGGCGTTGGGCCAGGCCTTGCCGCCGGCCCACTGGCGGCAGCGGCTGCTGGGGCTGCTGGAGGCGTTGTTGCCCGAGCCACCGCAGGCGGCCAGCAGCCAGCGCGCGCTGGAGCGGCTGCGCAAGCTGATCAACGAATTCGCGCGCGATGCGGCGCAGGCCGGCTTCGAGGGCGAGGTGGCACCGGAGGTGGTGCGCGCGCACTTCGCCAGCGTTCTGTCCGAAGCCGACACCCGCGCGCCGCTGCTCACCGGCGGCATCAGCTTCGGGCGCATGGTGCCGATGCGGCTGCTGCCGTTCCGGGTGATCTGCGTGCTGGGGCTCAACGACGGCGATTTTCCCCGGCGCGATCCCGCCGCGGGGCTCAACCAGCTCACCGCCGAACTGGGCACCGACCGGCGCCGGCATGGCGACCGCTCGCTGCGCGAGGACGACCGCTTCCTGTTCCTGCAGTTGTTTGCCTCGGCGCAGGACGTGTTCTACCTCAGCTATCTTGGCGCCGACCCGCGCGATGGCAGCGTGCGCGAACCGTCGGTGCTGGTCAGCGAGCTGATCGATGCGGCCGCCGCCTACCACCAGGCGCCGGCCGAGGCCGCCCGGCAGCTGACCGTGCGGCACTCGCTGCAGCCGTTCGCGCCGGCCGCCTTTGGCGGGGGCGAGGAGCCACGGCGCTTCAGCTACCGCCCGCAATGGCACCCGGCGGCCGGTTCGCTGGGCGGGCAGCGGCGCGCGCTGGCGGCGTGGTTCGCCCAGCCGTTGGCCATGCCTGAAACGCTGCTGGAAGAGCGCGAACTGAGCCTGGATGCCCTGCGCCGCTTCCTCACCGACCCGGCCAACCAGTTCCTTTCGCAGCGGCTGGGCCTGCGCCTGCCCGACGACCTCGGCGATGCCGATGACGTGGAGCCGCTGGTGATGGCCACGCGCGGCAGCGACACCGCGCTGCTGCAGCAGGCGGTGATCCAGGCCACCCTGGCCGAGGACGACGCGCCACTGTACCCACGGCTGCGCGCCCGCGCGTTGCTGCCCTCCGGTGCGCTGGGCGAGCGCCAGTTCGAGGCGCTGCAGGCGCAGACCCGCCCGTTTGCGCAGGCGCTGGCGCAGTGGCAGGCCGGCGCCGACGCCGAGAGCCGCCGCTACGAGGTGGAGATCGATGGCCTGCGCCTGCATGGCCGGGTCGAGGGCGTGCATGCGCAGGGCCTGGTGCGGCTGCGCCCGGGCCCGCTCAACGCCCGCGCCGCGATCCGCCAGGGGCTGGACTGGCTGCTGGCCAACGCCGCCGGCGATGCGCTGCCGCTGGTGCAGTTCCACGACGCCGGCGAGCAGGGGCTGGGCCCGCACCTGCGCGCGCCACTGGAGCGCGACCAGGCGGTGCAGGTGCTGCGCCGCCTGCTGCAGCTGCGGCGCGACGGCCTGCGCGCACCGCTGTTCTACGCCGCGTCCACCGGCTGGGCGCTGTACACCGCCGTCGAGGCCAAGCGCGAAGCCGAGGGTCGCGCGCGGTGGTACGGCAGCGACCGCAGCTGGGGCGAATCCAGCGCCGCGGCCTATCAGTTGGCCCTGCGCGGCCGTGATCCGTTCGCCACCCCCGACAGCTACCAGCACTTCCTGCACAACAGCCTGGTGGTGTTCACCGCGGTGTGCGAAGGCCGCGTGTTCGACGGCCTGGACGAACAAGGCCCCACCCGATGAATGCCACCGACCCGACCCGTGATCCCTACCTGGCGCTGCCGCTGGAAGGCGTGCGCCTGATCGAGGCCAGCGCCGGCACCGGCAAGACCTTCACCCTGGCCACGCTGTTCACCCGCCTGGTGGTGGAAAAGGGCCTGCGCATCGGCCAGATCCTGGCGGTGACGTTCACCGACGCGGCCACCCAGGAGCTGCGCAAGCGCATCCGCGAGCGGCTGGCGCTGGCCGCGCAGCTGGTCGAACGCGCGCCCGCCGAGGATGACAGCCCCGAGGTGCTGCTGACCCGGGTGATCCTGCAGCGGCAGCTGGCACGGGGCGAGGAACGCCCGGCCGCGCTTGCGCGGCGCCTGCAGACCGCCGCCGATGAGATCGACCTGGCGTCGATCTTCACCATCCACGGCTTCTGCACCCGCGTGCTGCGCGAGCACGCGCTGGAGAGCGGCCACACCTTCGACCCGCCCACGCTGCTGCCCAGCGAGCGGGCGCTGCATGACGAGCTGGCCGCCGACCTGTGGCGCGTGCATGCCAACGATGCGGCCACCGTCGATGCGCTGACCCGGTTGTGGTCCACGCCCGAGGCGCTGGCCGCCGACCTGGGCACGCTGATCAAGCCGCTGCCGTTGCGTCCGGCACTGCCCACGCTGGCGCTGGAGGACCCGCGCCCGGCGCATGCCCGTGCCGCCGACGCGCTTGCCGAGGCGTACCGGGCGCATGGCGAGGCCTTCATGGGCGCGCTGTGTGCGGCGGTGGAAAACAAGGTGCTCAACGGCAACAGCTACAAGCTGGCCTGGCTGGAGCCGCTGGCGGTCAGCCTGCACCGCTGGGCCGGCGCACCGGTGCCGGGCACGGCACCGGAGGTGGACGTGGAGCGCCTGCGCCGGCTGAGCGCGGAGGAATTGGCCGCGCGCACCAACAAGGCCCATGCCGGCAAGACCCCGCAGTCGCCGTTGCAGCACGCGCTGGCCGCGTACGTGGCGGCCACCGACGCGCTGGCGCAATGGCAGCGCGGCCAGGCCATCGCCTTCCTGCATGCGCTGCGCGGGCAGGCCCGTGCACGGCTGGCCGAGCTCAAGCGGGTCGGGCGGGTGCAGACCTACGACGACCTGATCGACGGCGTGGCCGACGCGCTGGACGGCCCGCACCGCGCGACGCTGGTGCAGCAGCTGCGCGCGCAGTACCGGTTCGCGCTGGTCGATGAGTTCCAGGACACCGACGACCGCCAGTGGGGCATCTTCCAGCGGGTGTTCGGCGACTCGCCGGAGACCGACGCGGCCGGGCTGGCCCCGGCGCTGTTCCTGATCGGCGATCCCAAGCAGGCGATCTACGGCTTCCGTGGCGGTGACATCCACACCTACCTCAAGGCCAAGCGCCAGGCCGATGCGGCGCCACCGCTGGATCGCAACTTCCGCTCGCGCCCGGCGGTGCTGCAGGCCATCCAGGCGCTGTACGCCAATGCCGGCGCCGACGCCTTCCTGGAGGCCGACATCGGCTTCGAACCGGTGCAGCCGGGCAGCACCCGGGTGGACGCGGATTTCCTGCGCGACGGCGTGCCCGCGCCCGGCCTGACCGTGCGCGTGCTGCACAACCCCGAGGGCGGCGCACTCAAGGCCGATCCCTCGCGCGCCCAGGCCGGCGAGGCCTGCGTGGCGGCCATCCACCAGCTGCTCAGCGAGGCCCGCCAGGGCCGCGCGCTGCTGCGCGGGCAACCGGTGCAGCCGGGCGACATCGCCGTGCTGGTGCGCTCCCACCGCGAGGCCACGCGCATGCAGCAGGCGCTGAGCGCGGTGGGCATCCCGGCGGTAGCCGCCGGCAAGCAGAGCCTGTACGCCACCGCCGAAGCACACGACCTGCGCCTGCTGATGCTGGCGCTGCTGCAGCCGGCCGATGAAGGCCGCCTGCGCGCGGCGTTGTCCACCGTGCTGCTGGGCGAGGATGCGGCGGCCATCGATGCGATGGAGCGCGAGGGCGATGCCCAGCGCCGTTTCCAGATCCGCCTGCTGCTGTGGCGCGAGCGCTGGCAGCGCGGCGGCCCGTTCGCGGTGATCGCCGACCTGTGCGCCGACCAGGCCGAACGCCTGCTTGGCCTGCTCGACGGCGAGCGCCGGCTGACCAACTACCTGCAGCTGGGCGAACTGCTGCAACAGGCGGCCACGCAGACGCTGGGCATGCACGGCCTGCTGGACTGGCTGCAGGTGCAGATGGCCCACGCCGACCAGGACGACGAACAACAGTTGCTGCGGCTGGAATCGGACGCGCGCCGGGTGCAGATCATCACCCTGCACAAGAGCAAGGGCCTGGAGTATCCGCTGGTGTTCCTGCCGTTCGTGGGCATCGGCGGCAACGGCCCCAATACCGACGCCCATTGCACCGTGTACGCCGAAGGCCGCCGCGAGCTGCACTGGAAGCTGGACAAGGACGCGGCCTGGGAAGAGGCCAGCACGCGCAACGCGCAGGCCCAGCAGGCCGAAGATGCGCGCCTGCTCTACGTGGGCCTGACCCGCGCCGAGCACGCGCTGTGGATCGCCGCCGGTGACCTGGCTGGCCTGGCCAAGACCCGCGTGGCCCCGATGCTGGCCGACCTGGACGCGCTGCGCGCGCACCCGGCGGTGGCCGTGGTCGAGGCACCGCTGGAACCGCGCCCGCCGCAACTGGCGCTCGAACGCGACGGCGAGCTGCCGCCGGTGCGCGCGCTGACCCGGCGCATTCCGCAGGACTGGTGGGTCTACAGCTTCACCCAGCTGGCGCATGCCGATGCCGGCCACGACACCGATGCGGCCGCCACCGAAGTACCGGCCCCCGCCGCCGACGAGCCGGCCGCTGACGATCCCGCCCTGGACGTGGCAGCGCCCACGCCGGCCAGCGACGAGGCGCCGGACCCGCGCTTCATGGGCAGCCGCTTCGGCAACGTGCTGCACGACGCGCTGGAGAACACCGACTTCGCGCGCTGGGCCGGCTGGCAGCCCGGACAGGCGGCACCGGATGAGGAGGCGCAGGTGCTGCGCGCCGCGCTGGCCGAGGAAGGCTACCCCGACGAGGACCTGGACGATGGCGTGGCCGTGCTCACTACGCTGGTCGGCCAGACCCTGACCGTGGCCCTGCCCGAAGGCGGCGCGCTGCACGCCCTGGCGCCGACCGCGCGGCGTGCCGAAATCGAGTTCCACTTCGCCATGCAGCCCACCGCCGTGGCCCCGCTGCTGGCGCTGCTGCATGACCACGGCCTGGTCCGCGACCGCCGCGGCTTCGGCACGCGGCGCACCCTGGAAGGCCTGATGACCGGCAAGATCGACCTCACCTACACCAGCGGCGGGCGCTGGTACGTGCTCGACTACAAATCCAACCGGCTGCCCGGCTACGCGCCGGCGCGGCTGGCCGAGGCGATGCAGCACAGCGAATACGACCTGCAGGCGCTGATCTACACCGTGGCGCTGCATCGCTGGCTGCGCTTCCGGCTGGGCGCCGCTTACGACTACGCGCGCGACATGGGCGGCATCCGCTACCTGTTCTGCCGCGGCCTGGATGCCACGCGCGCGGACAGCCCCGGGCTGTACAGCCACCGCTTCGCGCCGGCACTGGTGGATGCCATGGATGCGATGTTTGCCGGCGGCGAACACGCCCAGGCCCGCATGGCCGCACGCGCACGGGGGGAGGCATGAGCCTGCTCACCGCGCTCAAGCGCAACGGCGCCCTGCGTACCCTGGACCACGCGCTGGCGCAGAGCCTGCGCCGGTTGCGCCCGGACACGCCCGATGCGGTGCTGGTCGGGGCCGCGCTGGCCTCGCTGGCGGTCTCCCAGGGCCACGCCGGGCTGGACCCGCGCCAGCCGCAACGCCTGGCGGAGGCCCCGGCCGACTGGCCCGCCGCGGCCGACTGGCTGGCGCAGCTGCAGGCCTCGCCCTGGGTGGACGTGCCGGACGACCCCGCGCGGCCGGCCGCCGACGCGCCGCTGGTGCTGGAAAACGGCCTGCTGTACCTGCGCCGCTACCGCGAGTACGAGCGCCGCCTGGCCGAGGGCCTGCAACGCATCGCCGGCCACCCGCTGCCCGCGACCGACCCGGACGCGCTGGCGCCGTTGTTCGCGCAGTTGTTCCCGCAGGCACGCGAGGGCACCGACCACCAGGCCCGCGCCGCTGCCGTGGCCCTGCGCCACCCGCTGGTGCTGGTCACCGGCGGTCCCGGCACCGGCAAGACCACCACCATCGCCCGCCTGCTGGTGTTGCTGGCCGCGCAGGCGGTGCAGGCCGACCAGCCGCTGCCGCGGGTGGCGCTGGCCGCCCCCACCGGCCGCGCCGCCGAACGCATGGCCGAGAGCCTGCGCCTGGCCGTGCAGCGGCTGCGCCTGCTCGGCATCGCACCGGCGCTGTGCGATGCCATGCCCAGTACCGGTACCACCCTGCATCGCCTGCTCGGGGTGATTCCCGATGCGCCGCGCTTCCGCCACCACGGCGACAACCCGTTGCCGTTCGAGGTGGTGGTGGTGGACGAGGCCTCGATGATCGACCTGCCGCTGATGACCAAGCTGGTCGAAGCGGTGGCGTCGGGCACGCGGCTGGTGCTGCTCGGCGACCCGGACCAGTTGCCCTCGGTGGAGGCCGGCGACGTGCTCAGTGCGATCCTGCAGGCCAGCGGCGATGGCCAGGGCACGCAGGCCGATGACGCCCAGGCGCTGCAAGGCCTGCTGGCGCCGGCCAGCCTGCAGCCGCTGGACCCGCCGCGCGCCTTTGCCGGTCGCCGCGTGCAGTTGCAGCGTGGCTACCGGCAGACCGATGCGCTGGACCTGGCGCCGCTGGCGCAGGCCGTGCGCGCAGGCGATGTCGATCGCGCGCTGGCCCTGCTGCGCGGTGGCGGGCTGGCCGGCGTGCAGTTCCACGAGGACCAGGCCGACCCGCTGCAGCAGCATCGCGATCACCTGCTGTCGCACTGGCGCGCGCTGGGCGCCGCCGACGACCCCGGCCACGCGCTGGCCAGTGCCGGCCGCATCCGCCTGCTCACCGCCGTGCGCGAAGGTCCACAGGGCGCCCGCGGGCTCAATGCGCGCATCGAGGCGCTGCTGGGCGGGGTGCCGCGCCCGGGCATGGCACCGGGCTACTTCCATGGCCGTCTGCTGCTGGTCACCGAGAACAGCTACCGCCATCGCCTGTTCAACGGCGACATCGGCATCTGCCTGGCCGACCGCCACGGCACGGTCACCGCGTGGTTCCCCGGCGATACGCCCGACCAGCCACGCGGCTTCCATCCCGGTGCGCTGCCCGCGCACGAGAGTGCCTTCGCGATGACCGTGCACAAGGCGCAGGGGTCCGAATTCGATGCGGTGTGGTTGCAGTTGCCGCGCCACGACAACCGCGTGCTGTCGCGCGAGCTGGTGTACACGGGCATGACCCGTGCGCGGCAATCGCTGCATGTACTGGGCAGCGTCGAGGTGCTCGGCGCTGCCTTGACCCGTCATGCCAGCCGCTTGTCCGGGCTGGCCGCGCGGCTGGGGGCGGGCAGCGCCCCGGCAGGCGGGGGCGCCACCCCGGAGGCCGAGGTGGCGGCGATCCCGCCGCCCGCCCAGGGCCAGCTGTTCTAGCCTCGCCCCCGGCTTATTCGGGGATCAGCACGGTGCCATCGGGGAACACGATGGCGCCGTCGCCGCTGGCGTCGAAGAAGCCCACCTGGTGGGTATGGGCCAGCACCTGCACCAGTTCATGCGCGCGCTCGGCCACCGAATCGGCGAAGGAGGCGTAGATCACGTGCTGGCCGACGCTGTAGTCGGTCACTTCGGCACGGTCATCCTCATCGTCGGCGTCCGGGCCGTTCATCGGCGGGAAGTGCTCGATGATCGCGGCGAACCACGCCTGCAGGGCCGGCACCGACACCGCCGGATCGTCGTACTCGTGCTTCTCGTTCCATTCGGTCTGCGCGTCGTACCACTCCAGGAACGCCGCCGCATCGCGGGGCGCCACGGTCGGGTCGAACACCATCAGGTCATAGCTCATCGTGGATGGCCTTGTCAGCGTGCAGAATTGCAGCGCGCAGGATACCGCCGATCCCCGCGGGCCGATCAGTGTGCGGCGGACGGCGTGGCGCTGGCACCTGCCACCGCCGGCAGGACGACGTCGGCGGCCTCGGGGAACAGCGCGAAGCGCAGCCCCATCACGCCCATCAGCGCTTCGTCGCGGGCCTTGCCCGGTGCCACCGTCTGCACGCGCTGCAGCGACGCCTCCAGCCTGGCCTGCAGGCCAGCCGGTGCGGGGCACGGGCCACGCCGGGCCACCTGCGCGCGGTAGTGGGCGGCCACGTCTTCCAGGATCGCCTCGATGGCCTCCCGGCTGGTCGGCGGCAGGTCGTGGCGGGCGCGCCGCAGCTGCAGGATGTTCAGGCCGATGCGCGCCTCGGTGAGCATGTCCACCGAGGCGATGTCGCTGCCCTCCGGCGTGGCCGCCAGGCGCGGGGCGAGCAGCCCGAGCAGATCCAGCATGCGCGCGGCGAAGCGCTGGCGATCCTGCTGGCCGCGGCCCTCGGCCGCCTCGGCCAGCGTGGTCCAGCCCTGGCGCACCAGGCGCCGGGCGGTCCATTCGGCGCCCACCGAGCGGAACAGGCGCGTCATCACCACCGCAAAGCCGATCCCGATGAACATCGCCACCGAGGAGTTGATGAAGCTCTGGATGTTGGCGTTGTAGGTGTTCTGCACATTGAGCAGCGCCACCAGGTTCACCGTCAGCGGCAGGCCGATCAGCGCGGTCTGCGGCCTGTGCAGCAGCAGCCCCAACGGCAGGAACACCACGGCCAGCACCAGCGCCAGGCTGCCGAAATCGTGCACCGCCGGGAACACGCCGAACAGATACACCCCCGCCACCAGGCTGGCCACGATGGCCCACACCAGGAAGGACAGCATGCTCGGTGCCGGATCGTCCTGCGCGGCGAAGAACGCGGCGGCCACCGCGGCCATCATCGCGCCGTTGCCGCCGCCCTCCCAGCCCAGGGTGATCCACAGCACGCAGTAGGTCATCAGGGCCACGCCGGCGCTGGCGGCGGAGAACAGCGCCATGCCGTAATCCACGTGGCGGGCATCGGCGCCGCGCGTGGTGGCGATGCGGTAGTGGGCGGTGTCGCGCGGCGCGCTGCCCTCTTCGATCGCCGCCTGCAGCGTGGTGCAGTCCTGCCACAGGTCCACCAGCTCCTCCAGGCGCAGCAGCAGGGTCACCAGCAGCAGGTGGTCCAGCTCGCCGTCCACCGCCGGCTTGAGCGCGAGGATGCGCGCACGCAACGCGGCATAGTCGGCATCGCCGTGCACGGGGGCCTCCAGCCAGGCGGCGATATCGGCCACCAGCGGCTCCAGCCCGGTGGGCAGCGCACGCCCACCGGCGCGCAGCGCGCCCAGCCGGTCGGCGATGGAGGACAGCACCGGCAGCATCAGCAGCATGCGTTCGCGCAGCCCCTGCATCGACACCGCCGCGCCGGCATGGCGCGGGTCGTCACGGCGCAGGAACTCGATCAGCGCCTCGAACTGCACCAGGTCGGCCGCCAACCGGTTGCGCGGCCCATGCGCCTGGCCGCGCAGCAGGATCTGCCGGCTCCACTGGGCGGCATCGCCCATCCAGTTGCCGATCCGCGCGCGCAGCATCGGGCGTACCGAGGTGGGGAACAGCAGCGAGGCGAACAGCACCGCCACCACCGTGCCCAGGATGATCTCCTCGCTGCGCGCCACCACCGTGTCGAAGATCGTGTCCGGCGAGGTCACCGCCGGGAAGCCGATGAAGGCGGTGGTGTAACCGGCCAGCAGGAAGGCGTAACCGCGCGGGCCACGGTTGAGCAGGGCGATGAACAGGCACGCCGACAACCACAGCGACATCGCCGCGCTGAGCAGCAGCGGCGTCTCCACCAGGTGCGGCAGCATCCACAGCGTGGCCGCGCCGGCGATCAGCGTGCCCAGGATGCGGTACACGCCCTTGGCGCGGGTGGGGCCGAGCATCGGCTGGGTGACGATGTAGACGGTGGCCATCGCCCAGTACGGGCGCGAGAGGTTCCCGGCCAGGCCGATGTACAGCGCCGCCAACGCGGCCAGGAAGGTCTTGACCGAAAACAGCCACGCCTGGCGATCCAGCAGCAGCATCGTGCCTACCTCGCCGCCGTGCCGGCCACGACGTCGGCGTTCCAGCCGCCGCCCAGGGCCAGGAACAACTGGATCTGGTCACGCGAGACCTGCGCCTGCGCCTGGGCCAGCGTGGCATCGGCAGTGGCCAGGCTGCGGTCGGCATCCAGGCTGGCCAGGTAGGGCGTGCGCCCGCCCTGGTACAGCCGACGGTTCTGGCTGGCCGCCAGCGCGGCCTGCTGCTGGGCGGTCTGCAGTGATTGCAGCCGCTGCAGGTCCTGCGCGTAACGGCTCAGCGCGGTCTGGGTTTCGCGCAGCGCCTGCAGCACGCTGTGGTCGAACGCGGCCAGCGCCGCATCGGCGCCGGCTTCGGTGGCGTGGATGCGCGCGTGCGTGCCCGAGGACGGCAGCGTCCAGGAGATCAGCGGGCCGATCGACCACTGCTGGGTCAGCGGCGTGCCGAAGTCTTCCAGCAGCCCGGCCGCGCCGACCGACGCCCCCAGGCGGATGTCCGGGTACAGCTCGGCGGTGGCCACGCCGATCCGCGCGGTGGCCGCGGCCAGCCGGCGTTCGGCCTGGCGCACGTCCGGGCGGCGCGCAAGCAGCGCGCGGCCATCGCCCACCGGCAGCGGCTGGGCCAGCGTCGGGGCCTGGCTGCAGGCCGCCACGCCCTCGGGCAGTTGCCCCGGGGTGCGGCCGAGCAGGGCGGCCAGCTGGTACTCGGCGGCCTGGCGGTGGGCGTGCAGTGGCGGCAGCGCGGCCTGCAGCATCGCCACCTGGGCGTTGGCGCGGGCCAGTTCCGGTGCGGTGCCGCGGCCGGCGTCGATCAGCCGTTGGGTGACCTCGCGGCTGCGCTGCTGCAACTGCAGCGAGTGTTCGGCCACGTGCAGCTCGTGGTTGGCGTGGCAGATCTCCACGTAGCTGCCGGCCACCTGGGCCACCAGCGAGACGCGAGCCAGGTCGAGCGCGGCGGCCACGCCCTGTTCGTCGGCATGCGCGGCCTCGGCGGCGCGCTTGAGCTTGCCGAACAGGTCGAACTGGTAGGACACCGCGAACTTGCCGTCGGCCAGGTTGATCGGCGGCAGCTCGTGCTCCAGCAGGAACGATTCGGCCGACAGCTGCGCGCGGCTCACCCCGGCCTCGGCCTCGTACTCGACGCCCCCGGCATCCAGCGCCTGTTCGTACACGGCGGCGGCGCGGCGCAGGTTGGCGTCGGCCACCTTCAGTTCCACGTTGTCGCGCAGCGCCTGCTGCACCAGCGCGTTGAGGGTGTCGTCCTGGTACAGCTCCCACCAGCGCGCCGGCAGCTCGGCGCCGGCGGCCACCTGCGGGTTGCCGGTATCGATGAAGGCGGCATTGGCCTCGGGCCGCTGGAAGGCCGCGCCGGCGGGCACCGCGTAGTCCGGCCCGACCGTCCTGCAGGCCGCCAGCGAGGCCAGCAGCGCCAGCCCCAGGCCGATGCGGTGCAGGGCAGGGCGGCTCACAACGCCGCCCGTGCCGGGTGCGCGGGCGCTGCGGTCGCGCCGGCCGCGTCCGGCTGGATGCTGACCGTGGCGGTCCGCCCGGCGATCAGGTTGACCCCGGCCGGCACCCGGTCGATGTGGATGCGCACCGGGATGCGCTGGGCCAGCCGCACCCAGTCGAAGGCCGGGGTCACGTTCGGCAGCAGGCTGCTGCCGTCGGTGCGGTAGCGGTCCTCGATGCCGGCGGCGATGCTCTGCACGTGGCCCTGCAGCGGCTGCGCCTCGCCCATCAGGCGGATGTCCACCTGCTGGCCGGCATGCACGCCGCGCAGGCGGGTTTCCTCGAAATAGCCATCCACGCGGAACGAGCCGGTATCCAGTACCGCCATCACCGGGCGCCCGGCGGTCACGTAGTCGCCACTGCGCACGGTGCGGTCGTTGACGTGGCCGTCGCTGGGGCTGCGCACTTCGGTACGGGCCAGGTTGAGCCGGGCCAGGTCGACAGCGGCCTGCGCGGTGGCCATGGCGGCCTGCGCCGCCTGCCGCTTGGCGCGGCGCACCTCGGCGTCCTCGGCGGCGACCAGGTCGGACAGGCTGCGGTCGCGGGCGATCTCGCGGCGCAGCTGGTCCAGCGTGGCGCGGCGTTCGCCGAGCGCGGCCTGGGCCTGCTCCAGCGCGATCTGGTAGCGCGCCCGGTCCACCACGAACAGCACCTGGCCGCGCGTCACCGGCTGGTTGTCGGCCACCTTCACCGCCTCCACCAGCCCGGACACGTCCGGCGCCACCTGCACCACGTCGGCACTGACATGCGCATCGCGCGTCCAGGGCTCGTCCATGTAATACGACCACAGGTGGCGCAGCACCAGCAGCGCGGCCAGTACTGCCAGCAGGGTCAGCACGACCGGGAAAGCACGCTTGAGGATCTTGTTCACGATTGCATCCAACGCATCAGGGAAAACAACCCGCCGAGCACGATCAGGTACGCGGCCAGGTTGAACAGGGCGGGGTGCCAGATGTGGCGGTAGGCGCCGGTGCGCTGCAGGACCAGGCGCAACCCGCTCTTGAGCAGGTAGGCCAGCAGCATCAGCCCGAGCAGGGTCGGGACGAACACACCATAGAGACTGAATTCACCGTACATCGAGGCAGCTCAGGAACCGGTAGGCGACGACCGGGGGTCGTCATGCAGAAAAAGGGCGGCGGGGACCCTCGGTCCTCGCGCATCGCTTACGTCACGCGATCGGCGGCGTCGGCCAGCAGCTGCCACAGCTTCAGCACCGTGCGCAGTTCATCGGTGCTCAGGCTGCCGAACACGTCCTGGCGCAGCCCGATCAGCTGGGTTTCCAGCTCGCTGACCAGCGCCTGGCCCTTGTCGGTGAGCCACAGCAGGTTGGCGCGGCGGTCGCTGGCATCGCTTTCGCGGCGCACCAGCTCAAGCGCGGCCAGCTTGTCCAGCAGCCGCACCAGCGACGGCCCTTCCATGCCCAGCTGCTGGGCCAAAGTGACCTGGCGGATACCCCCGCCGGCCCGCCCGATCATCAGCAACGGCATGGTGCACGCCGCGGAAATGCCATAGCTGCCCAGGGCCTGGTCGGCCAGGCGCTGCCACTGCCGCCCCGAATGGAGCAGGCCGGAGCTGAGCTGCATCTGCAGCTGGGTGCGTTCGTCGAGGGAGCGTTTCATGGCAGATAGATAGGATACTACTAATTTCAACACTATCAATACCCCTGGCTGACTGGCGCCCAACCCCGGGCCCTTGCGGGACCGGCCCCGGCGCGCTGGCGGGGGACGCCCGAGGGGTCTGTCGGGTACGATGCTCGCCCCCCTTCGGGTGCTGTATGTAATGAGCAAGCAAGACAACGACGCCACCCCCGTGACCCAGGCCGAGGCCGAATCGGCCGTGCGCACCCTGCTGCGCTGGGCCGGTGAAGACCCCACCCGCGAAGGCCTGCTGGATACCCCGCGGCGCGTCGCCGAGGCCTATGGCGACTGGTTCAGCGGCTACCGCGACGACCCGCGCGCCTACATGGAGCGCACCTTCGAGGAAGTGGCCGGCTACGACGAGCTGATCGTGCTGCGCGACATCGAGTACGAAAGCCACTGCGAGCACCACATGGCGCCGATCATCGGCCGCGTGCACGTGGGCTACCTGCCGGCGGGCAAGGTGGTGGGCATCAGCAAGCTGGCCCGCGTGGTCGAAGCCTATGCGCGCCGCTTCCAGGTGCAGGAAAAGATGACCGCGCAGATCGCCCAGTGCATCCAGGACGTGCTGCAGCCGGTCGGCGTGGGCGTGGTGGTGGAAGGCGCGCACGAGTGCATGACCACCCGCGGCATCCACAAGCGCGGCGTCAGCATGGTCACCTCCAAGATGCTGGGCAGCTTCCGCGAGGACGCGCGCACCCGCGCCGAGTTCCTGCGCTTCATCGAAGTGGGCGGCAAGCGCTGAACCTGCCGCGCGCCCGGCACCGCGGTGCCGGGTCGTTCCCCTTCCCGCCGCGCGGCCCCGGGCCGCGCGGTGTTCTTCCGGATGTCCTGGCTGCATGAAGCACCACGAACGCATCACCCGTTACCGCACCCTGCGCGAACAGCCCCAGTGGAAGCTGCTGGCCGCCGCCAACGCCCCGGAAATCATCGGCCTGCTGCAGGGCCTGTTGATGGACGGCGAGCGCACGCTGCCGGCCGCGGCGCTGCACGAGCGCCTGCAGCGCGCGCTGGACCAGCTCAACGGCGAGGAACTCTCGCGTGAGCTGCCGCGCACCGCCCAGGCCTACATCGCCCATTGGCTGGCCCAGGGCTGGCTGGAGCGGCGCCTGCCCGAGGGCGCCGACCAGGAGCAGTACGAGCTGTCCACCCAGGCCCTGCAGGCGATCCGCTTCGCCGACAGCCTGGAGCAGAGCCGCGTGGCCGCCACCGAAAGCCGCCTGGCGCTGGTGATCGAGCAGCTCTCGCAACTGGCCGCGCAGACCGAATCCAACCCCGACGCCCGGCTGTCGGCATTGCGCGATGAGCGCGACCGCATCGACGCGGAGATCGCGCGGGTGGGCGAGGGCCGCGTGGTGGCGCTGGACGGCAAGCGCGCGCTGGAGCGTGCCCGCCAGATCATCGGCCTGGCCGATGACCTCACCGAGGACTTCCGCCGCGTCCGCGACGACTTCGAACGCCTCAACCGCGAGTTCCGCGAGCGCATCATCGACGACGAAAGCGAGCGCGGTGACGTGCTGTCGCGGCTGTTCGAGGGCGTGGACGTGATTGGCGACAGCGACGCCGGGCGCAGCTTCCAGGCCTTCTGGCGGCTGCTCAACGATGCCGAACAGAGCGCCCAGCTCGATGCGGCGCTGGAAGCGGTGCTGGCCCGTGGCTTTGCGCGCAAGCTGGACCGCAACGAGCGCGCCTTCCTGCGCGGGTTCACCGGCACCATGCTCGACCGCGGCGGCCAGGTCCACGACGTGCTGCAGCACTTCGCGCGCAGCCTGCGCGGGTTCGTGCAAAGCCGCGGCTACCTCGAGCAGCGCCGCCTCAACCAGCTGCTGAAGCAGGCGCAGTCCGAAGCGCTGGCCCTGCGCGATGATTTCGCCGCGCAGCGCCCGATCGGGCGCGACCTGCAGCTCACCACCAGCCGCCTGCGCAGCTGGTCGCAGTGGAAGCTGCACGACCCGCGCAGCGCGCAGGTGGACGGCAGCGTGCAGCGCAACGACGCGGCCAGCATCAGCCTGGAGAGCGTGGGCGATCTGGTGGCGTCGTCGGAGATCGACTTCCGTACCCTGCGCCGCGACCTGCACGAGCTGCTGGGCGCACAACCGAAACTGAGCATCGCCCAGGCCCTGTCGCAGCGCGAAGCGCCGCAGGGGTTGGGCAGCGTGATCGGCTACCTGTCGCTGGGCACCCGCCACGGCACCGTGGTGGACGGCGAACAGGAAACCGCCCATTGGCGTGGCGGCGATGGACAGTGGCGACGTGCCCGCATCCCGCTGGTTTGGTTCACCCAGGAGAAACGCCATGAACTGGCATGAAGAATCCAATTCGGCTGCCCCGGACAATGCGGGGGTCGACGACCACGACGCCGAGCCGGTCGTGGTCACGCCGCTGCCGCGGCGGAGCAATGACGTGTTCTACATGGGCGATACCGGCCGGCTGCCGCTGGACGGGCGCCGCGCGCTGTGCCAGCTGCTGATCGGCCCGAGCATCGACCAGCTGCGCCACGCCAAGCTGTGGCCGGCGTTGATCCGCAGCGAGGCGGCGATCCGCTCGGCGTTGGCCGACCTGTTCCTGGAACTGGTGCTGGACCGCGACAGTGGCGTGGCCTTCACCCGCCAGGCCGACACCGAAGACATCGATGCGCCGGTGCTGCTGCGCAGCTCGCCGTTGACCTTCATCGACTCGGTGCTGCTGTTGTACCTGCGCCAGCAGCTGGCCGAGGCCGACGCACGCGGCAACCGCGCGGTAGTGGCCGATACCGAGATGGCCGAAGCGCTGGCCATCTACGAAAAGAACCTCTCCACCGACCGCGCCGGCTTCAATCGCCGCGTCGCCGCCGCCGTGCAGAAGATGAAGGAAAACCACATCCTGACCCGCCTGGCCGGCCAGGACGATCGTCACGAAGTGTCGCCGGCGCTGAAGCTGCTGTTCTCCGCCGAAGACGTCTCCGCGCTGTCCAACGTGTACCGCCAGTTGCGCGACACCCCCGCAGCAAAAGCCTGAACGGACCACCGATAACGCATGGCCATCTCCAAGCACACCCCCGCCCTGTTCACCGACGGGCTGCCTGATCCGCGGCTGCAGCAGTTCCGCATGCGCCGCCTGCAGGTGCACAACTGGGGCACGTTCAACGGCCTGACCGAAGTGCCGATCGCCGAGCGCGGCTTCCTGTTCGTCGGCCGTTCCGGCTCGGGCAAGTCGACCCTGCTCGATGCCATGTCGGCGATGCTGGTGCCGCCGTCCATCGTCGACTTCAACGCCGCCGCGCGCGAAGCCGAGCGCAGTGGCCGCGACCGCAACCTGGTCTCCTACGTGCGCGGCGCCTGGGCCGACCAGCAGGACCGCGGCACCGGCGAAATCGCCACCCAGTACCTGCGCAAGGGCGCCACCTGGACCGCGCTGGTGCTCGAATACCGCGCCGGCGATGGCCGCGTGGTCAGCCTGGTGCGGCTGTTCTGGATCGCCGGCAACGGCGCGGCCGCCGCCGACGTGCGCAAGCACTACCTCATCGCCGAGCGCCCCTTCGACATCGCCAAGGACCTGGGCGGCTTCGACCTGGACCTGCGCAAGCTCAAGCAGCGCCTGGGCGATGTCCACCACTTCGACAGTTTCGTCGGCTACGCCGAGCGCTTCCGCCACCTGCTCGGCATCGACAATGAAATGGCGCTGCGCCTGCTGCACAAGACGCAGTCGGCCAAGAACCTGGGCGACCTGAACGTCTTCCTGCGCGACTTCATGCTCGATACGCCCAAGACCTTCGACGCCGCCGAGCGCCTGGTCAGCGACTTCGCCGAGCTCGATGGCGCGCACAAGTCGGTGGTCACCGCCCGCCGCCAGGTGGAAACGCTGCTGCCCGCGCGCGCCCTGCATGCCGAGCTGAAGGCGATGAACCTGCAGCGCGCCGACGAGGAAACCCTCAAGCTCGGCCTGGACAGCTTCCGCGAATCGCGCCTGCAGCAGCTGCTGGAAAAGCGCCTGCAGGAAATCGACGTACGCCACCGTGGCCTGCTCGGGGAAGAGACCCAGCGCCGCCAGGGCCTGGCCAACCATGAAGAACACCTGGCCGAACTGGAACTGCAGCGCCGCCAGCAGGGCGGCGAGCGCATCGAGGAGCTGGAGCGCGAACATGGCCGCGCCCAGGCCGAGCGCGACCGTCGCCAGGCCAAGCACACCCAGGCCAGCCAGGCCGCCAGCCTGCTGCAGGAGGCATTGCCCGACGATGCCCACGGCTTTGCCGAACTGATCGGGCGCGCGCAGGGCCAGCTGGACAACCGCCAGCAGGCCGCCGCCGCGCTCGACGATGCCATCACCGAGCGCCTGGCCGGCAAGCAGGACGACACGCGCCGCTTCGGCGATGTCCGCGCCGAGCTGGAAGCGATGGAGCGCAACCCGTCGAGCATCCCCGCGCCGCTGCAGAAACTGCGCAGCCGCCTGGCCGAAGAGACCGGCGTGCCCGAGGCCGCGCTGCCGTTCGTGGGCGAACTGATCCAGGTCCGCCAGGAAGAGGGCGCCTGGCAGGGCGCGATGGAGCGGGTGCTGTTCGGGTTCGCGCAGTCGCTGCTGGTCGAAGACAAGCACTACAACGAGGTCAACGCCTGGGTGAACCGCAGCCACCTGGGCATGCGGCTCACCTACTACCGCGTGCGCCGCAATGACGACGCCATCGCCCGCCAACCCTCGGCGCGCTCGCTGCTGCACAAGCTGGAGTTCCGCGACAGCGTGTTCGAGCCGTGGCTGCGCCGCGAGCTGGGCAAGCGCTACGACTATGAGTGCGTGGAGGCAAAGCAGCTGCGCGACGTCGAACGCGGCATCTCGCGCGAAGGCCAGGTCAAGCATCCCGGTGATCGCTTCGAGAAGGATGACCGCAACGCGATCAGCGATCGCCGCCGTTGGCTGCTGGGCTTCAGCAACACCGACAAGCTGGCGCTGTTCCGCAAGGAGGCCCAGGAGCTGGCGCAGCGCATCGCCGCCTGCGACGAGGACGTGGCCCGGCTGCGCGGCCAGCGCGACCGCGACAACGACCGGCGCCTGGCGTGCAACCAGCTGGTCAACGTCAGCTGGGAAGAGGTCGATGTCGGCACTGCCGTCCAGCGCCTGCAGGACATCGAATCGTCGCTGCGCGAGCTGAAGGAGGGCAACGCCGACCTGGCGCGCCTGGCCGCACAGATCGACCAGGCCCGCGCGGACATCGCCCAGGCACGTCGTACCTATGAAGACACCCGGGTCGAGCTGGCCCAGCATGCGCGCGAACGCGACAAGCTGGACGCCCAGCGCCAGCGCAGCCGTGCACTGGTGTTGCCGGCGCTTGGCGCCACCCAGGAGGCCGGCCTGCAGTTGCGCCTGGACCGCCTCGGCGGCTTCAGCCTGGAGACGCTGGAAGCGCACATGCGCGAGATCAGCAAGGGCATCAACGAAAGCCTTGCCGCCTCGCAGCAGGACGTCCATCGCGTGGAGACCCAGCTGGTGGCCTGCTTCCGGCGCTTCGCCCAGGCCTGGCCGGAGGAGTCCGGCGATTTCACCGCCTCGGTGGCCTCGGCCGAGGATTTCCTGGCCCGCCTGCAGCGCCTGGAGCGCGATGGCCTGCCCCAGCACGAAGAGCGCTTCTTCGACCTGCTGCAGAACCAGAGCAAGAACAACCTGCTGGCCCTGCAGCGCCACAGCGCCGAAGCACGCAAGTCGATCGGCCAGCGCCTGGACGAGGTCAATGCCTCGCTGGAGCAGGTGCCGTTCAACCGCGGCACCCTGCTCACCATCGAGCTCAGCGACCGCCGCCTGCCGGAGGTGCTGGAGTTCCACCAGCAGCTGCGTGACGTGCTGTCGCACCACCAGACCGAAGAACGCGAGGTGGCCGAGGCGCAGTTCGCGGTGCTGCGCGAGCTGGTCAAGCGCCTGGGGTCACAGGAAGGCGAAGACCGCCGCTGGCGCGAGAACGTGCTGGATGTGCGCCTGCACGTGGAGTTCATCGGCGTCGAACTGGATGCCGCCACCCGCCAGCAGGTCGAGATCTACCGCAGCGGCGCCGGCAAGTCCGGTGGCCAGCGGCAGAAGCTGGCCACCACCTGCCTGGCCGCGGCGCTGCGCTACCAGCTCGGCGGCGCCGAAAGCCAGTTGCCCAGCTACGCCGCCGTGGTGCTCGACGAAGCCTTCGACAAGGCCGACAACGAGTTCACCGCGCTGGCGATGAACATCTTCGAGAACTTCGGCTTCCAGATGGTCGTGGCCACCCCGCTGAAGTCGGTGATGACGCTGGAGCCGTTCATCGGTGGTGCCTGCTTCGTCGAAATCAGCGGCCGCCACGATTCGGGCGTGCTGCTGATCGAATACGACGAAGAAGCCAAGCGCCTGAAGCTGCCCGAGCGCAGCCGCCAGCAGGAGGCCGAGCCGGTCGCCTGACCGGCCGGCCCGGGTAGAGCCGACCGTTGGTCGGCTGCATCCGCCCCTGTTCGCACCCATCGCAGCGGGGCAGAGCCCCGCTCTACGCGTCACCCGCCGAACGTGTCCCACCCCATCCGCGCGATCAGCACCACCACCAGGCCCACGAACAGCTTGCGGATGAACGGCGTGCCGCCGCGCAGGGCCAGCCGCGTGCCCACCACCGAGCCGATGATGTTGGCTGCCGCCATCGGCAGCGCGAACAGCCACAGGATGTTGCCGGTCGGCACGAAGAACGAGATCGCCGCCACGTTGGTGGCCAGGTTCACCACCTTGGAGGCGGCCGAGGCGCGCAGGAAATCCAGGCCGAAGAAGCGCACGAACAGGAAGATCAGGAAGCTGCCGGTGCCCGGGCCGAAGAAGCCGTCGTAGAAGCCGATCACCGCTCCGATCGCCAGCGCCGTCACCAGCTCGCGGCGACCGATCTCGCGCGGGCGGTGCAACGCGCCGAAGTCCTTCTTCCACAGCGTGTAGCCCAGCATCGCCACCAGCAGCACCAGCACCAGTGGGCGCACCGCATCCTTGGGCAGCAGGCTTACCGCCGTCGCCCCGGCGAAGGAAAACACGAAGGCCGTACCCGCGGCGAACAGCACCGGCCGCCACGGGAAGCGCACGTTGCGCGCATAGCGCCACGCGGCCGCACCGGTCCCGAACATCGAACTGAACTTGTTGGTGCCAAACAGCATCGCCGGCGTGTGCTGCGGCAGCACCGTGAACAGGCCGGGCAGCTGCACCAGCCCGCCTCCGCCCACGGCGGCATCGACCAACCCGGCGATGAAGGCGATCGCCACCAACCACAACAGCTCAGGGGGAACCAGCTCGAACACGGCAGTACATCGGGAGCAAGGGCGCGCCAGCATACGCCGGATGGCGGCATGGCGGGCCGACGCGGCGCCGGCCGCTACCGGCGCGGGGCCGTGCGCGCGACAATGGCCGCATGAACACTCCCGATCCCTGTCCCTGCGGCCGCCCGCTGGCCTACGCCGCCTGCTGCGGCCGGTACCACGCCGGTGCCGCCGCGCCCGATGCCGAGGCGCTGATGCGGTCGCGCTACAGCGCCTACGTCCGCCACCGGGCCGATTACCTGCTGGCCAGCTGGCATCCGTCCACCCGCCCCGAGGCGCTGTCGCTGGACGAGGCGGCCGGGCAGCACACCCGGTGGCTGGGGCTCACCGTGCACGCGCACACGCTGCAGGATCCCGAGCATGCCCAGGTCCTGTTCACCGCGCGCTACAAGGTGGGCGGTGGCAGCGCGGTCAAGATGCGCGAGCACAGCCGCTTCCTCCGCCAGGACGGCCGCTGGTTCTACCTCGACGCGCTGCCCTGAGCCGGCTCGCGGCTGCGTACCGCCACCGGCCGCTGCTGGCCGTGGGCGCGCACGCAGTTGCGCCCGGCATCCTTGGCCGCATACAGCGCCTGGTCGGCGGCCTTGATCACCGCCTGCGCGTCCTCGCCCACGCGGCTGTCGGCCATGCCGATGCTTACCGTCACCTGCACCACCGTGCCGGCCCCGCCGCGCCCGCGCTGCAGGCGGCCCACCGCATCGTCCTGCGCCCGTGCGGCGCGGTCGCGCAGCTGCAGGCGGGTGGCCTCCACCGTGGCCCGGATCGCTTCCACCGCGTCCACGCAGGCCGGGGCAGGGCGGTCCAGGAACACCAGCGCGAACTCCTCCCCGCCATAGCGGAACGCGCGCCCGCCGCCTCCCACCTCGGCCAGCCGCGCGGCCACCAGCTTGAGCACGTCATCGCCGTTGTCGTGGCCGTGGGTGTCGTTGAAGCGCTTGAAGTGGTCCACGTCCACCATCGCGATCGTGTAGGTGGCGCCCACGCGCTGCAGGCACTCGTTCAACGCGCGCCGGCCGGGTAGCCCGGTCAGTTCGTCGCGGTAGGCCATGTGGAAGGATTCCTGCAGCATCGCCGAGACGATCAGCAGCAGCGCGGTGCTCGCCAGCGCCGGCAGCAGCGCCGGTGACAGGAACACCCGCGGCAGCATCGCCCACACCACCAGCAGCGCCACCAGCATCGCCGTATGCAGCGGCCGCGGCTGGCGCAGCGCCTGCGCCGCCAGCCCGACCAGCGCCGCGGCGAACACCAGCGTCGGCACCTGCGCCAGCCGGCTCCAGCCGGTCGGCAGCCACGGCCAGTGGTGGTCCGAAAGCAGGTCGTGCATGCCCTGCGGCCCCTGCGCGGCCAGCAGTGCGAACACCCCCACCGCCACCCCGCTGACCACCCCGCGCAGCAGCAGGTCCTGGCGCAGCCGCCCGCGTTCGGGCCACAGCCCATGCAGGGCAAACAGCAGCGGCAGCCACACCGACACCGCATGGAACAGCAGCGGGGTCAGCGCGGTCACCGCACCGGTATTGAGGAAACTGCCCACCAGCCCATGCAGCAGGGCAAAGGCCAGCGCGATCGCCAGCAGCAGGCACACCGCACGCACGCGGTTGTAGATCAGGCCCAGGCCGACGCCCAGGCAGGTCAGCACCAGCGGCAGGATGCGGTGCACCGGGCTGCCCACGTCATCGGCCGGCGTGGCCCACCACAATCCCAACCCCACCAGCACGGCGGGCAGCAGGAACAGGTAGTGGCCAGGCTGGCGAAGCAGGTGAGTCGGCAAGACGGTTCCACGGGTCCGGGCCGGCGCGCCAGGGCTGCACGTGCAAACCGGACCACGCAGGCGATGGTCTTCCCGATAGCGGCCGGCGCGTATTCAACTTGAGTGCGTCACAGACCGTAAGCCTGGCCATGACATGCCGCTCACCACCGCTGACCGATCCTGATCCGGATGAACACTGCCGTCGCCGCCCCACCCGCCACCGCCCCTTCGCCCGACGCTGTCCTGGCCGCCCGCTATGCCGGCATCCGCGCCCGCAGCGTCGCGCTGGCCGCCCCGCTCAGCGCCGAAGACGCGATGGTGCAGAGCATGCCCGACGCCAGCCCGACCAAATGGCACCTGGCCCATACCAGCTGGTTCTTCGAGCGCTTCGTGCTGGGCAGCCAGCCCGGCCACGTGCCGTTCAACGCCGACTGGCACTACCTGTTCAACAGCTACTACCAGCGCATCGGCCCGGCGCACGCGCGCCCGCAGCGCGGCCTGTTGTCGCGCCCATCGCTGGAAGAGGTGCTGCACTACCGCAGCGTGGTCGACCAGCAGGTCATCGCGCTGCTGCAGGGCGGCGCGCTGTCCGCCCAGGCGCGCCACCAGTTGCAGCTGGGCCTGCATCACGAGCAGCAGCACCAGGAGCTGCTGCTGACCGACATCAAGCACGCCCTGTGGTGCAATCCGCTGCAGCCGGCCTACCGCGACGACCTGGGCCACGGCGGCTCGGTGGCCGTTGCCCTGCAATGGCGCAGCAGCCCCGAACGGATCGTGCAGATCGGCGCGCCGCCGTGGCCGGCCCATGCCGGGTTCGCCTACGACAACGAATCGCCCGTGCACCGCGTGCTGGTGCCTGCGCACGCGCTGGCCAACCGGCCGGTCAGCAACGCCGAATACCGCCAGTTCATCACCGCCGGCGGCTATGCCGATGTCGCCCTGTGGATGAGCGAGGGCTGGTCGCTGTGCCAGGCCGAAGGCTGGCAGCACCCGCTGTACTGGGATGACGCGCTGGAGCGCGAGTTCACCTTGGCGGGCTGGCAGCCACTGGACCCGCATGCCCCGGTCTGCCACCTCAGCTATTTCGAAGCCGACGCCTACGCACGGTGGCAGGGCGCGCGCCTGCCCACCGAGTTCGAATGGGAAGCGGCCGCCGCCGGCGCGCCCGTGCACGGCCATTTCGCCGATGCCGACCGTCTGCACCCGGCCGGCGCCACCGCCGGCGGGCCGGGCGGCGACCCGGCCCTGCTGCAGCTGTTCGGCGATGTCTGGGAATGGACCAGCAGTGCCTATGGCGCCTACCCGGGCTTTCGCCCCTTCGCCGGCAACCTCGGCGAGTACAACGGAAAATTCATGAACGGTCAGTGGATCCTGCGCGGCGGCAGCTGCGTCACCCCCGAAGGGCACGTCCGTGCCAGCTACCGCAACTTCTTCGCGCCCGCCGCCCGCTGGCAGTTCGCCGGCGTGCGCCTGGCCCGGGACGCGGCATGAGCACCGTCAGCGACGCGCTCGAGGCGCTCACCGACCTGCAGCCCGACCGTGCCCGGGTCACCGCCGACATCCTGTACGGGCTGTCCCAGCGCCCGCGCCAGTTGCCGTCCAAATATTTCTACGATGCGCGCGGCTCGGCCCTGTTCGAACAGATCACCCGCCAGCCGGAGTACTACCCCACCCGCACCGAACTGCAGCTGCTGGAGCAGTGCGCCGCCGAGATCGCCGACGTGGTCGGCCCGCGCCTGCACGTGGTCGAGCTGGGCAGTGGCAGCGGTCGCAAGACCGAGCGGCTGCTGCACGCCCTGGCCGACCCGGTGGCCTACACCCCCATCGAGATCTCACGCGCGGCGCTGCTGGCCAGCATCGCGCGGCTGGCGCAGGCCCTGCCGGCCATCGAAATGCTGCCGGTCTGCGCCGACTTCACCCAGCCGGTGGACCTGCCCGCGCCGCAGCGCCCGGCCGCGCGCCGGCTGCTGTTCTTCCCCGGTTCCACGTTGGGCAACTTCGCCGAGGCCGACGCGGTGGCCCTGCTGCAGGCCATGCGCCAGACCATGGGCGCCGATGGCATGGCCCTGATCGGCATCGACCTGCACAAGGATCCGGCGTTGATCGAGGCCGCTTACAACGACGCCGCCGGCGTCACCGCCGCCTTTACCCTCAACCTGCTGGCCCGGCTCAACCGCGAGATCGGCAGCGACTTCGACCTCGACGCCTTCCAGCATCGCGCCCGCTACAGCGTGCCGCGCCTGCGCATCGAGACCGAGCTGGTCAGCACCCGCCCGCAGCGCGTGCACGTGGCCGGCCGCCAGGTGGACTTCACCGAAGGCGAGGCGATGATCGTCGAGTACAGCCACAAATACACCGAGGCGTCGTTCGCGGCGCTGGTCGCCAGCGCCGGCCTGCGCGTCACCGCGCAGTGGCATGCCAGCGCACCCGCCTTCGCCCTGTGCCTGCTGCAACCCGCCTGAGCGCGGCGGCGGCGGTGGGCGTGCGGCTATGATGCATCTCCACTTGGCTGCAAGGATTTCCGCCAATGAGGTTCCCCCACCGCTGGCTGCTGGCCGCGCTGTGCCTGGCCAGCGCCCCGGTCGTTGCCGCCCCGCAGGATGACCTCGACCGTTGCCTGGCCACCCTGCAACCGCAGGCGCTCCGCCAGGGCATCAGCGCCGAGGGCTTCACCCGTTTCACCGCCGGCCTCACCCCGGACCTGAGCGTGTTGCCGCTGCTGGACGCACAGCCGGAGTTCACCACCCCGCTGTGGGACTATCTGGCCGCGCTGGTGGACAGCCAGCGCGTGGAGGATGGCCGCGCCCTGCTGCGCCAGCACCGCGACCTGCTCGAGCGCGTCTCGGCCCAGTACGGCGTCGATCCGGCCACCATCGTCGCCGTCTGGGGCGTGGAGAGCGACTACGGCCGCGTCTTCGGCAAGCGCCCGCTGCTGCAGTCGCTGGCCACCCTGTCGTGCAACGGCCGCCGCCAGCCGTTCTTCCGCGGCGAACTGCTGGCCCTGCTCAAGCTGCTGGATGCCGGCGACCTGCGCGCCGATGGCCTCACCGGCTCGTGGGCCGGCGCCTTCGGCCACACCCAGTTCATGCCGTCTACCTATGCCCGCATCGCGGTGGACGGGGATGGCGATGGCCGCCGCGACCTGGTCGGCAGCATTCCCGACGCCCTGGCCTCCACCGCCAACTACCTGGCCAAGGCCGGCTGGCGTACCGGCCAGCCCTGGGGCATCGAGGTCCGCCTGCCGGCTGGCTTCAACCCGGCCGTGGCCGGGCGCACCCAACGCAAGCCGCTGGCCAGCTGGCGCGCGCTGGGCATCGTCCCGGTCGCGGGCGGCGCGCTGGCCCCGGCCGGCCTGCCGGCCGACGCCAATGCCGCGCTGCTGCTTCCCACCGGCGCCAAGGGCCCGGCCTGGCTGGTGTTCCGCAACTACGACGCCATCTATTCCTACAACGCCGCCGAGAGCTACGCGCTGGCCATCGCCACCCTGGCCGACCGCCTGCGCGGCGGCGCCGGCACCGTCGCCGCCTGGCCCACCGACGATCCCGGCATCGGCCGGCGCGAGCGCCGCGAGCTGCAGACCCTGCTGCTGGCGCGCGGCCATGACATCGGCGTCGCCGACGGCATGGTCGGCACCGCCACCCGGCGTGCCATCCAGAGCGAACAGCAGCGCCTCGGCTGGGCCACCCCGGACGGCCGCGCCGGCCAACGCATCCTCACTGCCCTGCGCAGTGCGCCTCCCCTCCCGACCGCAGCCACCGCCATGCCCGCATCCACCGTGTTCACCCTGCCGCCCAACCATGCCCGCCTGGTGCAGTCCCCGGCCGGCCCCGCCGCCGCACTGCCCAAGGTCGACGGCCTGCGCCTGGGCAGCGTGCAGGGCTTCCCGGCATGGACGGTGGACACCCCGTTCGCCACGGCGGCCATCGCCGTGTTCGGCGGGCAGCTGCTGTCCTATGTCCCCAAGGGGGGCCAGGACGTGCTGTGGCTGTCGCCCACCGCGCAGGCCCTGCCCACGCCCCTGCGCGGCGGCAGCCCGGTCTGCTGGCCGTACTTCGGCCGGCAGGGGCAGGGCAGCGACGTCCCCGCGCATGGCTTCGTGCGCACCGTGGCCTGGACGCTCACCGGCGCACGCCGCGAAGCCGACGGCACGATGGTGCTCGACCTCGCCCCGCCGGCGCTGGACAACCTCGACCTGCGCCTGACCATGCAGCTGCGCATCGGCCGCACCCTGGAACAGCGCCTGCTCACCGAAAACACCGGCACCGGCACGGTCAGCTTCACCCAGGCCCTGCACAACTACTTCCGCGTCGGCGATGCCACCACGGTGGACGTGCAGGGCGTGGACGGCCTCACCTACCTGGACAAGTTCGAGGACTACGCCACCCCGCGCGTGCAGCGCGGCGACTGGAACCTGCGCGACCCGCGCGACCCCGGCCGCAGCGACCGCATCTACACCCAGGCCGGGGGCCGCTACGTCCTGCGCGATGCCGCCCTCAAGCGCCGCATCGAGATCACCACCCAGGGCAGCCGCTCGCTGGTGGCCTGGAACCCGGGCGAAGCGGGCGCGGCCAGGATGGCCGACGTCGGCGCCGGCTGGCGCAACTACGTCTGCCTGGAAGCGGCCAACGCCGGCCCGGACGTCGTCACCCTCGCCCCGGGCGGGCGCCACGAACTGCGCCAGACCTTCCGCGCGCTGCCGTTGTAAGCTTCCGCCCCGGCTACTCAAGGAGCGAGACATGACCGATACCCCCTGGTATTACGTCGACGCAGGACAGCAACGACAGGGCCCCGTGCCCAGCCAGGCGCTGCGCCGCCTGCACGCGCAGGGCGAGATCGACATCGACACGCTGGTCTGGCGCGACGGCATGTCCGAATGGAAAGCCCTGCATACCGTGACCGAGCTGTCCCGGCCCGATCCCATGCACCATCCGGTGCACGATCCGTATGCCGCGCCTTCTTCGGCGCTGGACGCCAGCAGCGGCCTCGTCGACGACGCCCTGGCCGACCGGCTGCAGGCCTATGCCGCCTTCGTCGGTCCCCGGTTTGCGGTCTATCGGCGCAAATGGCGACTGGACCGCGCCGTGCAGGACGCCAATGGCTGGAACTGGGCGGCCTTCCTGTTCGGCGCCTTCTGGATGCTGTACCGGCGGATGTACGCGGCGGCGGCGGGGTGGATCGCGGTACTCACCGCGCTGGCCTTCCTGGAGACCTTCCTCGACGCCAGCAGCGGCGTGTCCAGCGCGATCACCCTGGGCAGCAGCGCCGCCGCCGGCGCGCTGGGCAACCACCTCTACCTGTGGCACACCGAGCGCAACATCGCCCAGGCCCGGGCAAGCCGCCCGGCCGATACCGCCGCGCTGCACGCCGACCTGGCCGCCCGCGGTGGCACCCGCTGGCTGGCGGTGGTACTGGGCCTGGTGGCCTACATCGGCGTGCTCGGCGGGCTGGCCTTCCTGGTCGACGGCTGACCGGCCTCAGCGGCGCGGGGCCGGCGCGCGCAGCGCCAGCAGGCAGATGCCCCCGGCCACCAGGCCCCAGAACGCCGCGCCGATCCCGGCCAGCGACAACCCCGAGGCGGTGACCAGGAAGGTGACCAGCGCCGCCTCGCGGTCCTTTTCCTCGCGCAGCGCCATCGACAGGCTGTTGGCGATGGTGCCGAACAGGGCGATGCCGGCCACGCAGGCCACCAGTTCACGCGGGAAGGCGGCAAACACCGCCGCCACCGTCGCACCGAACAGACCCACCACGAGATAGAACACCCCGGCGGCCACGGCGGCGGTGTAGCGTCGGGCCGGATCCTCGTGGGCCTCGCGCCCCATGCAGATCGCCGCGGTGATCGCCGCCAGGTTCAGCCCGTACGCGCCGAACGGCGCCAGCAGCGTATTGACCACCCCGATCCAGCCGATCACCGGTGAGATCGGCGTGGCGTAGCCGGAGGCGCGGATCACCGCCACGCCCGGCATGTTCTGCGAGGCCATGGTGACCACGAACAGGGGCAGGGCGATCCCCACCACGGCCGACCAGGACAGCGTCGGCCAGGTGAACACCGGCGTCGCCAGTTCCAGGCGCACCGTCTCCATATGCAGCAGCCCCTGGCCGGCGGCCACCATCACGCCCACCAGCAGGGTGGCGATCACCGCATAGCGGGGCAGCCAGCGCCGGCCCACCAGCCAGGTGGCGAACATCGCCAATGCCATGCCCAGCTGGGTGCCCATCGACACGAACACATCCAGTCCGAAGCGCAGCAGTACCCCGGCCAGCATGCCGGCGGCCAATGCCATCGGCACGCGCGTCATCAACCGTGCGAAGAGGCCCGAGAAGCCGGCCAGCATGCCCAGCAGCGCAGCCAGCAGGAACGCACCGATCGCATCGCTGTAGTCGACCGCGCCGGCGCCCACCACCAGCATCGCCGCGCCCGGCGTGGACCATGCGGTCACCACCGGCATCCGATAGCGCAATGAAAGGCCGATGCAGGTAACGCCCATGCCAAGCCCAAGCGCCCACATCCACGACGCGATCTGCGCCTGCGTCGCGCCCACCGCCTGCGCCGCCTGGAAGACGATCACCGCTGAACTGGCAAAGCCCACCAGCACCGTAATGAAGCCGGCGGTCACCGACGACAAGGACACATCGCGCCACAACGAACGCTTGGCAGGCACCGACATCGCATGCATTCCTGGAAACAAGACATGCATTGTTAGCAAGCCTGCGGCAGCACGCGCAACGCGCGTGCTGCCGCGCGCCGTGCCGTGCAGCACGCGATGATGACGTTGCGATGAAAAAGATCGAACAAAAGCCTTGACGAATTTCCAGAAGTCTTTAGTATTCGCTCCCTCGCTGCGACGCGGTCTTCACCCCGGTGAACACCCAACCGCAGCGACGGCAACATCCTTCGAAAGAAGGTGTTGACGGAAACGAAAAGCCTGACATAATAGGCGGCTCGCA
>NZ_JAVWXA010000039.1:0-32202 GCF_036662295.1 Stenotrophomonas sp.
CGCGCCGATCCCCCAGGTAGAGCCACCCCACGGGTGGCTGCACGCCACCCCGGATCAGGCGACCACCGCCTTATCCGGATGTGCGCGAAACGGCATTTTCGGCCCCACCGGCAGCCACCCATGGGGTGGCTCTACCAGGGGCTGCGGTGACATGCCCCCACCGGCACGTCCGTCGCAACGGCAACCGCGCATCGCGCCTACCCGGTGCATCCATCACGACGCCGACCTGCCCGGGTGACGCGCGCCCACTGGCACGTCCGTCCCAACCGCAATCGCGCATCGCGCCCTCCCGATGCATCCATCACAACGCCGACCTGCCCGGGGGTAGAGCCACCCCATGGGTGGCTGCGCGCAATCGGGTGGCTGCACGCCACCCCGGATCAGGCGACCACCGCCTTATCCGGACTTGCGCCGGAACAGCATCCCCGACACCGCCAGCATCACGATCGGCGGCAGCGCATAGGCGATGCGGTAATCGAACTTCAACGCGCCGGCCATGCGCCCGAAGAACAGCTGCAGCAGCCAGAAACCGAGGGCGAACAGGATGCCCAGGAACAGCCGCTTGCCCATGCCGCCGCTGCGCAGCGAGCCGAACGCGAACGGCACCGCGGCCAGGCACAGCGCCAGCACGTTGACCGGATAGAACCACCGGCTCCAGTAGATGTCTTCGTAATCGCGCGAATCCAGCCCGTTGCGCTTGCGGTACTCGATGCTGGTGCGCAGGTCCATCGCGGTGAGGTTGCGCGGCTTGGATATGCCACTGGCCAGCGCGGCCGCATCCAGGCGCGAATTCCACGGCTCGGATGCCACCGTCTGGCGCGTGGCCGAACGCTCGCCGAAGGTATCGCGGCGCACGTTCTTCAGCACCCAGCCGCTGCTGTCGTGCTCGGCCGAGCCGGCGTAGGTCAGCGAGGCCAGGCGTCCGTCCTCGCCGATCTTGTACAGCCGCACATCGCGCAGCACCAGGCGGGTGCCACCTCCCGGCAGCAGCTGCTCGTCGCCGGCGCCGGCATTGAGGAAGGTATCGCCCTCGCGTGCCCACACGCCGGAGTAGCGCGCCACCGCCAGGCTGTTGCCCCACTTGGCGCTCATCTTGATGTCGTCGGCGCGGCTCTGCGCCCACGGGGCCACGGTCTCGCCGCTGAACACCATCACCGCGGTGAGCAGCGACAGGGCGATGGCCACCGAAGCGCTCAGGCGCTTGCGCGACAGGCCCAGCGCGCGCAGCGCGGTCAGCTCGGAAGTGGCCGCCAGCTGGCCCAGCCCCATCAGCGCGCCGATCACCGCCGCGGTGGGGAAGAAGGTGTAGGCACGCCGGGGCACGGTGTACAGCACCCACGCGGCCGCATGGCCGAGGGTATAGCTGCCCTTGCCCACGTCCTTGAACTCGCCGGAGAAGGCCATCACCACGTCCAGCCCCACCAGCACCGCCCAGGTCAGCAGCACCGTGCCGAACACCGCCCGGCCGAGATAAAAGTCAAACCGCATCGGGCGAAGCTTCATGCGGTCCTCCGCGGGCGCGACAGCTTGCCATCACGCAGGTACATCCAGATCGCCAGCGCCAGCAGTGGCAGGCTGAGCCACCACAGGCCGACGCTGCCGGACAGTTTGCCATCGGCGATCCAGCGGGTGCCGATGAACATCAGGTTCATGCCCACCATGTAGGCCAGGAAGGCCAGCATCATCCGCCCGTAGCGCTGCTGGCGCGGCGAGCTGCGCGCCAGCGGCAGGGTCATCAGGGCGAAGGCCAGCGCGATCAGCGGCGGGGTGATGCGCGCATGCAGCTGCGCCTGCGCCGCCGGGCGATCATCGCCGAACAACTGCCCGGTGGGCAGCAGCTCGGGGTCGTCCTTCTCGCGGGTGTCGGCCCCGTCGGGCATGGCCACGTCGTTGCGGGCGAAGGTCATCAGGCGGTAGTCCAGCGCGCCGTTGGCCGGGCCTTCCACCTGGTGGCCGTCCTCCAGCTCCAGGTAGCGCTGGCGGGCGCCCTCGAAGAACAGGCGGCCCCGGTCGGCGGAGATCACCTCGATCCGGTCGTCCTTCTGCCGCTGCATGAACACCTTGCCCAGCCGGGTGCCGTCGGGGGAGACCGAGGACAGGTAGACCACGCCACCGTTGGGCAGGGTGGTGAACTTGCCCGACTCCAGCCCGGCCATGACCACGCTGCGGTTGGCCTCGGCGATCATGGTCTCGCCGGTGCGGTCGGCCCAGGGGCCCAGCCACAGCGAGCACAGGCCGATCAGGCCCACCACCGGCAGCACCAGCATCAGCACCGGCCGCAGCAGCCGCTTCGGCCCCACCCCGATGGCGGTCAGCACGGCCATTTCCGAGTCGCGGTACAGCCGGGCGGTGGCCAGCAGCATGCCCAGCATCAGCGCCAGCGGCAGGATCAGCGGCATGTAGACGATGAACTGCAGGCCCAGCTGGGAGAACAGCAGGCGGGCCGCGAGGCGGCCGTCGGCGATGTTGCCGAGGATGTCCACCAGGACACCGCCGACGCTCACCACCAGCAGAACGATGAGGGTGGCCAGGAAACTCTGGACGAAATCACGCAGGAGATAGCGATCGAGCTTCGACATGGGGCGGTGGTTTAAACTCTCGGATTCGTTCGCGGTGCTGCCCAGTCTACTGACGGGACGTAAACAGCTCGCGATTGTACGGATTTGCCAACGGAATCTGATCAATGGCCCTGGAATTCACCCTGAACCACGCAGCGCCGGCCTCGGCCGCGTTCGATTGCGTCATCGTCGGCGCCTACGCCGACCAGACCCTGAGCCCGGCCGGGCAGGCCCTGGACGCCGCCTCGGGCGGCCGCCTGTCCAGCCTGCTGGCCCGCGGCGACGTGGGCGGCAAGACCGGCAACACCACCGTGCTGCACGACCTGCCCGGCGTCACCGCCGCGCGCGTGCTGGTGGTGGGGCTGGGCGAGCCGGCCAAGTTCGGCGTGCCGCAGTACCTCAAGGCGGTGGGCGATGCCAGCCGTGCCCTGAAGAGCGGGGTCAACCACCACGCGCTGTTCACCCTGAGCGAGATCGAGGTCAAGGGCCGCGATGCCGCCTGGAACATCCGCCAGGCCATCGTCGCCGCCGACCACGCCGCCTACCGCTACAGCGCCACGCTGGGCAAGAAGAAGGTGGACGAACCCGGCCTGACCACCCTGGCCGTGACCGGCACCGACGCCCAGGCCCTGGCCCAGGGCCAGGCCATCGCCGCCGGCGTGCAGTACGCCCGCGAGCTGGGCAACCTGCCGCCGAACTTCTGCACCCCGGCCTACCTGGCCGAATCGTCGGTCGCCTTCGCCCAGGCCCATGACGGCGCCGAGGCGGAGATCCTGGACGAGGCGCAGATGGAAGCGCTGGGCATGGGCTCGCTGCTGGCCGTGGCCCGCGGCTCGGCCAACCGCCCGCGCATGATCGTGCTCAAGTGGAACAACGGCGGCAGCGCCAAGCCCTACGTGCTGGTCGGCAAGGGCATCACCTTCGATACCGGCGGCGTCAACCTGAAGACCCAGGGCGGCATCGAGGAAATGAAGTACGACATGTGCGGTGGCGCCAACGTCATCGGCACCTTCGTCGCGGCCGTGACCGCCCGCCTGCCGCTGAACCTGGTGGTGGTGGTGCCGGCGGTGGAGAACGCCATCGACGGCAACGCCTACCGTCCGTCGGACGTGATCACCGCCATGTCGGGCAAGACCATCGAAGTGGGCAACACCGACGCCGAAGGCCGCCTGATCCTGTGCGATGCGCTGACCTATGCGCAGCGCTTCGAGCCGGCCGCGCTGATCGACGTGGCCACCCTCACCGGCGCCTGCGTGGTCGCCCTGGGCCACCAGACCGCCGGCCTGATGAGCAAGCACGACGACCTGGCCAACGAGCTGCTGGCCGCCGGCGAGCACGTGTTCGACCGCGCCTGGCGCCTGCCGCTGTGGGATGAGTACCAGCCGATGCTGGATTCGACCTTCGCCGACGTCTACAACATCGGCGGCCGCTGGGCCGGGGCGATCACCGCCGGCTGCTTCCTGTCGCGCTTCACCGACGGCCAGCGCTGGGCCCACCTGGACATCGCCGGTGTGGCCAGCGACGAAGGCAAGCGCGGCATGGCCACCGGTCGCCCGGTGGGCCTGCTGAGCCAGTGGCTGCTGGACCAGGCCGCGCGCGCCTGATGCCGTCCCGATCGCGGTCGCCCGCTGGCGGCCGCGGTCCTGCCTGGCCACGTGCCGGGCGCCTCCCTCCGCTGCTGGCCTGCCCATGTCCCGTGCTGATTTCTACCTGATCGCCAAGCCCCGCTTCCTGACCGAGCCGCTGCGCCTGGTCTGCGAACTGGCCCGCAAGGCCAACGATGCCGGGCTGTTCACCCTGGTGCTGGCCCGCGACCAGGCCCAGGCCGAGGAGCTGGACGAGCTGCTGTGGTCCTTCGACGACGATGCCTACATCCCGCACCAGATCGCCGGCGAAGACATGGACGAGGACGAGGCGCTGGTGCTGATCGCCGTGCCCGGCACCCCGGCCCCGGCCCGTCCGCTGGTGATCAACCTGCGCGATGACCCCTACCTGGCCGACTGCGACCGCGTGCTGGAAGTGGTGCCGGCCGACCCGGAAGCGCGCGAACCGCTGCGCGAGCGCTGGCGCCAGTACAAGGCGCTGGGCTTTGACCTGAACAAGTACGACATGTAACCGGGGCGGCGCCCGCCGCGGCGCCGCCCCCTGGAGCCCCTTGATGCGCCTGTTGATCGCCCTGATCTTTCCCTGGTTCGCCTTCTTCACCATCGGGCGCCCGTTCGCAGGCATCCTCTGCCTGATCCTGCAGATCACGCTGATCGGCTGGCTGCCGGCGGCCATCTGGGCCGCCTACGCGGTCTCCCAGTTCCATACCGACCAGAAGATCCGGCGCGCCCTCGGCCCTTGATCCTCCGGCCCCCCACCTCCCGTCTTCGATCCCGGTTCCCGCATGACCCAACTCGCCTCCAGCTACGACCCCAAAACCTTTGAAACCGCGCTGTACGACGCGTGGGAAAAGGCCGGCCATTTCAAGCCGTCCGGCAAGGGCGAGCCGTACACCATCCTGCTGCCGCCGCCCAACGTGACCGGCACGCTGCACATGGGCCATGCCTTCCAGCAGACCCTGATGGACGCGCTGGTGCGCTACCACCGCATGCGCGGCTACGACACGTTGTGGCAGGTGGGCACCGACCACGCCGGCATCGCCACCGAGATGGTGGTCAGCCGCAACCTGGCGCTCGAAGGCAACGGGGAAACCCGCGATTCGCTGGGCCGCGAAGGCTTCATCGACAAGGTGTGGGAGTGGAAGGCGTTCTCCGGTGACACCATCGAGCGCCAGATGCGCCGCCTGGGCACCTCGGCGGACTGGTCGCGCAGCACCTTCACCATGGACCCGCAGCCGTCCGAAGCGGTGATCGAGGCGTTCCTGCGCTGGCACGAGCAGGGCCTGATCTACCGCGGCCAGCGCCTGGTCAACTGGGACCCGGTGCTGAAGACCGCCATTTCCGACCTGGAAGTGGAAAGCGTGGAAGAGGACGGCTTCCTGTGGTCGATCAGCTACCCGCTGGCCGATGGCAGCGGCAGCCTGACCGTGGCCACCACCCGCCCGGAAACCATGCTCGGCGACACCGCGGTGATGGTGCACCCCGAGGACGAACGCTACGCGCACCTGATCGGCAGGATGGTCACGCTGCCGCTGACCGGCCGCCAGATCCCGGTGATCGCCGATGACTACGTGGATCGTGAGTTCGGCACCGGCGTGGTCAAGGTCACCCCGGCGCACGACTTCAACGATTACCAGGTCGGCGTGCGCCACAACCTGCCGATGATCAACCTGTTCACCCCGGACGCGGCGATCAACGACAACGCCCCGGAGAAGTACCGCGGGCTGGATCGCTACGAAGCGCGCAAGGTGATCCTGGCCGAGCTGGAAGACCTCGGCATCCTGGTCGAGACCAAGGCGCACAAGCTGCAGGTGCCGCGCGGTGATCGTACCCAGCAGGTGATCGAGCCCTACCTCACCGACCAGTGGTTCGTGAAGATGGACGTGCTGGCCAAGCGTGGCCTGGAGCTGGTGGAGAACGGTTCGATCCAGTTCGTCCCGGCCAACTGGATCAACACCTACCGCCACTGGATGGAGAACATCCAGGACTGGTGCATCAGCCGCCAGCTGTGGTGGGGCCACCGCATCCCGGCGTGGTTCGACGCGGCGGGCAACTGTTATGTCGGCCGCGACGAGGCCGATGCGCGCGCGCGCAACAACGTCGCCGCCGACGTCGCCCTGCACCAGGACAGCGACGTGCTGGAAACCTGGTTCTCCTCGCAGCTGTGGCCGTTCTCCACGCTGGGCTGGCCGGATGCAACGGCGATGGCCGAGCGCGGTTTCGAGCGCTACCTGCCGTCGGCGGTGCTGGTCACCGGCTTTGACATCATCTTCTTCTGGGTGGCCCGCATGATCATGGCCACCGACAGCTTCACCGGGAAGATTCCGTTCAAGGACATCTACATGACCGGCCTGATCCGCGATGCGCAGGGCCAGAAGATGTCCAAGTCCAAGGGCAACGTGCTGGACCCGCTGGACATCATCGACGGCATCTCGCTGGAAGACCTGGTCGCCAAGCGCACCACCGGGCTGATGAAGCCCAAGGACGCGCCGAAGATCGAGAAGGCCACGCGCAGGGAATTCCCGGACGGCATCATCGCCCACGGGGCCGACGCGCTGCGCTTCACCATCGCCGCGCTGGCCACGCACGGGCGCGACATCAAGTTCGACATGAGCCGCGCCGAGGGCTACAAGAACTTCTGCAACAAGCTGTGGAACGCCAGCCGCTTCACCCTGATGAACACCGAGGGCAGCCAGTTCACCGGCGTTCCGCAGCCGCGCACCGATGCCGAGCGCTGGATCCTGGCGCGCCTGGCGGCGGTCTCGGCCGAGGCGCAGACGCACTACGCCAACTACCGCTTCGACCTGCTGGCGCAGTGCCTGTACGAATTTGCCTGGAACGCATTCTGCGACTGGTTCCTGGAGCTGACCAAGCCGGCGCTCAACGGCGACAACGCCGACGACGCGACCAGCACCCGCCACACCCTGCTGTACGTGCTCGAAGCCCTGCTGCGCCTGCTGCATCCGCTGATCCCGTTCGTGACCGAGCAGCTGTGGCAGCAGGTGGCCCCGCGCCTGGGCATCGAGACGGACACCCTGTCGCTGCGCCCGTACCCGACCGCGGCCGAATTCAGCGGTGATTACGCCCGCGCCGAGGCCGACGTGGAGTGGCTCAAGGCGATGGTCAACGCCCTGCGCCGCGTGCGCAGCGAGCTCAACGTGCCGCCGGCCAAGCAGGTCACCCTGCTGCTGCAGGCGGGCACCGAGGAGGACCGCAACCGCGTGGCCCGCTTTGCCGCCTCGCTGTCGTTCCTGCTCAAGCTCGAGCGCATCGACTGGCTGGCCGCCGACGCACAGACCCCGCCGGCAGCGGCGGCGATCGTGGGCGAACTGAAGCTGCTGGTGCCGCTGGAAGGCCTGGTCGACCTGGGTGCCGAGCGCGCCCGCCTGGACAAGGAAATTGCCCGGGTGGAGTCGGAGAAGGAAAAGAGCGACACCAAGCTGGCCAAGTTCACCGACAAGGTGCCCGCCGCGGTGGTCGATCAGGAGCGCCTGCGCCTGGTCGAATGGACCGCCCAGCTGGCCGGCCTGCTCGAACAGCGCGCCAAGCTGTAACCCCCGCGGGCACCGCCACCCCACGGTGACGGCCCGCCAACCGGTCGCGCCATCCGATGGATGGCCGCCCGAATACCGGTCGTGCCACCGATGGATGGCCACCCGTACCCGGGGGTAGAGCCACCCCATGGGTGGCTGCTCCTGGCCTCCGACCTCGCGTGCAGCCACCCATGGGGTGGCTCTACCCCGGGGTACGGCATCATGGTCGTTCGCCCACGCACCACCCGGCCCCCGACCCGATGTCGCTCTCCCTGTTCTGCACCGTGTTGCTGGCCGCGCTGCTGCATGCCGGCTGGAATGCCATCGTCAAGCGTGGCCGCGACACCCTGCTGACCACGATCCTGGTCACCGGGTCGGCCGCGCTGATGGCCGCCATCGTGCTGCCGTTCCTGCCCGCGCCCGCGCCGCGCAGCTGGCCGTGGCTGTCCGCATCGACTGCCCTGCAGGTGATCTACTACGTGCTGGTGGCGCGCACCTATCAGGTGACCGACATGAGCGCGTCCTACCCGTTGATGCGTGGCCTGGCACCGCTGCTGGTGGCGTTGGTGGGCACCCTCTTCCTGGGCCAGTCACTGCCCGGCCTGGCCTGGTGCGGCATCGCCCTGGTCTGCGCCGGCATCCTGTGCCTGGCCCGCGGCAGCGCGCGCCAACACCTGTGGCTGCCACTGCTGAATGCCGGGGTGATCGCCACCTACACGATGGTGGATGCCACCGGTGCCCGCCAGTCCGGGGCCACGCTCAGCTATACCCTGTGGCTGTTCCTGCTGTCGGGACTGCCGCTGCCGATCTGGGCCCTGTGCACGCGCGGCGCATCACTGCGCGCCTATGCCCGTGCCCATTGGGGCCACGGCGTCGTGGGCGGCGTCGGCACGGTGACCTCCTACAGCCTGGCCCTGTGGGCCATGACGATCGCGCCGGTGGCGATGATCGCCGCCCTGCGCGAAACCTCGATCCTGTTCGGCATCGTCATCTCCGCCTTCGTGCTGCACGAGCGGGTGAGCCGCCAGCGCTGGCTGGCGGCGGGCGTGATCGTGGCCGGCGCCGCCGTCCTGCGCGCGGCCTGAGCGCCGCAATCCGGGTAGAGCCACCCCATGGGTGGCTGCTCCTGCGGTTGGTCTACGTCAGCCACCCATGGGGTGGCTCTACCCCGGGGTGCGGCGGCGTGGGGTTTCGGCCACGTGTTGACCGGCCTTCGAGACGCCGTTGTCGTTGCCCTGCCCTGCACCGTGTCGCTGGCCACAATGGCCGCCCATGAACGGTAGAGCCACCCCATGGGTGGCTGCTCTTGCCCTTCGACCTCGCGTGCAGCCACCCATGGGGTGGCTCTACCCCCCGCCGGGCGGGGTTACAGCGGCGGCATCGCCTGGATGTCGTCGTCCACCAGCTCCATGGCCATCACCAGCGCGTCCTCGCGGCCCTCGCGGGCGGGGTAATACCGCGGGCGGCGGCCGATCTCGTTGAAACCCTCGCTGTGGTACAGCGCCACGGCCGGGGTATTGGAGGGGCGCACTTCCAGGAATACCCGCTGGGCGCCGTGGTCGCGTGCCAGCTTGACCAGCGCGCGGAACAGGAAGCGCCCCAGGCCACGCGACTGGGTGGTCGTATCCACGCAGACGTTCAGCACGTGCGCCTCGTCGGCGGCGATGCTGAGCACGCCGTAGCCAACCAGCACGCCATCGTCCTCCAGCGCCAGCGCCGGATAGCCGGCCCGCAGGCAGTCCACGAAGATGCCGCGCGTCCAGGGAAAGGGATAGCCGCGCAGTTCGATCGGCATCACCGCATCCAGGTCGGCCTCGCGCAGGGCGCGCAGGGCCAACGGACGGGGCGAGCTGACCGCGCTCACCCGCGCCCCCGCGTGCGCAGCGCGCGCAACTGCGGCCACAGCGCGCGCTTGGCCGCCGCGTTGCCGCGCAGCGTGTCCAGGTCCCAGCTGGCCATCAGCGTCTGGGTATCCGCGTCGGCCGGATTGCAGCCGGAGGCACGCAACAGGGCAATCTGCAGGCGATCGGGCATGCGCACGGCCGGGCGACGGCCACCGGCCGGGCGCTCACGGGGCACCGAAGGCGCTGCCGGTGCCACGGCGGGCGCGTCGTCCTCAAGCCGGGCCGGCGCACTGCGCCGCGGCGGCGCTGCCGGCGCGAGCGGTTCCGCAACCGGCGTCCGCGCAGGCGACGGCGCGGCATCGGGCGCGGCGCTGGCCACGCTCAACGCGATGGGGGCACTGGGCGCCTCTTCGACCTGGCCGTCCACGAACACCGTATAGCCCATCGCCTGCAGCCACGACTGCTGGGCAGGCGACCACAACGGCGGCAGGCCGGCCCCGCTCACGCGCCGGGCTCGGCCGTGGTCTTGCGCGTGCGCTGCCACACCCAGCAGCACGGACCGGACAGGGCGTACAGGATGCCCACCGCAAACAGAACGCGCGGCAGGTCGATGACCATGATGGCAATCGCGATCGGCACCAGCGCCAGTGCCAGGAACGGCACGCGGTCGGCGCGCGGGCCCTTCTCGCCACTGCCCTTGAAGCTCCAGAAGCGGATCCGGCTGACCATCAGCAGCGCCGCCACCAGGGTCACGCCCAGGGCCAGGTAGCGCAGCTGGTTGCCGTCCCAGCCCAGGTTGCCGTCGGCGAAGGCCCACACGAAGGACATCATCAGGCCCGCGGCGGCCGGACTGGCCAGGCCGATGAACCAGCGCTTGTCGACCACGCTGACCTGGGTGTTGAAGCGTGCCAGGCGCAGCGCCGCGCAGGCCGCATACAGGAATGCCACCGCCCAGCCGACGCGGCCCATCACCGGGTCGTCGAATTTCAGCCACGACAGCGACCAGTGGTACATCACCAGGGCCGGGGCCATGCCGAAGCTGACCAGGTCGGCCAGCGAGTCGTACTGCACGCCGAACTCGCTGCTGGTGCCGGTGAGCCGGGCGACCCGGCCGTCCAGCCCGTCCATGACCGCCGCCACGAACACGGCGATGGCCGCGTTGACGAAGTCACCATTGGCCGCGGCGATGATCGCGTAGAAGCCGGCGAACAGGCCTGCGGTGGTGAACAGGTTGGGCAGCAGGTAGATGCTGCGGTTGCGCGGCGGGGGTTTCATCTGATCCATGCCGGCCAGTTTAGTGGGTGCGGCGGCCTTTGGGGCGGCCCGGGTCCCCGCCCGTCGCCCCCGGCTTGCCAGCGCGGGGCCGGGATGCTGCAATCGGCGCCCTGCCCTCGATGCCCGGAGTTGCCATGCGTGCCCTGCCCTCGTTGTGCTGCCTGTTGCTGCTCGCCAGCGCCTCGGCCAGTGCCGGAACCGTCTACAAGTGGAAGGACGCCAAGGGCGTGACCCAGTATTCGGAGAAGGCCCCGACCGGCCAGAAGTACGAATCGCGCCAGGTGGAGGCGCGCGACCCGGTCGCCCGCGCCACGCCGGCCGCCGCCGCCCCGGCCGAATCGGCCGACTGCACCACCGCCCGCAACAACCTGACCCTGCTCAACGGCCAGGGCGCGGTGATGCAGGACACCAACGGCGATGGCAAGGCCGACACCGCCCTCAGCACGGAGCAGCGTACCGCGCAGAAGGACCTGGCCAACGCGGCCATCAAGGTGCATTGCGCACCGGCTGGCTGAGCCCGCGTCGGCGCCGGCCGCGCGCCCTGCGGCCGGCGTGATGGGCAGCGGGGCGGCTGGGCTGGCAGAATATCGGCTTCTGCCGTTCAGCGAAGCCGACGATGCGCCTCTCCCAGTTCCACCTGCACACCACCAAGGAAACGCCCAGTGACGCCGAGCTCACCAGCCATCGGCTGATGCTGCGTGCGGGCATGATCCGCAAGCTGGCCTCGGGGCTGTACACCTGGTCGCCGCTGGGCCTGCGCGTGCTGCGCAAGGTCGAGCGCATCGTGCGCGAGGAAATGGAGCGCGCCGGCGCGGTGGAATTCCAGATTCCGACGATCCAGCCCAAGGAGCTGTGGGAAACCACCGGCCGTTGGGAAAAGTTCGGGCCGCAGCTGCTCAAGATCAAGGACCGCAAGGAGCAGGTGTTCTGCTACAGCCCCACCGCCGAGGAGGCCGCGGCCGATTTCGCGCGCCAGGAGCTGTCCAGCTACAAGCAGCTGCCGGTCAATTTCTTCCAGATCCAGACCAAGTTCCGCGATGAGATCCGCCCGCGCTTCGGCGTGATGCGCGCGCGCGAGTTCCTGATGAAGGATGCGTACTCCTTCCACCTGCACGATGACTGCCTGGTGCGCGAGTACGAAAACATGAAGGCGGCCTACAGCCGCATCTTTACCCGCCTGGGCCTGGATTTCCGCATGGTGCAGGCCGACTCCGGCGCGATCGGCGGCGACGCCTCGCAGGAATTCCACGTGATCGCCGACTCCGGCGAAGACGCGCTGGTGTTCTCCACCGGGTCGGATTACGCGGCCAACATGGAAGCGGCCACCGCCGCCGCACCGGGCGAGCGCCCGGCCGCCGGCGAGGCGCTGCGCAAGGTGGACACGCCCACCCAGAAAACCTGCGAAGCGGTGGCCGCGCTGCTGGGCGTGGGCCTGGAGCGCACGGTCAAGTCGATCGCGATCATGGCCGACAAGGTGTTCGTGCTGGCCCTGGTCCGCGGCGACCACGAGGTCAACGAGATCAAGCTTGGCAAGGTGGCCGGCCTGCAGGGCTATCGCATGGCCAGCGAGGCGGAGATCGCCACGCACCTGGGCAGCGAGCCGGGCTTCCTGGGGCCGCTCAACCCGGCCCAGCCGATCCGCCTCGTAGTGGACCGCGACGTGGCGGCCATGGCCGACTTCGTGGTGGGCGCCAACGAGGCCGGTTTCCACCTGGCCGGCGTCAACTGGGGCCGCGACCTGCCCGAGCCGGACGTGGCCGATATCCGCAACGCGAAGGAAGGCGACCGCGCCGCCGACGGTGGCGAGCTGAAGGTGGCACGCGGCATCGAAGTGGGCCACGTGTTCCAGCTGGGCCGCCAGTATGCGCAGGCGCTCAAGGCGACCGTGCTGGACGAGAACGGCAAGGCGGCGGTGATGGCGATGGGCTGCTACGGCATCGGCATTTCCCGCATCGTGGCCGCAGCGATCGAGCAGAACCACGACGAGGCCGGGATCATCTGGCCGGCGGCGATGGCCCCGTGGCAGGTGGTGGTGTGCGTGATCAATCCCAAGCAGGACGAGGCAGTGGCCAACGCCGCGGCTGACCTGCTGGCGCAGTTGCAGGCGGCCGGGCTGGACGCGGCGCTGGACGATCGCGGGCTGCGCCCGGGCCAGATGTTTGCCGACATGGAACTGATCGGCGTGCCGCATCGGGTGGTGGTGTCCGAACGCGGGCTGGCCGCAGGCACCTTCGAATACCGTTCGCGCACGGCGAGCGAGGCCGAAAGCCTGGACCGCGAGGCACTGCTGGGCCGGCTGGCCGGCTGAGCCGGGGCAACAGACGAAGGAGAGCCGGGTGGAATATCCCGGCTTTTCTTTTTGTGGCTGCGATTGAATATGCCGGTTAACTCTGTGCAGCATCGGGCAGGATCGGTATGCTGTGGCCGACGCCAAGGACTGGCCCACCCCGTCCTTCATTAGATTCTGGAGCAGTAGATGAGCATTGACCTGAGTGGCCTGTCCGCCAAAGAGCTGGGCGCGCTGATCAAGAACGCAAAGAAGCAGCAGACGTTTGTGGCCAAGCGCCCCGCCGTGACCAAGGTGCGCGCGCAGCTGACCAAGCTGGCCAAGGCCTCCGGCTACACCATCGAGGAAGTCTTCGGCGATGCCGCCCCGGCTCGCGGCCGCGCGACCAAGGCCACCAAGGCCCCGGCCAAGAAGGCCGTGCGCAAGCTCGGCAAGGTGGCCCCGAAGTACCGCAACCCGGCCAACCCGAAGGAAACCTGGACCGGCCGTGGCAAGCAGCCGCGCTGGCTGGCCGCGCTGACGACCAAGGGCAAGAAGGTCGAAGAGTTCCTGATCAAGAAGTAATCGTTTCCGGTTTCATCGGAAACTGAAACTGAAAGCGCCGGCATGATGCCGGCGTTTTTTTATGGTGTTTGCCCGTCGCCTGTTTTGGATGGTGCGGTCGCCGGGCGGCAATCGGGGCGAGTGCCGGGGTGGGCGCGCGAGGTGGGCGGCGCCAGGCGTTCTACAGACGCAGCACTGGCCGTTGGTCGGTGGTCGTTGGGGACAATGGTGGGTGTGGGATGCCGGCCAGCGGCCGGCACTACCGGTTTTGGCGTCGTGTGCGGGCCCGCAGACCGTTGCACAACGCACCACGCTGTTCTGCCGTCAGAGATTCTTCCGCGCCGGAATCAACAGATTGCCGAACAGCAGGCCGGCGACCAGCGCCATCACCACGTTGAGCACCGTCATCAGCACCGTCTGGCCCGCGCTCATGTCCTGCTGCTGCACCAGCGTCAGCACCCCGCGCAGGCTCGTGCTGCCGGGCACCAGCATGATGATGCCGGGCAGGCGGATGATCGCCCCCGGGCGCTGCACCCACCGGCCAAACAGGTTGCCGGCCGCCGTCATCGCCATCGCCGACATGAAAATACCCGCCGGCAAACCCCAGGCCTGCCCGGCGAATTTGGAGATCGCATACCCGGCCACCGACGCGGCCATTACCCAGGGATAATCGCGGCGGTTGGCCTTGAACAGCATCGCAAAGGCGAACGCGGCCAGCAGCAACGCGCTCCATTCCACCCAGTCGGCCTGCGGCCGCGAGGCGCGCACGTGCGGCTCCAGCCCGATGATGCCCGACAGCGTCACCGCGATCACCGCGCCCACCGTCAGTTTCAGGATCGTGGTGATCGCCCCGGCAAACCGCGCCGTGCCCGATACCCAGTGCTGGCTCGCCAGTTCGTTGACCGCATTGGTCAGCGACATCCCCGGCAGCATCACCACCAGCGAGGCGATGATGACCGTATTGAGATTGAGCGGCCCCAGGAACGAGGCCACCAGCGCCGCCACCGTGCCCGCCAGCAGGGCCGCCAGCGCCTCGCTTGCCTCGCGGCTGGCCGGGCGGCGGTCGGTATACAGCGTCATGACCCCGATCAGCAGCCCGATCACCCCCGCCGTGGCGATATCCAGCCACGGCAGTTTCCACAAACCGGCCACGCCGGCCGCGCCCAGGCTGTAGGACAGGATCATGCGGATCTTGCCGCGCCGGCCCGGGTCCTTGTCCAGTTGCCGCAGTGCGGTATGACCCTGAGCGATGCTCATGCTGCCGTTGGCCACCGCGTCGGTGATCTGGTCGGCGATGCTGAGTTTATGCAGGTCGTTCTCGCCCGGGGCCAGCCGGATCACGCGGGTGATGTCCGATGAACCGATCGCCTTGGTCGGGTCGCTGAAACTCAGGATCAGCCCGGTCGGGTTCGACCACGGCTCGCAGTCCAGGTCCAGCCGCTGCGCCAGCGCCACCACCGCCGCCTCCAGCCGCTGCGCGGTGGTGCCGTAACTGTGCAGGCGCCCGGCGATCTCCGATACGAACGCCACGCGCTGCGCATAGGTGGCCGGGGGGGTGGTAATGGTGGCGGTATCGGCGGACATGCTTCGTAGTATTACCCGAAGCCCGCCCCGGCTGAACAATCGTGTCGCAACGCACACACTTGGTGTCCACGCGGACAAGGTATGCTGCGCGCAGGACGCCCCCATGACGCCAACCCAAGCCCCCCATCTCGAACTGGATGAGCAGGATCCCGGCCTGGCCCGGTTGTCCGGCCACTGGACCCTGCACACCGCGCTGGACGCGGCCGAAGTGCTGCGCGGCATTCCCGACGCACTGACCGGCATCGATGCCAGCGGCATCACCGCGCTCGATTCGGCCGGCGTGCTGCAGGTGCTGCGCGTGGCGCGCCGGGCCGACCTGGCCGAAGAGGCGCTGCAGTTCCGCGAGGAACACCGCGCGCTGGTCTGCACCATCGAGGAAGTGGCCGACGACCGCCCGCGCAGCAAGCGCGACTTCGGCGTGCTGGCCGCGCTGGAGCGGCTGGGCGTCAGCGTGCACGGCATGGGCCACAACATCGTGGCGCTGGCCAGCTTCCTCGGCGAGAACCTGGTCAAGGGCGCGCGGCTGCTAAAGGAACCGCGCCGGTTCCGGCTGACCGCCACCGTGGCGCAGATGGAGCAGGTCGGGCTGGATGCGGTGCCGCTGGTGGCGTTGCTGTCCTACCTGGTCGGCGCGGTGATCGCCTTCCTCGGCTCGACCATCCTGCGCGATTTCGGCGCGGAGATTTACGTCGTCGAACTGGTCAACATCGCCTTCCTGCGCGAATTCGCGGTGCTGCTGACGGCCATCGTGCTGGCCGGCCGCACCGCCAGCGCCTTCACCGCTCAGATCGGCGCGATGAAGGCGCGCGAAGAAATCGACGCGATGAAGACCCTCGGCCTGGACCCGATCGACCTGCTGGTGCTGCCGCGCATCGTCGCCCTGCTGATCACCCTGCCGCTGCTGACCTTCATCGCGATGGTCGCCGGCCTGGCCGGTGGCATCACCGTGGGCGCGTTCGACCTGGGCATCCCGCCACAGATGTACATCGCGCGCATGTACGAAACCATGGAAGTGCGCAACATGCTGGTGGGCCTGTCCAAGGCGCCGGTGTTCGCGCTGGTGATCGGCCTGATCGGCTGCCTGGAAGGGCTCAAGGTGGAGGGCACCGCGCAGTCGGTGGGCGAACGCACCACCTCCAGCGTGGTGCAGGCCATTTCGCTGGTGATCATCCTCGATGCCTTTGCGGCATTGTGGTTCATGAAGATGGGCTGGTAAGCGATGGCGACCGAGACGCACACCCTGCCCCGCGCCGACGACGCCAGCGAGGACACCGCCGGCGATGCGGCGGGCCTGGCCATCCGCGTGCGCGGGCTGACCAACCGCTTCGGCGCGCAGACCGTGCACGACGACCTGGACCTGGACGTGCGCCGTGGCGAGATCCTCGGCGTGGTCGGCGGCTCGGGCACCGGCAAATCGGTGCTGATGCGCAGCATCCTGGGCCTGCGCGTGCCCGACGCCGGCCAGATCGAGGTGCTCGGCGTGGACGCCCGCTCGGGCGATCCGGCCGACCGCCTGCACATCGAACGCAACACCGGGGTGCTGTTCCAGGACGGCGCGCTGTTCTCCTCGCTGACCGTGGGCGAGAACGTGCAGGTGCCGCTGAAGGAGCACCACCGCGAGCTGCCCGAGCGCTGGCATTACGAACTGGCGCTGCTCAAGGTGAAGCTGGCCGGGCTGCCCGCCGATGCGATCAACAAGCTGCCCTCGCAGTTGTCCGGCGGCATGCGCAAGCGGGCCGGCCTGGCCCGGGCGCTGGCGCTGGACCCGCCGCTGCTGTTCCTGGACGAGCCCACCGCCGGGCTGGACCCGATCGGCGCGGCCGCCTTCGACCGGCTGATCAAGACCCTGCAGGAAGCACTGGGGCTGACCGTCCTGCTGATCACACACGACCTGGACACGCTGTATGCCATCTGTGACCGGGTGGCGGTGCTGGCCGATCGCAGGGTGATCGCCAATGCCCCGTTGCACGAGATCGAACAACTGGACCACCCGTGGATCCAGGAATACTTCCACGGACCGCGTGCCCGCGCGGCGCGCAGCGCAAAGAACGAGATCGAGTAAGCCATGGAAACCAAAGCCAATTACGTCCTGATCGGCGCGTTCACCCTGGTGGTCGGACTGGCGCTGCTGGCCTTCGGCCTGTGGGCGGCCAAGTACTCCTCCGACCGCACCTGGACCGAATACCGGGTGGTGTTCCGCGAGGCGGTGACCGGCCTGTCGGTGGGCAGCCCGGTGCAGTACAACGGCATCGCGGTGGGCTCGATCACCGAGTTGAACCTGGTGCCCGACGACCCGCGCCAGGTGGTCGCGCGCATCCGCCTGAACTCCAATACCCCGGTCAAGACCGATACCCGGGCCAAGCTGGCCATCACCAGCCTGACCGGCCCGTCGATCATCCAGCTCAGCGGCGGCACCCCGCAGGCCGCCGCGCTCACCGCGGTCAACAAGGACCCGGCGCCGATCATCCCGACCACGCCCTCGGCCCTGCAGAACATCACCGACGTGGCCAACCGCATCGTCGAGCGCATGGACCAGGTGCTCAGCGACCGCAACGTGGCCAGCATCAACGCCACCCTGGCCAACCTGGAAACCATCAGCGGCGGCCTGGCCGACCGCGACCAGGGCACCCAGGCGCTGCTGCTCAGCGCGCGTGATGCCGCGCGCAGCCTGGACGTCACCCTGAAGACCACCAACGGCACGATCGAGCGCCTGGACAAGAACCTGGTGCAGCAGCTGCCGCCGATCCTGGACAAGCTGGAAACCACGCTGACCAAGCTGGATTCGGCCGCCGGCAGTGCCGATTCGATCCTGGGCGAGAACCGCGCGGCGATCAACAGCTTCGCCAACGACGGCCTGGCCCAGCTCGGCCCGACCCTGACCGAGCTGCGCGGGCTGATCCGCGACCTGCGCCGGGTCAGCGACAAGCTGGACAACAACCCGGCCCGCTATCTGCTGGGCCGCGATGCGCCCAAGGAGTTCGAACCCAAATGAGCCGCCCGACCCTGACCCGTTTCCTCCTGCCGGTGGCGATGCTGGCCGCCCTTGGCGGTTGCTCGCTGCTGGGCAGCAACGAGCGCAGCGCGGTGACCATCTACTCGCCGATCGTGCGCATCCAGGCCGACCCGGGCTGGCCCAAGGTCGACTGGCAGCTGATCGTGGTCAAGCCCAGCGCCGCGCGCGTGGTGGACAGCCCGCGCATCAACGTGCGCCCCTCCCCGTCCGAGCTGGAGGTATACAAGGGCGTGAGCTGGGCGCAGCCGGCCACCGACATGCTCGACGACGCGCTGGTGCGCGGCTTTGAGGACTCCGGCCGCATCGCCGGCGTCGCCCGCGCCACCACCGGCATCCGCGCCGACTACAAGCTGGCCCTGGACGTGCGCCGCTTCGAGGCCGACTACCGCGGCCAGGCCACGCCGGCCGCGCTGATCGAAGTCAACGCCAAGCTCATCCACGTCATCGACCAGCGCGTGGTCGCCGACCGCACCTTCCGCCAGGAACAACCGGTCCCCACGACCGCCACCGCCGATGTGGCGCATGCCTTCGAACAGGGCCTGCAGGCGATGACCACCGAGGTGGTGGGCTGGACGCTGGTGACCGGCCAGGCCGACTACCAGCAGGCCCAGGTCATGCCGACCCGGCTGCGTCAATCCAGCGGAAAGTAAGGTTGATGCGCTCGGCCAGCGGCCGCGCGCTCTTGGGCAGGGCATGCTGGTAGTGCCGCTGGGTCGGCCCGCCCATCAGCAGCAGGTCGCCGTGGCCCAGCGTCACCTCGGCCTTGCGCGCGTGGTCCTCGCGCCGGCGCAGCAGGAAACGACGCGCCGCGCCCAGGCTGAGTGAGGCGATCAGCGGCGCGGGCCCCAGCTCCGGCTCGTTGTCGCTGTGCCAGCCCATGCCATCGTCGCCATCGCGGTAGCGGTTGAGCAGCACGCTGTTGAACGGCGCGCCGCAGAACGCGGCCAGCCGTTCGCGCAGCGGCCGCAACGCCGGGTGCCACGGCGCGGGCACGAAGTCGGTGCCCGAGTAGCGGTAGCGCGCGGCCGGATCGCCCATCCAGCAGCTCAGCCGCGGCGAGTCGACCTGGCGCCCGAACAGGCGGATGCGGTGCACCACCCACGGCACCTCCTCGCGCAGGGTGCGCTGCAGCGCGTCGGCCTCGGCGGCGGGCAACCAGTGGCGGTGCCAGTGCACCGTGGCATCGGGGAGGTGGAGATCCATGGATGAACGCTAGCACGCGGCGATTTGCCGGTGCGCGGGCAAAGCCCGAGAATGCCCCCACCCGTTGTAGCGCTGGAGTCTGCATGCCTGTTGTCGTATTTACCCGGATCGGGGTCGCGCTCGCGTGAGCACGCTCAAGGCCAGGCTGCGCCAGGCAGTCTTCGTGGCATTGCGCGCCGGGTTCCGGGCATTGCCGCTGTCCGATGGCCAGCGCGACCGCCTGCGCGCACGCTTCCTGCGCGACCATGGCAACTGGGTGCCGCCACCGCCACGCGGCCGCCTCGATGCCGCCGCCGGGGCCGGCCATCGGCCCCGGGTGCGCGCCGACGAGGCCGCGATCGGCTACGTGGCGCATCGCCAGGCGGCCTTGCCCGCGGCGTTGCCCGCCACCCTGGTGGCCTTCTACCTGCCGCAGTTCCACCCGTTCGCCGAGAACGATGCGTGGTGGGGCAAGGGCTTCACCGAGTGGCGCAACGTTACCCGTGCCCTGCCCCAGTTCGAGGGCCACATCCAGCCGCGCCTGCCGGCCGACCTGGGCTTCTACGACCTGCGCAACCCGCAGGTGATGCGCGACCAGGCGCAGTTGGCCAGCGAGTACGGCATCGGCGCCTTCTGCTTCTACTACTACTGGTTCAGCGGCACCACGCTGATGGAGACCCCGCTGCGCCAGTGGCTGGCCGACGACCGCATCCAGATGCCGTTCTGCCTGTGCTGGGCCAACGAGAACTGGGCCCGGCGCTGGGACGGGCGCGACGAGGACATCCTCATCGGCCAGCAGCACAGTGCCGAGGACGACCTGGCCTTCATCGCCCACGTCGCCGACTACCTGCGCGACCGCCGCGCCCTCAAGGTGGACGGCAAGCCGATGCTGCTGGTCTACCGCCCGCACCTGCTGCCCGATGCGCGCGCCACCGCCACCCGCTGGCGGCAGTGGTGCCGCGACAACGGCATCGGCGAGATCCACCTGGCCTACGTGCAGGGGTTCGAGCGCCCGGACCCGCGCGAGATCGGGTTCGATGCAGCCGTCGAGTTCCCACCGAACATGAGCAACCCGCGCTCGCTGACCGCCGGGCAGTACCTGCTCAATCCCGACTTCGAAGGCGACGTGCGCGACTGGCGTGAGCTGGCCGCGGAGATCGCCGCGCGCCCGCTGCCGCCGTACACGCTCTATCCGGGGGTCAACCCGGGCTGGGACAACGAAGCACGCCGCTCCGGCAGGGGCCGGGTCTACCTGCACGCCTCGCCTCGTGGGTATGGCGACTGGTTGTCCACCACGATCCACCAACGCCTGGCAGCGGTGCCGACCGACCAGCGGCTGGTCTTCATCAACGCCTGGAACGAGTGGGCCGAAGGCGCGGTGCTGGAGCCGGATGCGCGGCTGGGGCATGCCTACCTGGAGGCGACGCGGAACGCGTTGCACGTGCCGGTGGTGGCGTCGCCGCCGCTGCGCGCCTGTGCCGTGATCCAGTCGAGCCAGGTGCAGCCCCTTGCTGCGGTACTGGATGCGCTGGACCATGCCCCGCATATCCAGCAGGTCCTGGTGGTCACCCCTACCGCCGCCGCAACCCGCCTGGCCGCCGTGGTGGCGGCGGCAGGTGCATCGGAGAGGATCGAGTTGGTCGCATCAGACGCTGCCCCATGGGTCACGTTCCTTCAGATCGCCGATCGTCTCCTTCGCCAAGGCGATACCTGTGTGCTCCGATTGCAGTTGGATGTGCAGCCGGTGAACCCGGCTGCATTGTCGAATGCGGTCTCAACCCAGGTGCTGGATGCATTCAACGGCGACGCGCAACTGGGGCTGTGGGCCGTGGATGCAGGCAAGGCCATTGCCACGGCGCCGGCGACCGACCAACGTGCGCGTGCGCGACTGGGGATGCCGGTGCGGACGTCCCCCGGGCCCCGTCAGGCCTCACCCTTGCATTACTGGGTCAGGCTTGCTGCCCTTCGAACGGTGCTTGACGCGCATTTCCTGCCCAGCGAACTCCAGGATTCGTCACGGGAAGCTGCGCGCCCGTTTGCCGATGCGCTTGAATCGATGGTCGCCGAGATGATTGTCCACGCCGGATTCCACTGCGCGAACGATTCCGCTCCTCAAGGAGACGATCCTGGCAGGTAGCCAGGATCGTTGGACACCTCACGCCGCGGCGAACGCCACGCCGGTCTTTTCCTTCAGCTCGTCCACCGCCACGCCGGGCGCTGCCTCCACCAGCACCAGGCCGGCCTCGGTCACGTCGAACACGGCCAGGTCGGTGATGATGCGGTCGACCACGCCCACGCCGGTCAGCGGCAGCGTGCAGTCGGGCAGGATCTTGTGCTCGCCGTTCTTGGCGGTGTGCTCCATCAGCACCACCACCCGCTGCACGCCGGCCACCAGGTCCATCGCCCCGCCCATGCCCTTGACCATCTTGCCGGGCACCATCCAGTTGGCCAGGTCGCCCTTGTCGGTGACCTGCATCGCGCCGAGGATGGCCAGGTTGACGTGGCCGCCGCGGATCATCGCGAAGCTGTCGTGGCTGCCGAAGTAGCTGGCCCCTTCGCGCGCGGTCACGGTCTGCTTGCCGGCGTTGATCAGGTCGGCATCCACCTCGGCCTCGGTCGGGAACGGGCCGATGCCCAGCAGGCCGTTCTCGGACTGCAGCCACACATCCACGCCTTCGGGGATATGGTTGGCCACCAGGGTCGGCAGGCCGATGCCCAGGTTCACGTAGGCGCCATCGGTCAGTTCGCGGGCGGCGCGCTGCGCCATTTCATCACGGGTCCAGGCCATCTCAGTTCGCCTCCTGGCGCACGGTGCGTTGTTCGATGCGCTTCTCCGGCGTGGGGTTGTGCACGATGCGGTGCACGTAGATGCCCGGCAGGTGCACCTGGTCGGGGTCGATGCTGCCCACCGGCACCACCTGCTCCACTTCCACGATGCACAGCTTGCCGGCCATCGCACAGGCCGGGTTGAAGTTGCGCGCGGTCTTGCGGAACACCAGGTTGCCGGCCTCGTCGGCCTTCCACGCCTTGACCAGCGCCACGTCGGCGCGCAGCGCGGTTTCCATCACGTAGTGCTTGCCGTCGAACGCGCGGGTTTCCTTGCCCTCGGCCACCACCGTGCCGTAGCCGGTGGCGGTGAAGAAGGCCGGGATGCCGGCACCGCCGGCGCGCAACCGCTCGGCCAGGGTGCCCTGCGGGTTGAACTCCAGCTCCAGCTCACCGGCCAGGAACTGCCGCTCGAATTCCTTGTTCTCGCCCACGTAGGACGAAATCATCTTCTGGATCTGGCGCGTCTCCAGCAGCTGGCCCAGGCCGAAGCCATCCACGCCGGCATTGTTGGAGATCACCGTCAGGCCCTTCACCCCGGTGTCGCGCAGGGCCGCGATCAGCGCCTCGGGGATGCCGCACAGGCCGAAGCCGCCCACGGCCAGGGTCTGGCCATCGGCGACCACGCCGTCCAGCGCGTCGGCGGCACTGGCGTACTGTTTGCCACGCCGCGTGGCGGCACTGGTGTTTTCCATGGTTGCGCCCTACTGGTGAACAAACGCCTATTCTAACGGGAGGCCTTCGCTTGCCTCGACTGCACCGCAACAAAGCCGGCCTCCCCCGCGACGCGGCTGTCACTCTCGGGCAGCGGGCCGACCGGGCCGGGCAGCTACAATTGGGGCCATGCACGTTCTCCTGCCCTGCTGATGTCCTCGCCCCACCATTCCGCTCCCGCCGAGGCGCAGGCCCATGCCCTGTGCGTGGACCTGGACGGCACCCTGCTGAACTCGGACATCCTGTATGAGTCGCTGCTGGCACTGCTGGCACGCCAACCGCTGTACCTGTTCCTGCTGCCGTTCTGGCTGCTGCAGGGCAAGGCGGCCCTCAAGCGCCAGATTGCCAGGCGAATAACCCTTGACCCGGCGCACCTGCCCTACAACGCGCAGGTGCTGGAACTGCTGCGCACCACCTCGCAACGGCCGCGCGTGCTCTGCACCGCCTCCGATGCGCTGCTGGTCGCCCCGATCGCCGCGCATCTGGGTTTGTTCGAACGTGTCATCGCCAGCGACGGCGCGCTCAACCTGTCCGGTACCCGCAAGGCAGAGGCGCTGGTCGAGGCCTTCGGCGCGCGCGGCTTCGATTACGCCGGCAACGGCAAGGTCGACCTGGCCGTGTGGCAGCACGCCGCCGGCGCCTGGGTGGTCAACAACGACCAGCACCTGGCCCGCGCTGCCGCCCAGCACACCCGCGTCCACCGCCATTGGCCGGCACCGCCGCGAGCAGGTGCCTGGTTGAAAGCCCTGCGCCTGCACCAGTGGCTGAAGAACCTGCTGGTGTTCGTGCCGCTGCTGACCGCACACCGTTTCCTCGAGCCGCAGGCGGTGATGCAGTCCCTGCTGGCCTTCGCCGCCTTCAGTCTGTGCGCCTCGGGCGTGTACCTGCTCAACGACCTGCTCGACCTGGCGGCGGACAGGCAGCACCTGCGCAAGCGCCAGCGCCCGTTCGCGGCCGGCCGCCTGCCGCTGCTGCACGGGGTGCTGGTGGCCCCCCTGCTCACCGTGGCCGGGTTGCTGGTGGCCCTGGCCTGCAGCCCGGCCTTTGCCGGGGTGCTGCTGGTCTATTACACGGCAACCCTCGCCTACTCGCTGCGCCTCAAGCGCGTGGTCATGCTCGACGTGGTGCTGCTGGCCGGCCTGTACACGGTGCGGATCATCGGCGGCACGGTCGCCATCGGCGCCGAGCTGTCGTTCTGGCTGCTGGCGTTCAGCATGTTCATCTTCCTCTCGCTGGCGCTGCTCAAGCGCTACACCGAACTGCACGCGATGCTGGCGCGTGGCAAAACCGCGGCCAGTGGCCGTGGCTATGGCGTGGATGACCTGCCGCTGCTGCAGTCGCTCGGGTCTGCCGCCGGCTATATCGCGGTCATGGTGATGGCGCTCTACATCAACAGCCCCGAGAGCATCGAGCTGTACCGCAACCCCAAGCTGCTCTGGTTCATCTGCCCGGTGCTGCTGTACTGGGTGAGCCGGGCCTGGGTCATCGCGCACCGAGGCGACATGCACGATGATCCCATCGTGTTCGCCGCCACCGATCGCCCCAGCCAGGTCGTCGCCGTGCTGTGCGCACTGTTTGCCCTGGTGGCGATCTGATGCGCGCCGACGGCGATTCCTGGGGCCGCTACCCACGTGCCGGGCACACCCGGGTTGCGCTGCATGACCGTCTGGCTGCCCTGCCCGGGTTCAGCGGTACCGCACTGCCCTACGGCAACGGGCGCAGCTATGGCGACAGCTGCCAGAACCCGGGCGGCACGCTGTTGCAGGCGCGTGGGCTGGATCGCTTCATCGGCTTCGATCCGCAGTCCGGCCGCCTGCAGTGCGAAGCGGGGACCACGCTGGAAGAGATCGTGTCGGTGACGCTGCCGCAGGGATGGTTCCTGCCGGTGACGCCGGGCACCTCCCAAGTGACCGTCGGTGGGGCGATCGCCAATGACGTGCATGGCAAGAACCATCACCGCTGTGGAAGCTTCGGCCACCACGTGGTGGCCTTCGAGCTGTTGCGCAGCGATGGCAGCCGACGCCTGTGCCAAGCCGAGGACGATGCCGACGGCTGGTTCGCCGCGACCGTGGGTGGCCTGGGCCTGACCGGCCTGGTCACCTGGGCCGAGCTGCAGCTGCGCCGCGTGCCAGGCACCAGCCTGGAAGTGGAAAACATCCGGTTCGGGTCACTGGGCGAGTTCTTCGCGCTGTCGCGCGCGTCGGCACCCACCCATGAATACAGCGTGGCGTGGATCGACTGCCTCGCGAGCGGCCCTCGCCTGGGGCGCGGTCATTTCACCCGCGCCAACCATGCCCCGCAGCGCACCGACGAACGCCCACCTCCGCCACGGCGCCGCCTGGCCATGCCGTTCACGCCGCCGGTATCGCTGGTCAACCGGCTCAGCCTGCGTCCCTTCAATGCGCTGTACTACTGGCGCCAGCCAGCGCGGCGCACGCGCTCGGTCGCCCATCTGCTGCCGTTCTTCCACCCGCTGGACAGCATCGCGCACTGGAATCGCATGTACGGCCCCCGGGGTTTTCTCCAGTACCAATGCGTATTGCCGCCAGCGGCTGCCCAGGAGGGCGTGGCGGCGCTGCTGGGGGAGATCGCGCGCAGCGGCCAAGGCTCGTTCCTGGCCGTGCTCAAACAGTTCGGCGACATGCCCGCGCGCGGCATGCTGTCCTTTCCCCGCCCAGGCACGACACTTGCGCTGGACTTCCCCAACACCGGCACTGCCGTCCTGGAACTGCTGCAACGCCTGGATCGGATCGTCGATGCCGGCGGCGGGGCGCTGTATCCGGCCAAGGATGCGCGCATGGCCGGCCACAGCTTCCAGCGGGCCTATCCGGACTGGCAGGCGTTCTCGCGGTACCTCGATCCGCGTTTTTCATCCGGCTTCTGGCGCCGGGTCACGGAGTAAGCATGCAGAAGATCCTCATCATCGGGGCGACGTCCGCCATTGCCGAAGCCGTTGCACGGCGCTATGCCGCGCGCGGCGCGGCGCTCTTCCTGGTGGCGCGCAACCCGGCACGCCTGTCGGTGATCGCTGCCGACCTTGCCGTTCGCGGTGCCGCGCAGGTGAGCGACTACGTGTTGGACATCAATGACCTGGCCGGCCACGCGGGCATGGTCGAGCAGGCCTGGGCGACGCTGGGCGCCCCGGACGTGGTCCTGGTCGCGCATGGCACCCTGCCCGACCAGGCCGCCTGCGAAGCCTCGGTAGCGGTGTTCCTGTCCGAATTCGCCACCAACGGCAGCGCGACCATGGCCCTGCTGGCTCCGATCGCCAACCGCATGGCAGACGCGGGGAGTGGCACGCTGGCGGTGATCACCTCGGTGGCCGGCGACCGTGGCCGGCAGAGCAACTACGCCTATGGCGCAGCCAAGGCCGCCACCAGCGCATTCCTGAGCGGGCTGCGCCAACGCCTGTTCAAGCGTGGCGTCGGTGTGGTCGACATCCGGCCCGGCTTCGTGGATACGCCGATGACCGCCCATCTGCGCAAGGGTCCGTTGTGGGCCAGCCCGGACCAGGTGGCCAAGCGCATCGTGGCCGGCATCGGGCGCCGCACGCCGGTGCTCTACGCGCCCGGTTTCTGGCGCTTGATCATGTGGGTGATCCGCCTGCTCCCGCAGGCGGTCTTCAACCGCGCCTCGCTGTGAGCACCGCCATGCACGATCCGCTCGACCAGAAGATCATCCTGCCCGGCGGCGCCGGCCTGGTGGGCCAGAACCTGGTGGCCATCCTCAAGCGCAAGGGCTATCGCAACCTGGTCGTCATCGACAAGCACGAGGCGAACCTGGCCATCCTGCGCCGCATGCATCCGGACCTGGTCACCGACCTGGCCGACCTGGCCGAGCCCGGGCCATGGGAGCAGCATTTCAGCGGTGCCGATGCCGTGGTGATGCTGCAGGCACAGATCGGCGGCGTCGATCCGGTGCCCTTCGTGCGCAACAACATCACCGCCACGGCCAACCTCCTTGCCGCGATCCAGCGCCACGCCGTGCCCTACACGGTGCACGTCAGCTCCTCGGTGGTGTGTTCGATGGCCGAGGACGATTACACCCGCACCAAACGCGAGCAGGAGGAGCAGGTGGTCGCCAGCGGCATTGCCGCGGTCATCCTGCGGCCCACGCTGATGTTCGGGTGGTTCGACCGCAAGCACCTGGGATGGCTGGCGCGGTTCATGCGCAAGGTGCCGGTGTTCCCGATCCCCGGCGATGGCCGCTACATGCGCCAGCCGTTGTATGCCGGCGACTTCGCCAACATCATCGCCAGCTGCCTGGGCTCGCGCATGGCCGGGCAGCGCTTCAACATCACCGGGCTGGAGAAGGTCGACTACGTCGACATCATCGCCCAGATCAAGCGCAGCACCCGGGCACGCACCCGGCTGCTGCATATCCCCTACGGCCTGTTCGACGTGCTGTTGAAGACCTGGGCGCTGTTCGATCGCGACCCGCCCTTCACCGCCGCCCAGTTGAAGGCATTGGTGGCCCATGACGAGTTCGAGGTGATCGACTGGCCGGGCGTTTTCGACGTGGTGCCCACGCCCTTCGCCGAGGCGATCGATGCCACCTTCAACGACCCGGACTACGGCCACATCACCCTGGAGTTCTGATCGTGAGTGAACGCATCGCCGTACTGGGCGCCGGCCCCATGGGCCTGGCAGTGGCCTACCAGCTGGCCCGCGACGGCCACCATCCGGTGATCTTCGAGGCGGACGACCGGGTCGGCGGGATGACGGCCAGTTTCGATTTCGGCGGGATGCAGATCGAGCGCTACTACCATTTCCATTGCATCTCCGATGCAGACTTCCTCGCCGTGCTGGACGAGCTTGGCCTGTCGTCGATGATGCGCTGGACCGAGACCCGCATGGGTTACTGGTTCGGTGGGCAGCTGCAGGCATGGGGCAATCCGGTTGCGCTGCTGCGTTTCAAGGGCCTGGGGCTGTTGGCCAAGTTCCGCTACGGCCTGCACGCGTTCCTGTGCACCCGGCGCACCAACTGGCGTCCACTCGACCCTGTGGAGGCGTCGGGCTGGATACGCCGCTGGGTGGGCGCAGAGGCCTACGAAGTGCTTTGGCGCAGGCTGTTCGACTACAAGTTCTACGACTACGCCGACAACCTGTCCGCCGCGTGGATCTGGAGCCGGATACGCCGCATCGGCCGCTCGCGCTACAGCCTGATGCGCGAGAAACTGGGCTATCTGGAAGGCGGCTCTGCGACCCTGCTCCACGGCCTGCATGGGGACATCCTGCGGCATGGCGGCGAGGTGCGGCTGGGTGCCCCGGTGGAGCGGATCGTCATCGAGGATGGCCGCGTGCGTGGCGTGGTCGTCGGCGGCCAACGGCTGGCCTTCGACAAGGTCGTGTCCACCGTGCCGCTGCCGTTCGTGCCACGCCTGGCACCGGACCTGCCCGAACCGATCCTGGCGCGTTACCGGGCGTTGAAGAACATCGCCGTGGTCTGCGTGATCGCCAAGCTTCGCCGCCCGGTGTCGGACAAGTTCTGGGTCAACACCAACGATCCGGACATGGATATCCCCGGTATCGTGGAGTACACCAACCTACGCCCGATGGACGCGCACATCGTCTACGTGCCGTTCTACATGCCCGGCGAGCACCCCCGCTATGCCGACCCCGATACGGTCTTCATCGACAAGGTCAAGCGGTATCTGATGCAGGTCAATTCCGCGCTGGGCGAGGCGGATTTCCTGGATGTGCGCGCCAATCGTTACCGCCATGCCCAGCCGATCTGCGAGCCGGGGTTCCTCGAGCGCCTGCCGCCACGCAAGCTTCCGGTCGATGGCCTGTGGGTGGCCGATACCTCCCATTACTATCCCGAAGACCGTGGCATCTCCGAGAGCATCGGGTTTGGCCGGATGCTGGCCCGGGAAGTGGTGGCGTGATCCGAGGACTGGCCTCGCGGCAGTTCGTGCTGTTCCTGCTGGTGGGCGGGCTGGCTGCGCTGGTCAATTTCCTGTCGCGGATCGGGTACAGCCACTGGCTGCCGTTCACCCCGGCCATCGTGCTGGCCTACCTGACCGGCATGGTGACGGCCTTCGTGCTGGCCCGCCTGTTCGTGTTCAAGGACAGTGCCCGCCCGCTCCACCATTCGGCGTTCTACTTCACCCTGGTGAACCTGCTGGCGGTACTGCAGACCTGGGCGGTCTCGGCGCTGCTGGCCTTCCACGTGCTGCCGTGGCTGGGCGTGACGGCATGGCGGCTGGAGATCGCCCACGCGGTGGGCGTGGCCGTACCGGTCTTCTCCAGCTACTTCGGGCACAAGTATCTGTCCTTCCGCTAGCCCGCCTGGGTGAAAACGATTCCCATACATGCCTGCGGCTAAACTAATCCGCTGACTGTCAGAAGGACTGAATAGATGACCCTCCCCGCATTCAAGGCATACGACATCCGCGGCCGGGTGCCGGACGAACTGAACGAAGACCTGGCGCGCCGCATCGGCGTGGCCCTGGACGCGCAGCTCGCCCCCGGCACGGTGGTGGTCGGCCATGACATCCGCCTGACCAGCCCCGCCCTCCAGGACGCCTTGGCCGCCGGCCTGCGTGGCGCCGGGCGCGAGGTGCTGGACATCGGCCTTTGCGGTACCGAGGAAGTCTATTTCCAGGTGGACCACCTGAAGGCGGCCGGCGGGGTGATGGTCACCGCCAGCCACAATCCGATGGACTACAACGGCATGAAGCTGGTCAAGGAGCAGGCCCGCCCGATCAGCTCGGACACCGGCCTGTTCGCCATTTCCGACGCGGTCGAGGCAGACACCGCCGCGCCGGCCGAGGCAACGGGCGGCCTGCAGGCGCACCCGGACAAGAGCGCCTACATCGATCACCTGCTCAGCTACATCGACCGCACCGCGCTCAAGCCGCTCAAGCTGGTGGTCAATGCCGGCAACGGCGGCGCGGGCACCATCGTGGACCTGCTGGCCCCGCACCTGCCCTTCGAGTTCATCCGGATCTGCCACGAACCCGATGGCAGCTTCCCCAATGGCATCCCCAATCCGCTGCTGCCGGAAAACCGCGCGCTCACCGCGCAGGCCGTGCGCGAGCATGGCGCCGATTTCGGCATCGCCTGGGATGGCGACTTCGACCGCTGCTTCTTCTTCGACCACACCGGCCGCTTCATCGAGGGCTACTACCTGGTCGGTTTGCTGGCCCAGGCGATCCTGGCCCGCCAGCCCGGCGGCAAGATCGTGCACGACCCGCGCCTGACCTGGAACACCGTGGAAATGGTGGAGGCCGCCGGCGGCCAGCCGGTGCTGTGCAAGAGCGGCCATGCCTTCATCAAGGAAAAGATGCGCAGCGAAAACGCCGTCTACGGCGGTGAAATGAGCGCGCACCATTATTTCCGCGAGTTTGCCTACGCCGACTCCGGCATGATCCCGTGGCTGCTGATCGGCGCCCTGGTGTCCGAGTCGGGCCGGTCGCTGGCCGACCTGGTCGAGGCGCGCATGGCCAAGTTCCCCTGCAGCGGCGAGATCAACTTCAAGGTGGCCGACGCCAAGGCGGCGGTGGCGCGGGTGATGGACCACTACGCCGCGCAGTCGCCGTCGCTGGACCACACCGACGGCATCAGTGCCGATTTCGGCGACTGGCGCTTCAACCTGCGCAGCTCGAACACCGAGCCGCTGCTGCGCCTGAATGTCGAAACCCGTGGCGATGCGGCGCTGCTGCAGCAGCGCACCGATGAACTCTCCCAGCTGATCACCGCTTCCTGAGGCGCGCCCGATGAACGACCTGCTTCCCGTCATCCTGTCTGGCGGCTCCGGCACCCGGCTGTGGCCGCTGTCGCGCGAGGCCTACCCCAAGCAGTTCCTCGCACTGGCCGGCGAGCAGACCATGCTGCAGGCGACCTGGCAGCGTGTGGCCCCGATCGCCGGGCGTGCCCCGCTGGTGGTGGCCAACGAGGAGCATCGCTTCGTGGCCGCCGAGCAGCTGCAGCAGCTGGGCGTGCAGCCGCTGGCGATCCTGCTGGAGCCGGTCGGTCGCAACACCGCGCCGGCGATCGCGGTGGCCGCGCTGGAAGCCACCGGCGAAGGCGGCGACGCGCTGCTGCTGGTGCTGCCGTCAGACCATGTGATCGCCGATGAAGACGCCTTCCGCGCGACCGTGCTGCGGGCCCTGCCGGCCGCGCGCGACGGCAAGCTGGTCACCTTCGGGATCGTGCCGACCGGCCCGGAAACCGGCTACGGCTATATCAAGGCCGCCTCGGGCGGGGACGTACGTGCGGTGGATCGCTTCGTGGAAAAGCCCGATGCCGACACCGCCCAGCAGTACGTGCAGTCCGGCGAGTACTTCTGGAACAGCGGCATGTTCCTGTTCAAGGCGTCGCGCTACCTGGCCGAGCTGGAGAAGTTCAACCCGGCCATGCTCGCCGCCAGCCGCACGGCGTGGCAGCAGGCGCGCCGCGATGCGGATTTCACCCGCCTGGACAAGGAGGCCTTCGCCGCCGTGCCCTCCGACTCGATCGATTATGCGGTGATGGAGAAGACCGCCGACGCGGTGGTGGTGCCGCTGGATGCCGGCTGGAACGACGTGGGCTCGTGGACGGCGCTGCGCGATGTGTCCGCGCAGGACAGCGACGGCAATGCCCACCACGGCGATGTGATCGCCATCGACTGCCGCAATACCTATGCCTACGGCGAGCGCCTGATCGCGCTGGTCGGGCTGGACGATGTCATCGTGGTCGAAACCGACGATGCGGTGATGGTCGGCCGCAGTGACCGCATGCAGGAGATCAAGCAGGTGGTGGCGCAGTTGAAGGCCGCCGCGCGCCCCGAGGCCACCTGGCACCGCAAGGTGTACCGCCCGTGGGGTGCCTACGACTCGATCGACCACGGCGAGCGTTTCCAGGTCAAGCGCATCACCGTCAAACCCGGTGCCACGCTCAGCCTGCAGATGCACCACCACCGTGCCGAGCACTGGATCGTGGTCAGCGGCACCGCCGAAGTCACCCGGGGCGAGGACGTGCTGCTGCTCACCGAAAACCAGAGCACCTACATCCCGCTGGGCGTGACCCATCGCCTGAAGAACCCCGGCAAGCTGCCGCTGGAACTGATCGAAGTGCAGTCGGGCAGCTACCTGGGCGAAGACGATATCGTGCGCTTCGAGGACACCTACGGCCGCGCGTGATCGTGTTGGGTGGATCAAAAAAACCCGGCCGAGGCCGGGTTTTTTCGTTGGCCGGGGGCGTTACTCCACCGTCACGCTCTTGGCCAGGTTGCGCGGCTTGTCCACGTCCGTGCCG
>NZ_JAVWXA010000040.1:0-5755 GCF_036662295.1 Stenotrophomonas sp.
ACGGTCCCGCACCCCCACCCGTACCCGCCCTTGGACAGTAGGCCGGTGCGCACCGAAACGACCGACGCGGTAGTGCCGGCCGCTGGCCGGCATCCCACAACCCCCCTTGTTCTCAACGACCACCGACCAAACGCCAGTGCGGCGGCCGTTGATGTCCTGTCGGCCACCGACGAACTGTCGAGGGTGGGGGTGTGCGGGTTCGCGGCGAAAAACCAAAAAAAACGGCCACTGCCCCGACACCGGAGCAGCGGCCGCCATGGCGCGAAGGCTTACTTGACCTTGGCGTAGGTGCCCTTGAGGGCCACGCCGGCCATGATCGTGCCTGCGTAGCACTCGTAGTTGGTCGCGCTCTTGAACTCGTTCTTCTTGTAGTAGCTCACGATGTCCACCACCGCGTTCGCACCGCGCGACTTGGCGCCGTCCTGCAGCGCGCGCAGCGCCGACAGGGCCACCCAGCGGCAGGCTTCCTCGTCGCTCTTGTTGGCCGCGTTGGTCTTCTTGTTCGTCACATCTTCGCCGAACCGCTGCTGCACGTTGACCTTCTCACCGGCCATGTAGAAACGCACGCTGCCGTCGATCCCCGCATCGCGGGCGGCCTGCGAGCTCACCAGCTCGCGCAGCGACTGTTCCACTCGGGTATCACGGGCCTCGGCGGTGCTGGCCACGGCCAGCAGTGCGGTAGCGGCCATCAGGGCAAAACGACGCATTCAACTTTCTCCTTGTTGGTGGGGTGCTCGATGTTGCGTGGAAAACCGGCCCGCGCGGGCCGGCGGGTCAATCCTGCCAGCGGCGGAAGATAAGGGACGTGTTGATCCCGCCGAAAGCGAAGTTGTTGCTCATTACATACTCGGTCTGCAATGCCCGACCCTCGCCCTGGATGAAATCCAGTGCCCCGCACCGCGGGTCCACCGCGTGCAGGTTCAGCGTCGGTGCGAACCAGCCCTCGCGCATCATCTCGATCGTCAGCCACGCCTCGAACGCGCCGCAGGCGCCCAGCATGTGGCCCACGTAGCTCTTCAGCGAACTGATCGGCATGCCCGGCCCGAACACCTGCGCCGTGGCCTGCGTTTCGGCGATGTCGCCATGCTCGGTCGCCGTCCCGTGCGCGTTGACGTAACCGATCTGCCCCGGCGCCAGCCCCGCGTCTTCCAGCGCCAGCCGCATCGCCTGGGCCATCGTGTCCGCCGTCGGCTGGGTGACGTGCTGGCCATCGCTGTTGGTGCCGTAGCCCACCACCTCGGCCAGGATCGTCGCCCCGCGCGCCTGCGCGTGCTCCAGCTCCTCCAGGATCAGCGTGCCGGCGCCCTCGCCCAGCACCAGGCCGTCGCGGTTCGCATCGAACGGGCTGGGCGTGGTCTGCGGCGCATCGTTGCGCACGCTGGTGGCAAACAGCGTGTCGAACACCGCCGCCGCCGTCGCATCCAGCTGTTCGGCGCCGCCGGTCACCATCACCAGCTGCTTGCCATTGCGGATCGCCTCGTAGCCGGCGCCCACGCCCTGGCTGCCCGAGGTGCAGGCGCTGGAGGTGGTGTACACCCGCCCGGACAGGCCGAAGAACACCCCGATGTTGACCGGCGAGGTGTGGCTCATCATCTTCAGGTAGGTGGTGGCGCTGATCCCGTCGGTGGTGTGCTCGTGCAGCATGCGGCCGAACTCGGCGGTGGCCTCGTGGCTGCCCGAGGACGAACCGTAGGCCACCCCGGCCATGCCACTGCGCAGCACCGGATGGCCGAGCAGGCCGGCCGCCTCCAGCGCCAGCTCGGTGGCGCGCACCGACATCACCGCCACCTTGCCCATGCTGCGGGTGGTCTTGCGGTTGTAGTGCGGCGGCAGCGTGTAGTCCTCCACCGGCGCGGCCAGGCGCGTGTTGAGGCCGTCGAACACCTCCCACTCGGGGATGTAGCGCACCGCATTGACGCGGGCGTGCAGGCGCGCGCGAATGCTCGCCCAGTCATGCCCCAGCGGGCTCAGCGCGGCGGCACCGGTGACCACCACGCGACGATCGGTACTGCCCATCAGACCATCCCTCCGTTGACCGAGATCACCTGCCGGGTGATGTAGCCGGCGTTTTCAGACAGCAGGAAGGACACCGCGTGGGCCACCTCCTCCGGCTGGCCCATGCGCGCGGCCGGAATCAGCTTGAGCGCATGGTCGAGCACTTCCTGGTTGACCATCTCGGTCTCGATCAGGCCCGGGGCCACGCAGTTGACGGTGATCGCGCGGCTGGCCAGCTCCAGCGCCAGCGCCTTGGTGGCGCCGATGATGCCGGCCTTGGCCGCGCTGTAGTTGGTCTGGCCGCGGTTGCCGACCAGGCCGGACACCGAGGACAGGGTGACGATGCGGCCCGGCTTGCGCCGTCGCACCATCGGCATCACCAGCGGGTGCAGCACGTTGTAGAAGCTGTCCAGGTTGGTGTGCACCACCGCATCCCAGTCCTCGGCCGGCATCGCCGGGAACGCGCCGTCGCGGGCGATGCCCGCGTTGCACACCACCCCGTAATAGGCGCCATGCTGCTCGACATCGGCCTCCAGCGCGGTGCGCGCGGCATCGCGGTCGGCCACGTCGAACATCAGCACGCGCGCCTGCCGGCCCAGTGCCTGGATGTCGGCCACCACCGCCTGCGCCTCGTCGATGCGGCTGCGGCAATGCAACACCACGTCGAAGCCATCACGCGCGACCCGCAGCGCGATGGCGCGGCCGATGCCGCGGCTGGCGCCGGTCACCAGCACCGTCAGATTCCCTGTCATGCCTCTCCACTCTCCAGATAAGCCATCGCATCGCGTGGTTCGAACACCGATACGTTGGCGACCGCCAATTCGGTATCGCCTGCCAGGATCCGGCAGGCGAACATGCCCAGGCCATTTTCGCCCATCAGCTCGCAGCGTGCCTCCACCTGCAGGCAGGTGCCGGCGGCGAAGTACGGCTGGTGCGCGGTGTAGCGCCGGGTGCCCAGCAGGAACCCGATCGACGGCGCCCGCCCGGCCTGGCGCGCCTTGCAACCGGCCCAGGCGGCAATCGCCTGGGCCATGTATTCCACCCCGACCCAGGCCGGGACGCCGTCGGCGGTGGCGAACAGGCCGTGCGCCGGCACGTCTACCTCCACCACGATCGACTCGGGCTGCCAGTCCAGCAGCCGGTCGATCAGGCGCATGCTGTCGCGGTGCGGCAGCACGTCATCGATGTCGCGCGGCAGTTCCATGCTCATTCCCGGGCCAGCGCCAGCACGGCATTGCTGCCGCCGAAGGCGAAGGAATGGCTCAGCACGTGGCGCGGCGGGTGCGCGGCGCGCGTGCCCGGGGCCACCAGCGCCAGCGCCGGCAGCGCGGCATCGCCCTGCCCGTCCCACCAGTGCGTGGGCAGCTGCTGGCCAGGGTTGTCGGCCAGCACCATCCAGCACAGCGCGGCTTCGATCGCCCCGGAGGCGCCCAGGGTGTGCCCGGTCAGCGGCTTGGTCGAGCTGGCCGGCACCGCGGTGCCCAGCACGGCGGCCACGGCCTGGCTTTCCATCGCGTCGTTATGGCCGGTGGCGGTGCCGTGCAGGTTCACGTAGTCCACCTGCGCCGGTGCCAGGCCGGCGCGGTCCAGCGCCTGCTGGATGGCATCGATCGCCCCGCGCGCCTGCGGGTCCGGGGCGGACATGTGGTGCGCGTCGGAGGACTCGCCCCAGCCGGACAGCCGCACCGGGCCGGGCGCGGTGGTCATCAGGAACAGCGCGGCGCCCTCGCCGATGTTGATCCCGCTGCGGTTGGCCGAGAACGGATTGCAGCGCGCGGCCGAGACCGACTCCAGCGCGCTGAACCCGGCCACGGTGAAGCGGCATAGCGAGTCCGCGCCGCCGGCCACCACCGCATCGACCAGGCCGGCGCGCAGCAGGCGCGCGGCCGACATCAGCGCCTTGGCACTGGACGAACAGGCGGTGGAGATCGTCCACGCCGGGCCGGTGCTGCCGATGCGTTCGCGTACGAAACGCGCGGCCGTGCCCATTTCCTGCTGGGCATAATCGAAGCCCGGCGGCCACTGGCCGCTGTCGCGGTGGTGGCGCAGGGCGTTTTCCGATTCACCGATGCCCGAGGTGCTGGTGCCCACGATGACCGCCACGCGGTCGGCGCCGTAGCGGGCGATGGCCGCGTCCACGGCCGTGCGGATCTGCACCAGGGCCGCTTCCAGCAGGGCGTTGTTGCGGCCCTGCAGGGCCACCGGCAACCCGGACAGGTCCGGCAGCGGGGTGGCCACTTCGCCCAGGGCCAGGGTGCGCCCGGCGATCAGCTGGTCGTTGTCGCGCAGGCCGCCGGGCTGGTCGGCAAACAGGCCCGCGCGCACCTGCGCACGGTCGCCGCCGAGCGCGCAGACCACGCCCAGGTCGTTGAGATAGACGGTGCTGCCACTGCTCACGGGTGTGCCTGTTCCATGTCCAACGATTCGATCATCAATTCATAGCCCTCGGCCAGGTTGCGCAGGCGCATCCGGCCGTCCGGGTCGGTGTCCAGCATCAGCCAGGCCGTATCGCCCTGCTCCAGCCGGCGGGTGTCGCCATGGTCCACCAGGTGCCAGCCCGGCGGCAGCGCCGCGCGGATGGCATCGGCCGGCCACAGCGCGAACTGCAGGTCATCCAGCACCCGCTCGCCGCGCACCTGCGGCGGCAGCCACGGGGCGCGGGTCTGTTCCAGCGTGGTGCCGTCCCAGGTCATGCGCACGCCGGTCTGGCCCATCGCCTGCACCGCCAGGCGCACCTGGTCGTGGTCGGCCTCCAGCAGCGCGTCCAGTTCGCGTTCGTGGCTGCCGAAGCGGAACTGCAGGCGCTGCTGCAGCTGCAGCGGTTCGGGCAGGGCCGAAGGGGCCAGCCTCAGCGCCGGCAACTGTACCTTGGGCGCGGGCATGCGGGTGCTGGCGCAGGACGCCAGCAGGCCCAGCATCAGGATCAGGATCAGGCGCTGCACAATTCCTCCAGCACCCGCAGGCGACGACCGCTGTCATCGGCCACGTACGGGTTCTTCGTATCCCAGGCATAGCCGGCCAGGATCGAGGAGATCATGCGGCGCACGTCCGGCTGCTGCTCGGGGTGGTAGATGATTTTCTGGAAGCCGCCGGCGTACCAGGCCTCGACGAAGCGGCGGAAGGTCTTCACGCCGGCGCGCAGCGGAACGGAGAAGTCCTTCTCCCAGTCCACCGTTTCCCCGGCGTGTTCGCGCGCGATGCAGGCGCTGGCCAGTTCGGCAGACTTGAAGGCGATGGTCACCCCCGAGGAGAACACCGGGTCCAGGAACTCACCGGCGTTGCCCAGCAGCGCATAGCCCTCGCCCCACAGCGAGGACACGTTGGCCGAGTAACCGGTGATGGTGCGCACCGGCAGCACCGCCCACTCGGCGTTGGCGAGCAGGCGCGACAGGTTGGGATCCTCGCCGACGATCGCACGCAGCTTGTCCTCGTCGCTGCCGGGGTACTTCTCGAAGAAGCTCGGCTCGGCCACCACGCCCAGCGAGCAGCAGCCGTTGGAGAAGGGAATGGTCCAGTACCACACGTCCACGTGCTCGGGATGGGTGGTGATCAGGATCTTGTTTCGGTCAAAGCCGGCGTCGGCCGGGATGTGGTCGCGCACGTGGCAGAAGATCGCCCCGCGCACCGGGAAGTTGGACGGCGACTCCAGGTTGAGCAGGCGCGGCAGCAGGCGCGCGAAACCGCTGGCATCGAGGATGAAGCCGGCCTCGATGGTGTACTCGCTGCCATCGGGGCGGCGCACCTGCACCCGCGCCGGGCG
>NZ_JAVWXA010000040.1:5855-32131 GCF_036662295.1 Stenotrophomonas sp.
CCTCGATGGTGTACTCGCTGCCATCGGGGCGGCGCACCTGCACCCGCGCCGGGCGGCCCGGCTGCACCGACAGCACTTCATCGCCAAACCGCAGCGTGGTGCCCATGCGCTCGGCGCCCCGCGCCAGCACGTTGTCGAAGTCGGCGCGCTGGACCTGGTAGGTGGTGCCCCAGCCGGGCGAGAACTTGTCGCGGAAATCGAACTCGGTGGCGGCCTCGCCACGCACGAACGCGGCGCCGTTCTTGTACTGGAACCCGGCCTGCACCACGTCCTGCAGCAGCCCGGCCGCCTCGATGTACTCCATGCTCTGCGGCAGCAGGCTTTCGCCGATGGAGAAGCGCGGGAAGGCCTGGCGCTCCAGCATCAGCACCTGGCGCCCCTGCCTGCGCAGCATCGCCGCGGCAACGGAACCGGCGGGGCCTGCGCCGATGACGAGGATCTCGGTTGTTTCCACTTGCGGGTTCATCGATGCATCCTTGATCAGAAAAACGGGGGAAAGGACAAGCCGGCGGCGCGCTCAGTGCGGGGCGTCATGCGGCGGTGGGCGGAACAGCGGCGAGATGAGCCAGACCAGGCCGATGCCGAACAGCAGCGTCAACCCGAACGCGCGCAGCGCCGGCGTGGCCGACAGGCCCAGCAGGCCGAAGGACAGCCAGGTACTGGCCGCGCCCACGCACACCGCCAGCCACGCACTGGCATCACCGCGATGTTCGATCAGGAAGATGCCGTAGTCGATGCCCATGCCCAGCAGCAGCATCAGCGCCAACACGTTGAACAACTGCAGCGGCTGGCCGAACAGGCCCAGCAGGGCCAGGGTCAGCGCGCCGGCGACCAGGGTCGGGGCGAACACCCGCCAGGCCTGCGCCCGATAGCGCCAGTACAGGACCGCGAACACCAGCACGATGCCCACCAGCAGCAGCCCGCTCATCAGCTTGCGGTAGTGCTTGAGCAGCGCGGAGAAGTCGGCGGTGCGGTCGACCCAGCGCACCCCGTCGATGCCCGCCGCCTGCGCTTCCAGCAAGGTCAGTGCATCGGCGCGCGAGAGGTCATCGACCATCACCACCGAGGCCACGCCCGCGCCGACCTTGCCCAGCCACAGGTGACGGAACGGCATCGCCGCCGGCGAGGCCAGGAAGTCGGCGGCCTGGATATCCTGCGCGGCATACGCCGGGCGTGCCAGCGGCTCGCCGACCGCCTCGCCCACCCGGCCCAGCACCTGCGGCTCCACCTTGGCGGTCAGGGCCGCATCGGCGTGCTGGCGCTGCACCGAAGGCAGCCAGTCGCTGATCGCGCGGTAGCCGCCGATCTGCCGGTCGGCCGACAACACGCGCAGGCGCTGGATCAGCGCTTCCTCGCGCTGCAGCACCTGTTCGGCATCGGCGCCCTGCACCAGGTAGAACTGGGCGGGGCTGGGCAGGCCCAGCATCTTGCTGATGCGGATCTGCTGGTCGATCAGCGTCTTGGGCGAGGACTGCAGGCTGCGCAGGTCATCGTTGCTGTCCAGCCGGGCGATGCCGATGGCCGAGAACAACGCCGCCACGCCCAGGAAGAGGGCCGCCTTGCGGCCATGCAGGCGCGGCCAGCGCTCCAGGGTGGCGCCGAGCCAGCGCGAGAACCCGGTGGTGCGGATCTCACCGCCATCCAGCCACGGGAACCAGAAGATCACCGTAAGGAAGGCCGCCGCCAGGCCCACCACCGAGAACAGCGCCATCTGGCGCAGGCCAGGGAACGGCGCCAGGCCCAGGGCCAGGTAGGCCAGCGCGCTGGTCAGCAGGGCCAGCCACAGGCCGGGCAGCAGGTGCTTGAGCAGCCGCCAGCGGCGGTCGGCCGGTTCGGCCTGGCGCGAGGCGAACCAGTGGATGCCGTAATCCTCGGCCACGCCCACCAGCGAGGCGCCGAACACCAGCGTGAGCACGTGCACCTTGCCGAACACCAGCACGGTGACCGCCAGCGCCACGCCGCAGCCGATCAGCAGCGAAGCGCCCACCAGCAGGATCGGGCGCAGCGAGCGGAAGGCCAGCCACACCAGCAGCAGCACCGCCGCCAGCGAGCCCCAGCCGATGGTGTTGATTTCCCAGTTGGCCTGCACGGCCGCCGCTTCGGCATGCAGCGGCACGCCGGCACGCAGGACTTCCAGCCCGGGCGCCTGGCGGGCCGCCGCCGCGCTGGCCTGGTCCAGCAGCACGTCGATATGGCGCTCGCCATCGAGCTGGAACGCCGAGCCCACCGTGTCGTACTGCACGATCGACCAATGCTTGCCGTCGGCTTCCAGCAGGCCGTCGTCGCCCATCTGCAACCCCGAACCGGCCGCGCGTTCCTGCCACCACTGCGGCCACAGCGACAGCGGATCCTGTCGCCATTCGGTCAGCCGCGGCGCGCCCATCGGGCCGTACAACGCGGCCAGCGCCGCCTCGGACAGGGCATCCACCGGCTCGGCCTGCAGCCGTTGGCGTTGCGCGTCGGTGAGCAGGCGGTCGCGGTACGGTGCGTAGAAGGCGCGCGCCTGGTCGAACCAGCCTTCGATGGAGCCGCTTTCGCGCAGCAACGCCTTGCCCTGCGCGCTGTCGAGCAGGCTGCGCCGGAACGCCGTCTCGGCGGCCCGGGTCTGGGCCGCGTCGGCGCTGCCCAGCAGCACCACGATCTGGCGCGCGTTGGCATCGGCGATGCGGCGGGTGACGTCGGACAGCAGCCGGTCGTGCGCATCCTGCGGCAGCAGCGCCAGGATGTCGGTGTCGATCCGCGACTCGCTTTTCCACAACTGCCATTGCTGCACGCCCAGGCCCACCAGGACCAGCAGCCAGAGCACGGCCAGCCAGCGCCAGACGCGCTGCAGGCGGCCACTGGGCGGGTTCAGGGCGTCCATCGACGCGCGTACCGGGTCATTCAAACGCGGCACCCTCTTCGGCGGTCAACTGCGGGTGGAGCGCGCTGAGGCTGCTGAAGTGGATGCGGGTGACATCCTGGTTGGCTTCGGTGATCTCCACCTCGCGCACGTAGCGGTCCCCGCTCAGCGACAGGCCGGTGAACACCTTGGCCAGCATCGGCGAGCGCGGGGTGAGCCGCATCGTCCAGGCGTTGTCGGGCAGCGCCTCCAGGTGCACGTTGAACTGCGCCGAGAGCGCCTGCGCATCGCCACTGATCAGCGCGAACATGACCGCGTTGACCGAGCGCATCGCCGGCTGCTGGCGCGCGTCCAGCTCGACCCGGCGGCTGCCGTCGCGCTGCACGCTGAGGATGCGGTCGCGGGTGACCACCACCTGCGAGGGGAACGGCTTGAGCGTGGACCAGATCACGCCCTTCTCGCGGGACAGCACGAAGCCACCCTGCGAGCGCAGCGGGTTCTTGAAACCGGCCACCTGCTTTTCCTGGGTGAACTCGCCGCGCAGCACCGCCACCTGGGCGATCCGCTGCTTGACCATCGCCAGGTCGGCCGCCGGTTCGGCACCGGCCGGGGCAACCACGCACAGCAACAACAGCGCCAGGCAGGCGCTCAACAAACGATTCATGGCACATCCACTCCGAGGCGGTCCCACAGCACGCGTGGGCACAGGTACAGCATTTCATTGGTGGCCGCGTCCACGGCCACCTGGATGGTGTGGGCGCGGGTCAGCGTCTGCCCACTGTCGGCATCGAAGATCTCGTAGGCGATCTTCAGCCGGTTTTCCCATTCGGTGATGGTGGCGCGCACGCGCAGCGCCTGCCCGTACAGCAGCGGGCGGATGTATTTCACCCGCGCGTCCACCACCGGCCAGAGGTAGCCGGAGTCGCGCATCTGCGGGTAGTCGTAGTCGTAGCGCTGCAGCAGCGCACAGCGGGCGACTTCGAAATACTTGAAGTAGTTGCCGTGCCACACCACGTGCATCGGATCGCAGTCGTGGAAGGTGGGCGACAGCCGCACCTCCAGGCTCAGGTCAGGGCTGGTCATACAGGCTCCAGCGCTGGCCGCGGATGTCGTCCAGCAGCGCGCGCAGCTCGCCGTCCAGCGCGCGGTCCTCGTCCACCAGCGCGATCCGCGCGCACAGGTCCTGGTACATCGCGTCCAGCTCACCGTGCAGCAGGGCCTTCATGCCCACCCGCTGGCGCAGGGCCACGCCCTGGCGCGCGGTGATCAACAGCGCGGCCACCACCTGCTCGGTCAGCTCGATCACGCGCAGGCAGTCGCGCGCGGCGATGGTGCCCATGCTGACCTTGTCCTGGTTGTGGCACTCGGTGGAGCGCGAGAACACCGAGGCCGGCATCGTCTGCTTGAGCGCTTCGGCGGTCCAGGCCGAGACGCTGATCTGCAGCGCCTTCAGGCCGTGATTGATCGCCGCGCGCGGGCCGGTGGCGCCGGACAGGTTGGCCGGCAGCCCGTGGTTGTAGCGGGCATCCACCACCAGCGCCATCTGCCGGTCGAGCAGGTCGGCCAGGTTGGCGATGGTGTTCTTCAGCGCGTCCATCGCAAAGGCGATGTGGCCGCCGTAGAAGTGGCCGCCGTGCAGGATGCGCTCGCCGTCGGCATCGATCAGCGGGTTGTCGTTGGCGCTGTTGAGTTCGGTTTCGATCAGCTGGCGCATGAACGGCAGCGCGTCCTGCACCACGCCGATCACGTGCGGGGCGCAGCGCAGCGAATAGCGGTCCTGCAGGCGCTGTTCGTTGCGCGGCGGGCGGTCGCTGTGCAGGTCCTGGCGCAGGCGCGCGGCGATCTGCATCTGGCCCGGGTGCGGCTTGGCGGCGAACAGCATTTCATCGAAGTGATGCGCGTTGCCGTCGCTGGCCAGCACGTTGAAGGCGGTCAGGCGGGTGGCCAGGCGGGTGAGGTAGTCGGCGCGATCGAAGGCCAGGCAGGCCAGCGCGGTCATCACCGCGGTGCCGTTCATGATCGCCAGGCCTTCCTTGGGCCTTAGCTGCAGCGGGGTCATGCCGATCTCGGCCAGCACCTCGGCGGCCGGGCGGCGCGCGCCCTGGTACATCACCTCGCGCTGCCCGCACAGCACCGCGGCCACGTAGGACAGCGGGGTGAGGTCGCCACTGGCACCGACCGAGCCTTCGGCGGGAATCAGCGGCAGCACGTCGTGGCGCAGCAGCGTGGCCAGGCCCTGCAGCAGCGGGTGGCTGACCCCGGACATGCCGCGCACCAGCGAGGCCAGCCGCGCGGCGATGACCGCACGGGTCTCGGCCTCGTCCAGGAACCGGCCCAGGCCGCAGCCGTGGTAGGTGAACAGGTGGTGCGGCAGCTCGGCCACCAGCGCCGGCGGGATGTTGACCGTGCACGAATCGCCGTAGCCGGTGGTCACCCCGTAGATGACGCCGTCCTCGCGCAGCAGGCGGTCCAGGAAATCGGCGCCCTTCTGGATGCGCGCCTGGAAGGCCGGGTCGTCGCTGACCACGGCCTGGGCCTGGCGTTGCGAAAGCGCGACCACGTCTTCGATGGTCAACGGCGCATCGCCGAAGCGGATATCGGGTGAATTACTTGCCATGCGATGCCTGATCCCAGAAGGGGAAGAAATTGAACCAGTCCAAGGGTGCCTGGGTGACCTGAACTTCCAGCCACCGGGCGAAATGTTCGGCCTGCGCGGTCAGCGCCGCATCGCGCGAGCCGCGCGGCAGCACGATGCGGTCGCTGAAGTGCTCGAAGCGCACCCGGTAACCGTCGCCTTCGTGCAGGCAGGCCATCGTGTAGACCGGGCAGGCCAGCGCCGAGGCCAGCACGTAGGCGCCGATCGGGAACTGCGCCACGTGGCCCAGGAACGGCGCCGGCACGGTGCGCCCGCCGCGCAGCGGCACGCGATCGCCGACGATGGCCACAAAGCCCCCGTCGTTGACCCGGCGCTGCAGCTCCACGGCCGTGGCCGGGCCCATGTCGGTCACCTGCATCAGCTCCACCTGGGCCAGCGGGTCCAGGCGTTGCATCAAGCGGTTGAAGCGCTGCGCGTGCGCGGTGTGCACCAGCACGGTGATGCGGAAGCCGGGCACCTGTTCGGCCAGCACCTGGCACAGTTCCAGGCAGCCGATGTGCGCGGTGAGGATCAGCCCGCCCTCGCGGCGCGCGATCTTCTCCAGCATCAGGTCGCGCTGCAGGCGGATCTGGCCGGGCGGATAGCGGCCCCCCAGGCCGAGCAGCTTGTCCAGCAGGGTGTCGGCAAACAGCGCGAAGTGCCTGAGGCTGGTCCAACGCCCGGGCACGCCACCCAGCACGCCGGTGTGCGCCTGCAGCCGCTGCAGGTACTGCAGCGAGGCCTGCCGCGCCACGCGGTTGCCCAGCCAGTGGCACAGCACCACCGGGTACACGCACAGCCGGAACGGCCAGCGCCCGAACCAGCGGTGCACCCCGCACAGGAACAGCACCCCGGCGGCCGAGGTGGTCTCGCCCAGGTCGGCCCAGTGCGGGGCGTTGGCCGGTGCCGGGGCGGTCATGCCACCGCCGCGCCGGTCACGCGCCGCCACAGCAGGCGCGGCGCGCGCCACACCATGCCGAAGAACAGGCGGGTGTGCATGCGGCTGATGCGCACGTTGTCGCGCCACACATCGAAGTGCGATACGCCGTCGCTGGGATAGGTGACCCGGGTGGGCACGCTGATCACCGGCACGTCGCGCCAGAACAGCCGCACCAGGATCTCGCTGTCGAAATCCATGCGCCGGCCGATGGTTTCCTCGCCAGCCAGGCGCGTGACCGGGGCCAGCGGGTACAGCCGGAAGCCGCACATCGAATCGCGGATGGTCAGCGACAGGGTGTTGATCCACACCCACACATGGGTGGCGTAGCGGCCGTACAGCCGGGCCTTGGGCACGCTGTCATCGTAGGCGGGGATGCCGCAGATGACCGCCTCGGGATGCTGCCGGGCCAGCGCGATGAAACGCGGGATGTCGGCGGTGTCGTGCTGGCCGTCGGCGTCGATCTGCACCACATGGCTGTAGCCACGCCGCGCCGCCTCGGCAAACCCGGCCAGCATCGCCCCGCCCTTGCCCTGGTTGTGGGCCAGGCGCAGCAGTGCCAGCTGCGGCGCGTGCGCGCTGGCCAGTGCATCCAGCACGCGCGCGCACGACGGCCGCGAGCCGTCATCCACCAGCAGGCACGGCAGGCCACTGGCCAGCACGCCCTGCACCACCGCGCCGATGGCATGTTCATGGTCGTAGACCGGGATCACCACCAGCGGCGCGAACGGCACCGCCGGCACGCCGGCGCGGGACGCCTCATGCATCGCCGAACACCACCCGGCCGCTGGCGTGCACGCCATGGTCGGAGACGTAGCGGAAACTGAGCACGGAAGTGGCCGCGTTCCAGCCCAGGGTAAGCTGCAGGCAGTCGCCGGGCCGGGCGACATGCTGGAACTTGAGCGCATCCATCCGCGCAAAGCGCGGCGGCATCGCGAATGCCTCGCGCGCGTAGTGGATCGCCCAGTCCAGCTGGACCACGCCGGGCAGAATCTTGGCCTGCGGGAAATGCCCGTCGAAGGCGATCAGGTCCGCCTCCAGCGGCAGCTGCAGCACTGCCGCCTCGGCGTCGCGCTGCTGCCACTGCACCGTGGGGAACAGGGGCCGGAACAGGGCCGCCAGCGCGGCGGCGGTCACCTTGCCCTGCGCATTGAGCGGCAGCTCGTCGACGAAGCGCCAGCGCCGCGGGCGGGTCACCGCGTCGTGGCTGCTGGCCAGGTGGGCGCCGAGCGCCTGGGCCTGGCGGCGGCGCCGGGCATCGTCCCAGCCGGCCGCGTCGGCCGGTTGCGGCACCACCACGGCGGCCAGCTGCTCGCGCGCGCCCGGCAGCACCAGCACGCGCACGTCCTGCACCGCCGGGTGCGCCCGCAGCTGGTGTTCCAGCGCGTCCAGCGAGACCCGGCGTTCTTCGATCTTGACGATGCGGTCGGCGCGGCCCAGCAGGCGGAAGCTGTGCCCGGCCTCGGCATCGGCCTCGACCCGGTCCTGGGTCTGCCACCAGGCGTCGTCCACCAGGTGCGGCGAGGACACCGCCAGGCAGCCGTCCTGGATCCGCCAGACCACGCCCGGCAGCGGGTGCCACTGCGGCTGGCCGGCGCTCCAGCGGCGCCAGGCGATGCCGCCGGTCTCGCTGCTGCCAAACACCTCGGTGGGCGCCACCCCGAGCAGGGCCCGCGCCTGCACGGCCGCCTCTTCCGGCAGCGGGCCGCCGGAGGAGAACACCGCGCGCAGCCGGCCCTGCAGCGAGGACCAGTCGAGCTGTTCGGGCAGGCGCTTGAGGTGGGCCGGGGTGGCCACCAGCACCGACGGGCCCTGGGCCAGGGCGCTGACCAGGTCTTCGTGGAAGAACCGGCGAGGCTGGATCGCGCGCCCGGCCGCCAACGGCCACAGCACGCGGAACAGCAGCCCGTAGATGTGCTGGTGGGACACGGTGCCATGCACCTGCGCCCCTTCCAGCTGCTCGCCGAAAGCGGCCTGCAGGGCGTCCACTTCACGGGTGAGCTGGCGCATGCGCTTGACGATCGCGCTCGGCGCACCGGTGCTGCCGGAGGTGAACACCACCAGTTCCAACTGGTCTTCATCCAGCGGCAGCAGCGTGCCCTCGGCGCCGGCGGCCGGCGGCAGCGGGCGGTAGGCCGCCGGCACGTCGCCGGCAAACCCGTCCACCCGCAGGCGCAGCCCGTCCAGCGTGGCCGGCAGGTTGTCGCCGCCCAGGAACACCCGCTTGCCGGCGTGCCAGGCCCCGAGCAGGGCCGCGGCGAAGGCCAGGGTGTCCTCGAAATACAGCGCCCAGTCGCTGCCCGGCGCGCGCGCGAACGCCTGCTGCCAGCCCAGCACCTGCTGCCTGAAACGGGGGTGGTCGACCGCGCCCTCCGGCGCCTGGCCCACGATCCGGCCCGGCAGTGCCGACACCGCCAGACCGGTCAATGCGATCCACTCAGCCATGCGCGTGCGCCGCCTTGACGCGTCGCCGCACCAGCCATTCGCCACCAAACAGAGCACCCATCATCACGTACGCCAACAATCCGTTGTACAGCGCCCAGACCTGGTTGGACGCCCACAGCGCCGTGACCAGGGCCAGACCCCCGTTGAAGACAAAGAAACCGCACCACACCCAGGTGACGCGGCGGGTATACACCACCGCGAACGGCGGCAGGTCCGGCTCGCTCAGGCGCGCCAGCCGCTCCACCGCGCTGGGCGGGAAGCGCAGGCTGGTGGCGAAGATCACCAGCATCACCGCGTTGACCAGCGCCGGGTACAGCTTGAGCGGCAGGGCCTGGTTGAAGGCGGTGGCCACCAGCGCCAGCACCCCGGTGCCCAGCGCGGCCACCCACCACACCGGCTGGCGGGTGGTCAGCGCGCGCAGCGCGGCCAGCCCGAACAGCAGCAGGGACAGCCAGCGCGGCTCGAAGCGGCCCAGCGACAGGTACACCACCAGCGGGTATGCCAGCGACAGCAACGCAAACGCCGCGACGCGCACCCGGACCATGGTCAGTGTCCTGCGGCCGCCGTCAGGCGGCTGCTTGACCGGGCAGCAGCCCGTGCACCACGTCGACGATGTCCTGCACGGTGCGCACCGCCTTGAAGGCCTCCGGCTGCAGGTTGCGGCCGAGCAGCGGCTTGAGCTGCACGATCAGGTCGACCGCGTCGATGCTGTCGATGTCCAGGTCGTCGTACAGACGGGCCTGGGGCGTGATGCGCGACGGCTCGATCTCAAAGCTGTCCTTGAGGATCTTGACGATGCGATCGAAAAGTTCGTTCTTGGTCATGGCAAATCCTGACGCGCCGTTACGACGGCTGGCGTGCGGCGACAAACTCGCTCAGGGCACGCACGCTGGAGAAATGGCGACGGGTCTCTTCCGAATCCGCTGACAGGCTGACACCGTACTTTTTCTGCAGGGCCAATCCAAGTTCCAGGGCGTCGATCGAATCCAGGCCCAGCCCTTCCACGAACAGGGGGGCCGCAGGATCGATGTCTTCGGGAGTGATGTCTTCCAGTGAAAGCGATGAAATGATCAATTCCTTGATCTCGTGCTCAAGTGCCTGCACGGCTCGGTTCTCCAGCGAAGTCAAAGTAATGGGCAAGATGATCGGTCACGCGCCGCGCCGCCAAGGCGTCCCCCCTGGGCGTGTCACCGGCTCCTGCCAGGAAGGGGGCGATCGGGAGATCTTCCCCGACTTCCAGCTGAACGTGAAAACGCCGTGATGGCACACGATACCATTTCTGGCCCTTGGTCAGGGTAGGCGGGGTGCAGGTGATCCTGACCGGGGTTATGTCCAGCCGGCCACGCACCGCGATGTTGGCCGCCCCGCGCTGCAGGCGCAGCGGCTGGCCGGGCACGGTCCGGGTGCCCTCGGGGAAGATGACCAGGTTGCCGCCGGCCTGGACGGCGGCGATGCAGTCGTCGATCAGCCCGGCACCGTCGTCGTTGGAGACATACCCGGCCGCCCGCACCGGCCCGCGCATGAACGGGTTGCAGGCCACGGCCCGCTTGACCACGCAGTCGGCGTTGGGGAGCTGGGCGATCAGCAGGACCACGTCGATCAGGGTGGGATGGTTGGCCAGGATCAGCAGGCCGCTGCGCTGCAGGCGCTCGGCGCCCCGGATCTCATAGGTCATCACCCCCAGCCGGTGCATCAGCCCCACGTGGCTGGCAAAGCTGAGCTGGACCAGGCGCCGGGCCAGCCGCTGCCGGCGGGCGGGGTTGCGCACCAGGAACAGCAGCGGGAACAGCAGGCCGCCCAGCAGCAGGCCGCCCAGGCCGAACACGGCAAAGCTCAGGCCGGTGCCGAACACCCGCCAGGCGTGGTTCAGACGGGCCGGCCAGCGCTCAGCCATGGCGCTGCCAGGTCCAGTGCTGGCCGTCGGCGGCCAGGTCCAGCGCCGCCTCGCCGGCGAGCAGGAAGCGCATCGCGTCCAGGCCGTGCGGCAGCGCGGCGGCCGGGCTGTCAGCCGAGGCGGCGCGCCAGCCGAGCGAAAGCCGGGTGCCGGGGCGGTCGGCCCGGGCCAGCCGCCAGCACCAGGCGTAATACGGGTCCGGCTCATCGGCAAAACCGGCATAGACCGCCGGCAGCGGCGATTCGTAGACCACCACGCGCACTTCCGGGGCCCCGTCGGCCAGCAGGCCATAAGCCTCCACGCAGGCCGCCTCCACGGTGGCACGCCCGGCGGCCAGCGCCAGGTAGTTGCCGCGGTGGCCGCGGGCGATGGAATACAGGGCGGCCACGGCGTTGTGCACCGACAGGCCGAAGGCGGTCGGGGACATGCCGGTATCGGCGCCCAGGCTGTCCAGCAGTTCCATCGACCGGGCCACGTCGCCGTGGCGGGAGGCGAACACCAGCGGCACCTGGCCGCCGTCGTCGGGCTGCTCGCACCAGCAGGCGGCCTGGATGGCCATGCGGCCCAGGCGCTCGATCCGGCGGCGCTGCATGGCCGGCACCTCGCCCAGGGCCGGGGTGTCATCCCCGTGCGGCAGCCACGGGGCACTGGCCCACGCCTGCCAGTCCTGCCGGGTCGCCAGGCCCGGCGCCCAGGCCGCCCAATCCACTACTGAAAACTCGATCATTCACGCCAACATGTTGATGGGCACCGGGACGAAGTGCATGAAGGTGGTACGCGCACACCCGGATCCAGCCTGCCCGACCCGCAGACACTTCCCCGTGTGAGCGTTGGGCAGCAGGCGTTGCAGCGCGAAAAGGAGCGCACGCTATCATGACACCCTCGGCACTGGCAGCATTCACAATCTGAAATGAGCACGATCCACGACGCACCGGCCCTGCAGGTCGCTTCCTCCCCGGCCGGCCCTGCGTTGTTCCACGCCCGCTACGCGCCGGCCGACGAGCGCGACGCCGCCCTGGCCGACCCGTGCACGCTGGCGGTGTTCGGCTTTGGCGTGCGGGGGCCGGCGGTGGCCGATCCGCGCTGGCTGCAGGTACCGCTGGCCGAACATGGCCCGGCCCGGATCGAAATCTGGCGCGGCACCGTCCCGGTCCAGCATGGCCGGGAGGCCGGCCTGCGCTGGGCGCATACCGATGCGCTGCTGTTCGGGGCGCTGGAGATCGAGGAAGAGGACGGCGACATCGAGGCCGCCGCGGCCGAGGCGTATGCCCGCATGAGCCGCTTTCTGGCCGACAGCGGTTTCCCGCACCTGCTGCGTACCTGGAACTACCTGGATGCGGTAACCGAGGGCGACGGCGACCAGGAACGCTACCGGCGCTTCTGCGTGGGCCGGGTGCGCGGCCTGCGCGCCCTGGATGAGGCGGCGCTGCCGGCGGCCACCTGCATCGGCCGTTTCGACGGCGATCGCCGCCTGCAGGTGTACTGGCTGGCCGCGCGTGAACCCGGCCTGCCGCTGGAGAATCCGCGCCAGGTCAGCGCATTCCGCTACCCGCGCCAGTACGGGCCGCAGTCACCCAGTTTCTCGCGGGCGCTGCTGGCACCGCCGGCCACCGGCCTGCCGCTGCTGCAATCGGGCACGGCGGCGATTGTCGGCCATGTCTCCCAGCACACCGGGGCGGTGGACCAGCAGCTGCGCGAGACCCTGACCAACCTGCAGAGCCTGGTGGACACCGCCCGCCGCCAGCGGCCGGGCCTGTCGCCCACGCTGGGCGCCGGATCGCTGCTGAAGGTGTACGTGCGCAATGCCGCGGACATGCCGGCGGTGGCGGCCAGCATGGCCGCGCTGCCGGGCCAGCCGCCGCACGTGGTGCTGCATGCCGAAGTCTGCCGGGCCGAGTTGCTGGTCGAGATCGAGGGGCTGCACGCCTAGGCGGGGTGCCGATGCCGGCCGGGGGATTGCCGGCCAGCGGCCGGCACAGCCTAGTGATAGCCCGCGTCGGCGCGGACCTTGCCGCGGAACACGCGGTAGGACCAGGCGGTGTAGCCCAGGATCACCGGCAGCAGCACCACCAGCCCCACCAGGCTGAAGCCCAGCGACGACGCCGGCGCGGCGGCCTGCCACAGCGTCATGCTGGGCGGCAGCAGGTAGGGCCACATGCCCAGCACCAGCCCGATGAAGCCCAGCACGAACAACGCCAGGGTGAGCAGGAACGGCGGCAGGTCGCGCCGCGGGTGCATCGCGCTGCGCCACAGTGCCACCGCCACGCCCAGGGTCAGCAGCGGCACCGGGGACAGCCACCAGAAGTTGCCGTCGCTGAACCAGCGCGCCATCAGCCGCGAATCCAGGAACGGCAGCCAGGTGCTGACCAACCCCATGAACACGATCACCGCCACCACCAGTGGCCGGGTCAGCGTGCGTGCGAAGGCCTGCTCGCGGCCTTCGGTCTTCAGGATCAGCCAGGTGCTGCCCAGCAGGGCGTAGCCGAACACCACCGCCGCCCCGGTCAGCATCGAGAACGGACTGAACCAGCTGAACGCCCCGCCCACATAGCGCCCGTCCACCACCTGCAGGCCCTGCACCAGCGCGCCCAGGATCACGCCCTGCGCGAAGGCGGCCAACAGCGAACCCAGCCCGAAGGCCACGCTCCACAACCGCCGCGAGCGATGCGCCTTGAAGCGGAACTCGAAGGCCACGCCGCGGAACACCAGCGCCACCACCAGCAGCAGCACCGGCAGGTACAACGCCGACAGCAGCGCCGCATACGCCTTGGGGAAGGCCGCCATCAGGCCCGCACCGCCCAGCACCAGCCAGGTCTCATTGCCGTCCCAGATCGGCGCGGCGGTGTTCATCATGATGTCCAGCTGTTCCTCGTCCTCGGCCATTGGCGCGAGGATGCCGATGCCCAGCACGAAGCCGTCCAGCACCACGTACATCAGCACGCCAAAACCGATCACCGCAAACCATGCCACCGGCAGCCAGGTCGTCATCTCCATCTCAGCGCTCCTCCAGCGGTTCGTCGGCGCCGGACAGCGGCCGCGCCGGGGTGTGGCTGCCGGCCTCCAGCGCCGGTGCCGGCGCGTGCGGCTTGGGCCCGGTGCGGATGATCTTGACCAGGTACCAGATGCCCCAGCCGAACACGAAGGCATAGCCCACGATGTAGATGCCCAGCGACAGCGCGGTCATCCACGCACTCTGCGGTCCCACCGCATCGGCGGTGCGCAGCACCCCGTAGACCACCCACGGCTGGCGCCCCATCTCGGTGACGAACCAGCCCGAGACCAGCGCGATGAAGCCGCTGGGCAGCATCCAGTTCCAGCCGCGCACCAGCCAGCGCGAGGTCAGCAGCTTGCCGCGCCACCACTGGAAGGCCGAGACCCAGGCCAGCAGCAGCATCAACGTGCCCAGCCCGACCATGATCCGGAACGCGAAGAACACCGGCACCACCGGCGGCCGCTCGCTGGCCGCCACCGAGGTGAGCGGCTTGAAGGTGCCGTCCAGCGAGTGGGTCAGGATCAGGCTGCCCAGCCGTGGGATGGCCAGCTCGTAGTCATTGCGCTCGGCCTTTTCGTTGGGCAGCGCGAACACCACCAGCGGCACGCCCTCGCCTTCGCCTTCGGCATGCCAGTGCGCTTCCATCGCCGCGATCTTCATGGGCTGGTGCTTGAGCGTGTTCAGCCCGTGCATGTCGCCCACGAAGATCTGCACCGGCACGGTCAGCGCCGCGAAGGCGACGGCCGCCAGCAGCATGGTGCGCCCCGCTTCCACGTGCGTGCCCTTGCGCAGGTACCACGCGCCCACCCCGCCGATCACGAAACAGGTGGTGATGAACGAACCCAGCGCCATGTGCGCCAGGCGGTAGGGGAAGGACGGGTTGAACACCACCTGCCACCAGTCCTGCGGGTGCACGATGCCATCGATCATCGCGTACCCGGCCGGGGTCTGCAGCCAGCTGTTGGAGGACAGGATCCAGAAGGTGGAAAACAGCGTGCCCAGCGCCACCATGCAGGTGGACAGGAAGTGCAGCCGGGGCGACACCCGGCCCCAGCCGAACATCATCACGCCCAGGAAACTGGCCTCCAGGAAGAAGGCGGTGAGCACTTCGTAGGTGAGCAGCGGGCCGATGACGCTGCCGGCCACTTCGCTCAAGCGCGGCCAGTTGGTGCCGAACTGGAAGGCCATGACGATGCCGCTGACCACGCCCATGCCGAAGGACACCGCGAAGATCTTCTGCCAGAAGAAGTACAGCTCGCGCCAGACCGGGTTGCCGGTGCGCAGCCAGCGCGACTCCACGAACGCCAGCCAGCTGGCGGTGCCGATGGTGAAGGCGGGGAACAGCACATGGAAACTGATGACGAACCCGAACTGGATCCGCGACAACAACAACGCGTCCACGTGACGCCTCCGGCAGGTCTCTGAAATCCGCACCAGTCTGGGCCGGTATCCGTGAAAGGCACATGCGACCGGGTGACGCGCTGCTTCACTTTGTCGCAGGGGGCGGCCCCGCCGGTGGTGGCGGCGGCGGTTTCAGTCCGGGGAGGTGCCGTCTGCGGTGGGCAGGTCGGATTCATCAGGGAAGTAGGTTTCCAGCTGGAATCGGATGCGCAGGTCGGCCAGCAGGCGGACCAGCGCGTGATCCAGGTCGAACCCGGCCCACGTGCCGTGTTGGTGGCCAAACAAGCCAATCCGCATGTCCACCTCGGCGCCCGCCTGCACCAGCGCGGTGATGGCCTCGGCGCGGGACTGCAGCAGCGGGATCACCGTCGGCCAGGCGTCCATCAGCCAACCGTCCTTGCCACGGGACAGGTTGAACAGGACCCAGGTGAACGGGTGCACGCGGATCAGTGTTCCATCGTCATCGCGCAGCTCGGTGCCAACATCGCGAAAGAAGCCACGTTCCAGCGCCAGCCGCGAGGCGACCTCCGCGCTGGCGGCGCTGGGGTGACGGACCCCGAGGCTGATCGTGTAGTCATAGCGGTACATATCGGTTCCCTCCGATCCAGTGCCCAGTGTGCCTGCGCGCGTTACGGCACGCACCCCCACCGACCACGGCCCGGCTTTTCCGATCCTGTCCCCATGACCTGTGGCCCCCTCCCGCAGGCCTTGCGGCTGCTACCCTTGCCGGGTTTTCCACTACGGTGCCGCCCGCAATGCCCAGAACGCTGCCCTTGTCCCTGCTGCTGCTCGCCGCCCTCGGCGGCGCTGCCCATGCGGCGCCGACGCCGATCACGATCGAGCAGGCCATGGCCGACCCGGACTGGATCGGTCCCCCGGTCGAAAGCGCGTGGTGGTCCTGGAACAGCCAGCAGGTCGAGTACCAGCTCAAGCGCACCGGCAGCCCCGTGCGCGACACCTTCCGCCAGCCGGTCAACGGCGGCGTGGCCGCCCAGGTGGCCGATGACCAGCGCGGCACGCTGGACGTGGACACCCCTGTGTATGACAGCGCACGCCAGCGTGCGGTGTTCGTGCGCAATGGCGATGTGTTCCTGCGCGACCTGCGCAGCGGTGCCCTGACCCAGCTCACCCGCAGCACCGACAAGGCCGCCGCGGTCGCCTTCGCCCGCGATGGCGGAGTGATCTGGCGCACCGGGCAGACCTGGTTCCACTGGACCGCCGCCGGCGGCGTGCAGCAGGTGGCCAGCCTGAAGGCCGAGAAGAACCCCGACGATGCGCCCAAGGCCGACGTGCTGCGCGAGCAGCAGATGCGCACCCTGGCCACCCTGCGCAACGACCGCGCCCAGCGCGACGCGCTCAAGCAGCAGGAAGCCAGCTGGCGCCGCGCCGACGCATCGCGCGCGCCCGGCCCGGTGTATCTGGGTGCCGACGTGGAGATCGTGGACAGCGTGCTGTCCCCGGATACGCGCAGCCTGATCGTGGTCACCAAGCCCAAGAACTTCGATGAAGGCCGCGGCGGCAAGATGCCCAGGTACGTGACCGAATCGGGTTACGAGGAATTCGAGGACACCCGCACCCGCGTGGGCCGCAACGATCCCGAGCCGCACGCGCTGTGGCTGGTGGATGCGGTGACCGGCACGGTCAAGCCGCTGTCGCTGGACGCGCTGCCGGGCATCGGCACCGACCCGCTGGCCACCCTGCGCAAGGCCGCCGGCAAGGAGGCGCTCAAGGGCAACCGCCCGCTGGAAGTGCTGGCTGGCCCGGGCAACCCCGGCATCCGCTGGAGCAACGATGGCCAGCAGGCAGCGGTGATGCTGCGCGCCAACGACAACAAGGACCGCTGGATCGCCAGCGTCAGCGTGGCCGGTGCCAAGCTGGAAAACCGCCACCGCCTCACCGATGCGGCCTGGATCAACTGGGGCTTCAACGATTTCGGCTGGTCCAACGACAACCGCACGCTGTGGCTGCTGTCCGAAGAATCCGGCTACTCGCACCTGTACACCCAGCAGGGCACGGCCAAGCCGGTGGCGCTGACCGGTGGCAAGTGGGAAACCTCGATGCCGGTGCCCAGCGCCGATGGCCGCGGCTTCTACTTCCTGTGCAACCAGCAGAGCCCGGGCGACTACGAAGTCTGCGCGGTGGACAACGCCAGCAAGCAGGTGCGTGAACTGACCGCGCTCAACGGCGTGGAAGATTTCTCGCTGTCCCCCGATGGCCAGCAGCTGCTCGTGCGCTACTCCGGCGCCTACCTGCCGGCGCAGCTGGCAGTGGTGCCCACCACGGGCGGCCAGGCCAAGGTGCTCACCGATACCCGCACCGCCGCGTTCAAGGCGCGCGAGTGGATCCAGCCCAAGCTGGTGCAGGTGCCGTCGCGGCACGGCGCCGGCGTGGTCTGGGCCAAGTACTACGGGCCGCAGACCCCGGAGCCGGGCAGGAAGTACCCGATCGCCATGTTCGTGCACGGCGCCGGCTACCTGCAGAACGTGCACCAGCGCTACCCGGCCTACTTCCGCGAGCAGATGTTCCACAACCTGCTGGTGCAGCAGGGCTACATCGTGCTGGACATGGACTACCGCGGCAGCGAGGGCTACGGCCGCGACTGGCGCACCGCGATCTACCGCAACATGGGCCACCCGGAGCTGGAAGACTACAAGGACGGCCTGGACTGGCTGGTGGACACCCAGCAGGGTGACCGCGCGCATGCCGGCATCTACGGCGGCTCCTACGGCGGCTTCATGACCTTCATGGCGCTGTTCCGCTCGCCGGGCACGTTCAAGGCCGGCGCCGCGCTGCGCCCGGTGGTGGATTGGCACCAGTACAACCACGGCTACACCGCCAACATCCTCAATACCCCGGACATCGATCCGGAGGCCTACCGCACCTCCTCGCCGATCGAGTACGCCGAAGGCCTGCAGGACCACCTGCTGATCGCCCACGGCATGATGGATGACAACGTGTTCTTCCAGGACTCGGTCAACCTCACCCAGAAGCTGATCGAGCTGCACAAGGACAACTGGTCCATCGCGCCCTATCCGCTGGAACGCCACGGCTACGTGCGCCCCGATTCCTGGCTGGACCAGTACAAGCGCATCCTCAAGCTGTTCAACGAGAACCTGAAGTGAGCCAGGCCGCGGCGCCGATCCAGATCGTCGCCGCGGTCATCACCGACCCCGCCGGCCGCGTGCTGGTGGTGCGCAAGCAGGGCGCGGAGACCTTCATCCAGCCCGGCGGCAAGCCCGAGCCGGGCGAGGCGCCGCTGCAGGCCCTTGCCCGCGAGCTGCACGAGGAACTGGGCGTGCAGCTGCTGCCCGCCAGTGCCGTGCCACTGGGCCGCTTCGAGGCGTGGGCGGCGCATGAACCGGGTCGCCGCGTGCAGGCCCAGGCGTGGTCGGTGCAGGTCACCGGCACGCCGCAACCCCGGGCGGAAATCGCCGAACTGGCCTGGGTGCCGCTGCACCCGCCGCACGGGCGGCGCTTGGCAGCGTTGAGCGCAGACCATATCCTGCCCGCGGCCGCACGCGCGGTGGTGGCAGGCTGACGCCTGTCGCCGACTCGACCAGGACACCGGATGTCATCCCAGCTTCCCCCGCCCCTCCCCAGCGCCCGCCCCGCCGTCGATCCGCTGGCGCCCCCCAAATTCCTCGGGCCGATGACCAAGTCGGTCCTGGCCCTCTGCATCGCCTCGGCCGTGTGCTGGGTGGCGGCCATCCTGGTGGCCGCGCCGCTGTCCAATGCGCCCTGGCTGCAGGACGCGCTGCACGGCCGCGACCTGTCGTGGCTGGCGCCGTCGCTGCGCTGGCTGGGCAACCATGCCGTGGCCGTGTGCGTGGCGATGCTGCTGGTCTGCGTGGTCGGCACCGCCGCGTGCTGGGCCATGCTGTATCGCCGGCGCTGGGGCCTGTGGCTGTTCATCGTGCTGCTGGTGGTCACCGCGCTGTTCAACTTCGTGTGCTGCTGGGTGGTCGATGAGGGCTTCCGCTACGTGCTGGATTACCTGGCCAGCGATGCGGCCAGCAGCGAGCTGCGCGACATGCGCGGGGAAATGCTGGTCCAGCGCATGACCTTCCTGGTGACCACCCTGACCACCTCGATCGCCTTCGCCGCGCTGCACGGCTGGCTGGCGGTACGCCTGCTGCGCGCCGACGTGCACGCCTGGTTCGACCGCTGATGGGCGCCCCCACCGACGCGGCCACGCTGGACACGGCCACGCTGCTGCGCCTGCTCGATGACCTGGAGCAGGTGGTGCCGGTGGTGGACCGCATCGGCAGCGGCTTCGAGGACACCGAAGCGGCCGCGCTGGCCCTGCTGCTGTTCTTCCGCGAGCGCCAGGTGCTCGACCGCCTGGCCGGCATCCGCAAGGCGCTGACCGTGGCGCTGGCGGCGCGGATGACGCCGGAGGCGCTGTACGCGTGGGAGGAATCGATGCCGGACTACTGGGCCCCGCCCTATGACGCGACGCGGGCGCAGCTGCTGGCGCGGTTGAACGCCGAGTAGGGGCCGATCAGCCGAAGCACGGCTGGCGCAACGCCGGTGCCACGGCAGGCTGCGGTAAAGTACGCGGCATGGACGAATTCGAACGCGTACGCCACTACCTGACCGACCTGCAGGATCGCATCTGCGCGGCCATCGAGGCGGCTGACGGCCGCGCCCGGTTCGTCGAGGATGTCTGGCAGCGCGCCGAGGGCGGTGGCGGGCGTACCCGCATCCTGCGCGATGGCGCGGTGTTCGAGCAGGCCGGCATCGGGTTCTCGGACGTGGCCGGCACCCGCCTGCCGCCGTCGGCATCGGCCAACCGGCCGGAGCTGGCCGGCGCCTCGTGGCGCGCGACGGGCGTGTCGCTGGTGTTCCACCCGGCCAACCCGTACCTGCCCACCACGCACGCCAACGTGCGCTATTTCCGCGCCGAGCGCGATGGCGTGGAAGTGGCGTCGTGGTTCGGCGGCGGTTTCGACCTGACCCCGTTCTATCCCTTCGACGAAGACGTGCAGCATTGGCACCGCGTGGCGCACGCGCTGTGCGAGCCGTTTGGCGAGGAGCGCTACGCCGCGCACAAGCGCTGGTGCGATGAGTACTTCTTCCTGCGGCATCGCAACGAGACGCGCGGGGTGGGCGGGCTGTTCTTCGATGACCTGCACGGCGACTTCGAGCGCGATTTCGCCTACCTGCGCGCGGTCGGCGACGGGTTCCTGGACGCCTACCTGCCGTTGGTGGAGCGCCGCAAGGACATGGCGTATGGCGAGCGTGAGCGCGAGTTCCAGCTGTACCGGCGTGGCCGCTACGTGGAGTTCAACCTGGTGTACGACCGGGGCACGTTGTTCGGCCTGCAGAGTGGCGGGCGCAGCGAGAGCATCCTGATGAGCCTGCCGCCGCGGGTGCGCTGGGAGTACGGCTTCCAGCCGGAAAACGGCAGCGATGAGGCCCGCCTGGCCGATTATCTGGTCCCGCGCGACTGGGTGTAACCCGATTGACCGTGCCCGCGCCGATGCGGCGCGGCGCCCTGCTGTGTGTTTCCCTGTTGAAGGATCCTGCCGTGACCCCTGTCATTTTTCCCCGTCGCCTGCCCCGCGGACGCGGCGCACTGCTGGCCGTGCTGGCGTTGTCTGCCTGGCCGGCGGCGGCGCAATCGCTGGCATGCGGGACGTTCAAGGACCCGGACAGCGGGGCGGTGCTGCAGGTGGAGAGCGCGGTGGATGCGCGGCGTGAGCAGCCGGGAGCGGCGCCCGAGCCGTATCACCTGGGCGGGGGGCCGACGCCGTCGGTGGCGGTGAACCTGGCGAGTGGGGAGACGATCGCGCTGGGGGTGAGCGCGGATGGGCGCTATCTGCATGCGGGCGAGGATCACTACGCGCGCGAGAGCGAGGTGGCATGCAAGAGCGTGCCGCCGTTCGCGCCGGGCAGTTGCCGTGCCGATATCGCCGGGTGCATGGCGCCGATGGTGTGGGCCGGTGCCGAGCGGTGGCGGCAGTGGTGCAGGGAGGGGGTGGAAACGGCGTGCAATCGGTTGGCCGAGGATTACCGGACCGATGCACGCGACGATTTCATCATCGCGCAGGTGATGGCCGATCCGTCGGTGCCGGACAGCGTGCCGGCGGTCTGCCAGGAGGATGACCGGGCGTTCGACGCGAGCGGGTGCCAGCGCGCGGAGGAAAAGGCGCGCGTGGAGGCGGTGGGGAAGGCGTTTTCGATGGTGAAGGCGATGCCGGCGGAGGTAGCGTTGTCGGGCGAGCGCCTGGACGAGCTGGCCGGGTTGTGCGGGCTGCATCCGAGCGCGGGGTTCTGTACGGCGGTATCGGTGGCGTTGCGCACGGCAGGGCGGCTGCCGGAGGCCCGGCGGGCGCTGGCGCTGGCGTGCGATCCGGGCAAGGGGCCGGAGGCGTGTGCGGCGCTGGCTGGGGATGCGGGTGAGTCGGATGAGGGTTCCGGGGCTGCTGCGCGCTGATTTTTGGTTCTTCGCCTTTGCGAGTGCCGGCTTGGTCGCGCGGGGTGTGGATGCCGGCCAGCGGCCGGCACTACCGGTATTTTCGGTGCGCATTCCCGGCCGCCAGCGATGGAATGCACTCGCGCGCCTTTGCGGCGTCCTGCAACCACGTCGCCGTTATTTCTTCGGGACGATGGTGATGTGGCCGTTGATTTCGAGCAGGGCCAGTTCGACTTCGCTGATGTCCAGGCAGCCTTGTTGGCGCAGGGCGGCGTCGAAGTCGGCGGGGGTGACCATTTCGCGCCGGAGGACGGAGTCGAGCAGTTTGCCGTCGCGGGCGATCAGCACCGGCTCGCCTTCGACCAGGGTTTCGATGCGGCGGCTGCGGGTGCTGAGCCAGCCGACGGCGTAGTTGAGGGCGATGAGGGTGGCGGCCAGCAGCAGGCCACCGCCGAGGGAGGTGTCCTTGCCGAGCAGGGCGTTCTGGACGGCGTTGCCGAGCAACACGATCAGCAGCACGTCGAATGGTGTGATCTGGCCGAGGGCGCGCTTGCCCGACAGGCGGACCATGCCCAGCACGACGGCATAGACCACGATTGCGCGAAATACGAATTCCCACCACGGCATGGCCAACGCAAACAGGTCGCTCATTCACTTCTCTCCCCGGTAACTGCGCCCAGCATGGGCCGCAGACCGGGGGTCGGCAATGTGCGTGGCGGGGCAATGGTTTCAGCGGCAATCGCGGGTCGCGGCGCGGGCGATCGAACGCCCCAAATAAAAAGCCCCGCCGACCAGGGGGAGGTCAGCGGGGCCGGGGAACGGGCGCTTGGGGAGGAGCCCCCGTTCCGAGATCTGCTCCAGGGGATGGGAGAGATCCACAACAGGCGTTGCGCCTGTCGAGGTCTATAAAAGCACCTCGAACATTGATAGTTCGTGAAGGGGCCCAATTAATGAAAGCGCTTCACCCGAAACATTCATCCACGAGTCAGTTTCTCGCGCCGCACTGAACCAATTCAGCTGTTGATAGGCCGATTGCGTCTTAATGCGCCTCATCCCAGTTATCGCCGACGCCCGCATCCACCACCAGCGGCACGCGCAACTGGGCCGATGTGGACATCAGCTCGATCACGTTCAAACGCAAGGTTTCGAGAAACTCGCTTTCGGTTTCGAACACGAGTTCATCGTGCACCTGCAGGATCATCCGCGCGCGGTCGCCCTGCCCCTGCAGCCAGTCGTCCACGCGCACCATGGCGCGCTTGATGATGTCCGCCGCGGTGCCCTGCATGGGGGCGTTGATGGCCGCGCGTTCAGCGCCGGCACGCAGGCCCTGGTTGCGGGCGTGAATGTCGTTCAGGTACAGCCGGCGGCCTTCCAGGGTCTGCACGTAGCCCTGGTCGCGGGCCTGCTGGCGCATGCGCTCCATGAAGTCGCGCACGCCCGGGTAGCGGCTGAAGTACAGCGCCACGTAATCCTGGGCCTGGCCGCGGTCGATGCCCAGGTTGCGGGCCAGCCCGAAGGCGCTCATGCCGTACATCAGGCCGAAGTTGATCGCCTTGGCGGCCCGGCGCTCGTTGGGGGTCACCTCGTCCAGCGCGCGCCCGAACACCTCGGCGGCGGTGGCACGGTGCACGTCCACGCCCTGCTCGAAGGCGCGCACCAGGCCCGGGTCCTCGGACAGGTGGGCCATGATCCGCAGCTCGATCTGGGAGTAATCGCACGCCAGGATCTTGCGCCCGGGCGGGGCGACGAAGGCGCGGCGGATGCGGCGGCCGTCCTCGGTGCGGATCGGGATGTTCTGCAGGTTCGGATCGGACGACGACAGCCGGCCGGTGGCCGCACCGGACTGGTGGTAGCTGGTGTGGACCCGACCGGTCGCCGGGTTGACCATCTCCGGCAGCTTGTCGGTATAGGTGCTGCGCAGCTTGGCCAGCCCGCGGTACTCCAGGATCACCCGCGGCAGCTCGTGCTGCTCGGCGATCGCCTCCAGCGCCTCTTCATTGGTGCTGGGCTGGCCCTTGGGCGTCTTCACCAGCGCCGGCAGCTTCAGCTCGTCGAACAGCACGGCCTGCAGCTGCTTGGGCGAATCCAGGTTGAAGGTGTGCCCGGCCAGTTCGGTGGCCTTCTGCTGGGCGGCCAGCATGCGCACGCTGAGGTCCTGGCTCTGGCGGCGCAGCTCGTCCACGTCGATGTTCACGCCGTTGGCCTCGATCCGCGCCAGCACCGGCACCAGCGGCATCTCGATGCCGCGGTAGACCCCGTCCAGGGCCGGCTCGGCCAGCAGCTGCGGCTGCAGCACGCGGTGCAGGCGCAGGGTGATGTCGGCATCCTCGGCGGCGTAGCGGGCCGCTTCGTCCAGCCCCACCTGGGAGAAGGGGATCTGCTTGGCGCCCTTGCCGGCCACGTCCTCGAACTTGATCGTGGTGTAGCCCAGGTAGCGCATCGCCAGCGAATCCATGTCGTGGCGGGTGGCGGTGGAGTTGAGGACGAAGCTCTCCAGCATGGTGTCGTCGTGGTAGCCCTGCACGTTCACGCCATGCCGGCGCAGCACGTGCAGGTCGTACTTGCCGTGCTGGCCGAGCTTGCGCCGGTCCGGGTTCTCCAGCACCGGGCGCAGCGCGTCCAGCACCACCTGCGGCGGCAGCTGCGCAGGCGCGCCGGGGTAATTGTGGCCAACCGGGATGTAGGCCGCCCTGCCCGGCTCGACCGCCAGGCTGATGCCCACCAGGTTGGCGCGCATGGCATCCAGCGCGTCGGTCTCGGTATCGAAGGCGATCAGCTCGGCGGCCTCGGCGCGCTGCACCCAGGCATCGAGCTGCTCGCGGGTGAGCACGGTCTCGTAGTCGCCGGGCGCCGAAAGGGCCGGATCGACCTCGGGCGCCGTTTCAGCCGGGGCGCTGCGGGCGTAGCCGGCCGCGGTGCCACGCAGGCTCACCGCAGCGTCGCTGGCGGCCACCGCCGCCGCTGCCGGTCCGCCCAGCTCCTTCAGCGCCTGGGTGAAGCCATAGCGCAGGTACAGCTCGCCCAGGGCGGGCACGTCCGGGTCGCGCAGGGCCAGCGTGCGCGGGCTGGCCTCCAGCGGCACGTCGGTGCGGATGGTGACCAGCTCGCGGTTGAGCGGCAGGCGCTCCAGCGCCGCGCGCAGGTTCTCGCCGATCTTGCCCTTCATGCCCGGCGCGGCGGCCATCACCCCGTCCAGGTTCTGGTATTCGGCCAGCCACTTGGCGGCGGTCTTGGGGCCGCACTTCTCCACGCCGGGCACGTTGTCCACGGTGTCGCCCATGAGCGCCAGCAGGTCCACGATCTGGTCGGCGCGCACGCCGAATTTCTCCATCACCGCCGCATCCGAATCCATCCGGCTGCCGGTCATGGTGTTGACCAGTTCGATGCCCGGGCGCACCAGCTGGGCAAAGTCCTTGTCGCCGGTGGAGATGGTGACCTGCAGGCCGTCCTGGTGGCCCTGCAGGGCCAGCGTGCCGATCACATCGTCCGCTTCCACGCCGGGGATGCGCAGGATGCTCAGGCCCAGCGCCTCGACGATGCGGCACATCGGCTCGATCTGCGGGCGCAGGTCGTCGGGCATCGGCGGGCGGTTGGCCTTGTACTCGGCATACAGGTCGTCGCGGAAGGTCTTGCCGGGCGCATCGACCACGAACGCCACGTAGGCCGGGCGCTCCTTCAGGGTGGCGCGCAGCATGTTGACCACGCCGAACAGCGCGCCGGTGGGTTCACCGTGGGCGTTGGTCAGCGGCGGAAGCGCGTGGAACGCGCGGTACAGGTAACTGGACCCGTCAATCAGGACTAATCGGCTCATGCAGGGATTCTACGCGCCCGCCCCGTTCCGGTCCCGGCACCGGCCTCACAGTGCATGGGGCATAATCCAGACTCCCGCCCAAGGACCCTCGGCCCATGAAGATTCTGTTGCTGGCTGGCCTGCTTGCGCTGGCCGGATGCGCCACCACCGGCGGTGCCGGTTCGCCCCCGGTGGATGTGAGCGGTGCCGATGTGTCCAAACGCAGCCTGGACAACGGCGACACCATCGAGGAGTACCGGGTCGGCGGCCAGCTGCGCATGGTCAAGGTCTCCCCCGCCCGCGGCGCCGCCTATTACATGTACGACCGCAACGGCGATGGCCGCATGGACAGCGACAAGGACGGCGTGTCCCCGGTGTACTGGAAGCTCTACAGCTGGTGATCCCCGCCGTGCCATGGCGCCTGCCGCCGGTGCTGGAACACGGCTTGCAGGCGCGCAAGACCCCCCTGCCGCTTCGCTGTACCCGATGACGACTCCCGAACGCCGCCAGCCCCCCGACCCCGTGCAACTGCGGGCCGGGCTCACCGCCGAGCAACGCCAGGCGGTGGACACCCTGGAACACTTCGGCTGGCAGCTGCGCTTCGTGCGCCGCCCGCTGTTCCGCGACCCGATCCCGGTGCTGTTCGACCGCACCGGCGAACGCTACGTGGTGCTGCAGCCCGACGGCAGCCTGGACGAATCGCAGACCTTGAAGCTGCGTCCGTAGGGGGTGCCGGCCGGAGGGCGGCCGCCATCGCGGAATGGCCGGCCGTTGGGCGGCACGATCACGGCATTGCCGGCCGCTGGGTGGCGCGATCGCGGTAGTGCCGGCCGGTGGGCGGCGACACGCAAACCTTGGCTGGGTCGGGGGCCCGCCCGCGGCCCGCCCTACCGGAACCCAGGCTGGGTCGGGAGCCGGCCCG
>NZ_JAVWXA010000041.1:0-25428 GCF_036662295.1 Stenotrophomonas sp.
GCTCCTCATGAGCCCATCAGGACGTGCGGGGAGCCGGCCAGCGGCCGGCACTACCGGTCGTCACCCCGCACGCAAAAAAAGACCGGCGTTCGCCGGTCTTTTTCTGCATTACGGTCGGGCAGGCATCACTCCGATTCCCACCACATCCAGAAGCTGTCCCACAGGCGCTTGAAGAAGCCGGCCTCTTCCACGGCGGCCACGGCCACCAGCGGGGCTTCGGCCACGGTCTTGCCGTCCAGGGTCACCTTCAGCGTGCCGATCTGCTGGCCGGCGGTGAACGGCGCCTCCAGCGTCTTGGGCACATCGATGGTCGGCTTGAGGTCGTTGTAGCGGCCGCGCGGCACGCTCACCAGCATCGGCTGGGCCACGCCCAACTGCACGTTGTCCGCCTTGCCCTTCCACACCTTGTGCTCGGCCACGGCCTTGCCCGGCTCGTACATCCGGTGGGTTTCGAAGAAGCGGAAGCCCCAGTTGAGCAGCGCCAGGCTGTCATCGGCGCGCTGCTTTTCCGAGCTGCCGCCCAGCACCACCGCGATCAGGCGCTGGTCGCCGCGCTGTGCCGAACTCATCAGGCAGTAACCGGCTTCGGAGGTGTGGCCGGTCTTGATCCCGTCCACGCTGCCATCGCGCCACAACAGCAGGTTGCGGTTCGGCTGCTTGATCGAGCCTACGGTGAATTCCTTCACCTTGTTGTAGGCGTAGGTTTCCGGGTAATCGCGCACCATCGCCCGGCCCAGCAGGGCCAGGTCGTAGGCGGTGCTGTGGTGGCCCGGGGCCGTCAGGCCATGGGCGTTCACGAAGTGCGAGTCCTTCATGCCGATCTTGGCCGCGTAGCTGTTCATCAGCGACGCAAAGGCTTCCTCGCTGCCGGCCACGTGCTCGGCCAGGGCGATGGCCGCGTCGTTGCCCGACTGGATCGCCATGCCCTTCTCCATGTCTTCCAGACGTGCCGTCTGGTTGACCGGGAAACCGCTGTAGCTGCCATCGGTGCCGGCGCCGCCCTCGCGCCAGGCGCGCTCGCTCATCATCACCTGGTCGTCCGGACGGACCTTGCCGTTCTTGACCTCGGCGGCGACCACGTAGGACGTCATCACCTTGGTGATGCTGGCCGGGGCCAGTTGTTCATGCTCGTTTTCGCCGGCCAGCACCTGGCCGGTGGCGTAATCCATCAGCACCCACGCCTTGGAGACGCTCGGCTTGGGCGCCGGCGGGGTGGCCACGGTGACCGGGGCGGCGGCAGGCGCAGGCACCGGCTGGGGGGCCGGCTGCGGGGTCTGGGCGGAGACCATGCCCACGAACAGGGTCGTGGCCATGGCAGCAGCGGCAAAGCGGAATTTCATCGGACAGCAAGCTCCAGGGAAGGCGCCAAGGGTGGAGAGGTTGGGTATGGGCATTGTAGGCCCATGCGGTGGCGGCACGCGCGCGCGGCCGCCGGGGCGCATACGGTCATTCCTTGACGATCTGCGGCGACCCGAAGCCCAGACCGGCAATGCGGCCGGCAAGTTCCGAGGCACTGGCATGGTCGGCCGCCGGCACCCGCAGCCGCCACAGGGTGCGTCCGCCGCTGGCGATGTCGCTGAGGGTGGCCCCCACGATGCCGGCCGAGGACAACTGGCCCAGCGCCTTGGTGGCGTTCTCGCGGCTGGCGAAACTGGCCACCTGCAGCAGCACCGCGCCCACCTGCTGCGGCAGGCTGCCGGCGGTGGCCGGCGGCGTCGGTCGCGGGGCGGGACGAGTCGCGGCCGCCGCCACCACCGGTGCGGGCGGCAGGGCGCTGACGGCCACCGGCGCATCGTCGCTCGGGGCGGCCTGGGTGGCGGCCGGACGGCCGCTGGATGGCGATGCCGGCAGGCGGCCCACCAGCGCGTCCATGTCACTGGCCGGGCGCGCCGGCGCGGCCTGGGCCGCGCTGGCGGCGGCCCGCCGCTCGCGACGCGACGGCTTGTCGGCCAGCAGCGTGCCTTCGCCCGGGCTGAGCGCGCGGACTTCCACGTTGCCGGTGCCGCGCTGGGTGATGCCCAGGCGCACCGCGGCGGCATAGCTCAGGTCGACCACGCGGCCATCATGGAACGGGCCGCGGTCGTTGACCCGTACGATCACCGATTCGCCGTTGTCCAGGTTGGTCACCCGCGCAAAACTCGGCAGGGGCAGCGTCTTGTGCGCGGCGGTGAACGCGTACATGTCATACACCTCGCGGTTGGAGGTGAGCCGGCCGTGGAACTTGGCCCCGTAGTACGAGGCCGTGCCCTTCTCGGCGTACCCGCTGGTCTTGTCCAGCACCTGGTACTGCTTGCCGAGCACCACGTACGGCGATTTGTTGCCCACCGGCGAGCGCGGCAGGTCGACCACCTCCGGCTCGGGAATGCAGGCCACGTTGGGGATGTAGCTGGGCGTGCTGTCGTTGACGCCCGGCTTGTACAGGCCCCCGGCGCGATAGTCGCCGCGCGTGCTGGGGTCTTCGGTGGCCGCCTTGTAGGGCGAGCCGTCAGGGCAGTGCGCCGGGCGCCCGCCCTTGCCCTGCACGACCGTACCGCTGCCGGGCTTGGCGATACCGCCCGCAGCCGGCTTTTTCGGTGCGCTGCTGCAGGCGGCGAGCGCCAGGATCAACAGACCGGGGACCAGCCATCTGCAACGTGCGCGTGCGTTCATGCCGGCGGCAGCTCCTGACCGGCGATGGCCTGGGACAACTGGAACACGGCCATCGCGTACATCTTGGATAGGTTGTAACGGGTAATCGCGTAGTAGTTCTGGAAGCCCAGCCAGTACTGCTTGCCGGTGCTGCCCTCCAGCGTGATCGGCGTGGCGGTCAGGCCGGCCGCCACCGGCACCGACGGCTGGTAGCCGCGCTGGGCCAGCTCACCCAGGGTCCAGGTCGGCGCCCATTCGGTGGGATTGAATTCCTCACGGCCGGCGGCCAGCGTGGCCGGCACGGCGACCGGGCCGCCGCGCACCCAACCGCCCTTCTTGACGAAGTAGTTGGCGATCGAGGAGAACACGTCGTCGTAGCTGTTGAACAGGTCGCGGCGGCCATCGCCGTTGCCGTCCACGGCGAAATCCAGGTAACTGGACGGCATGAACTGGCCCATGCCCATCGCCCCGGCGTAGCTGCCCTTGATCGCCAGGATGTCCAGCTTCTCGTCGCGGGTCAGCGCGAACAGGCGCGCCAGCTCATCGCGGAAATACAGTTCGCGCCGCACTTCGCGCTCGAGCTTGGCGGGGTCGCCGCTGCGCGGGTAGTTGAAGGCCAGCGTATACAGCGCGTCCAGCACCCGGTAGCTGCCGGCGTTGCGGCCGTAGCTGGTTTCCACGCCGATGATCGCCACGATCACCTCGGCCGGCACGCCGGTGCGCTGCTGCACGCGGGTGAGTTCGGCGCGGTGCTCGGCAAGGAAGCGGCGGCCGCCATCGATCCGCGCCTGGCTGATGAACATCGGCCGGTATTCGTTCCACGGCTTGACCCGCTCGGCCGGGCGCGACATCGCCGCGATGATCGGGTCACGCACCTGCGCCTGGGCCAGCGTGGCCTCGATCTGGGCCGCGGGGATGCCGTAGCGCTGGGCGGTGTCACGCACGAAGTTGGCGCGGGCCACCGCGAACGGCACCGGGGTCAGATCGACCGGCGCGGCAGTGGCGGCGGCCGCCTCCGGCGCGGCTTCGGCCGGGCCCTTGGTCGCGTTGACCGGCTTGTTGGGGGCACTCGAGGCCTGCGGCGCCGGTGACGGGGATGGCGGCTGGGTCGCACAAGCGACCAAACCGAGCGTAAGCATGCAGGCCAGGGAGCGTCGGATCATCGCGGCAGGTTAGCAGACCGAGGATGAATTAAAACCCCTAAGGCCATGAATCACAACGATTTGCCCGCCATACGGGGCAATCGTTAAGCGCGTGTCTACACGGGTGCGGGGCCCTGCCCCATTCAGCCGGCGACGGGCGTGGCACTGATCAGCGCGGCCCGGAGCATCCACGCAGGCGCGTGAGAGGTTTTGCCGGTTGCGCCCCCATCCCCATGGACGCAACCGGCCAAACCGATCCGGTCGGTACTCGCGCAGCGTGCAACTCCCCAGCGCACGCCGCGCGCCTTGTACCCGTTGGATCAACTGCTCCCCATCAAGCTCCCCGGATGCGGCGCTTGGCTCGCGACACCCTGCTGACGGGCCGCCATTGTGCCGGCCGATTGCGACAAGTCCATTGATCCGAATCAACTCCCTTCATATCTGTGCGCCACATCCCACTTTTCCGTCACTTTGTTGACGAACCCTCCACCAAACCCGCCAAACGCTGACGCATTTCGCCTGTTCATGCGCGGATCGATGCGGGCAGGAGAACGGCAGAAGGGGGGTAGAGCCACCCCATGGGTGGCTGCACGCAATGCCGAAACGACGGGTGCTGCGGATGGGTATGCGGGGCGAAGGTGGGTAGAGCCACCCCATGGGTGGCTGCAAGCAATGCCGGAAGGACGGGATTTGCGGACGGGGGTGCGGGGGCAGATGCGAAGAGCAGCCACCCATGGGGTGGCTCTACCCTGAGGGGAGGGGGTAGAGCCACCCCATGGGTGGCTGCACGCAGCGCCGGAACCCACTTGCCCCGCGCGGCGCACAACGCGGCCTACCCGCTCAGCCGTACCCGCCATGAACCGGCTGGTGGCTGCGCGCGGCCATCACCAGCCCGAAGCCGGCCAGCAGCGAGACCGCCGAGGTGCCGCCGTAGCTGATCAGGGGCATCGGTACGCCGACCACGGGCAACAGGCCGGAAATCATCCCGCCGTTGACCAGCACGTAGACGAAGAACGCCAGGCCGGTGGCGCCGGCCAGCAGCCGCGAGTAGGAATCGCGCGACTGCGAGGCGATCCACAGGCAGCGCCCGATCACCACCAGGTACAGCGTCAGGACCGTGGCCACGCCCAGCCAGCCGAACTCTTCGCTCAGCACCGAGAACGCGAAGTCGGTGGTCTGCTCGGGAATGAAGTTCAGGTGCGACTGCGAGCCCTGCCCCCAGCCCTTGCCGTCGAATCCGCCCGAGCCGATCGCGATCTTGGACTGGATGATGTTCCAGCCCGCGCCGAGCGCGTCCATCTCCGGGTCCAGGAACATCATGATGCGGTCCTTCTGGTAAGGCCGCAGCAGCCAGATCCAGGCCACCGGCGCCGCCGCAGCCACCCCGCCCACCGCCACGCCCACCCACCACCAGGGCAGGCCGGCCAGCAGCAGCACGAACGCGCCGCTGGCGGCGATCAGCACCCCGGTCCCGAAGTCCGGCTGCAGCATCACCAGCCCGGTCGGCACGCCGATGATCACCGCGCTCACCATCACCGTGGAGAAACGCGGCGGCAGCGGCATCTTGTGCAGGTACCAGGCCACCATCATCGGCAGGCTCACCTTGAGCAGCTCGGCCGGTTGCAGGTAGAACAGCTTGAGGTCCAGCCACTGCCGGCCGTACTTGCCCGTGCCCAGCACGAACACCGCCAGCAGCGGAATCATCGAAATCGCATAGATCAGCGGCGTGGCCGAGCGGATGCGCAGGATCGAGGCGCGCGAGATCGCCCACATCGCGCCCAACCCGACCACGAACCGCGCGCCCTGCGCATACACAAGGCCGTCGCCGCCAGCGCTCTTGAGCACCGACAGCCCGATCAGCATCAACGCGCCCAGCGCCAGGCACAGCACCCAGTCCAGCGAGGCGCAGAAGCGGGCGACCATGTCGGCGGCCCAGCGCAGGAACACCTTCATCGCGATCGCTCCGGCGCCACGGGCGCGGTCGGGGCCGGCAGCGCGGCCGGCACGGGCGTACCTGGTGCCGCGGGGCCCGGGGCTGGCAGGCTGGGCACGCCGACCACGATCGGCAGCGTCTCCAGCGCCGCGGCGGCCGCATCGCCGGCCGCGCGGGCATCGCTGTCGCTGCCCTCGAACGCGGTGATCCCGATCGCGGTGGTGCCGCGCTCGCTGTCCAGCGGCTCCAGGCCATCGGGCATCTTGCCCAGCAGCCAGGCATCGAACAGCTTGCGCGCGATCGGCGCGGCCGCCGAGCCGCCGTAGCCGCCGCCCTCCACCGCGATCGCCACGGCGATCACCGGGTTCTCGGCCGGGGCGAAGCCCACGAACAGCGAGCGATGGCGCAGGTGCATGGGCAGGCTCTTGGGGTTCACCGCGGCCGTGCCGCGGCGGCTGATCACCTGCGCGGTGCCGGTCTTGCCGGCGATGGTGTACGGCGCGCCGGCCGCCGCGCGCGCGCCGCTGCCGCCGGGCCGCATGGTGCCCATCATGCCTTCGCGCACGGCCTGCAGGTTGCCCGGGCTGGGGCTGACCGGCTTGGTCTCGCCGGCCGGCATCGCCGCCCAGTCGGCATCGAAGCCGGCGCGCTGCTGCATCACCAGGTGCGGGGTGCGCAGCTGGCCGTCGCCGATCCCCGCCACGCCGTGCACCAGCTGCAGCGGGGTCACCTTCCAGTCGCCCTGGCCGATGCTCACGTTGACGGTGTCGCCGGGATACCAGCGCTCCTTGCGGCTTTTGTACTTGTTGGCCGGCGACGGCAGGATGCCGCCGATCTCGCCGGTGAGGTCGATGCCGGTGGGCGCGCCGAACCCGTAGTAACCCATGTAGTGGTCGAACCGGTCGATGCCCATGTCCAGCGCGAGCTGGTAGTAGTACGTGTTGACCGACTGGGTGATCGACTTGCGCAGGTCGGTCCAGCCATGCCCGCCGCGGTTGGCATCGCCCCAGCCACGCGAGGTCCCGGGCAGGTAGAACATGCCCTTGGAGAAGATCTTGTCCTCCGGCCGGCGGGTGCCGCTGTCCAGCCCGGCCAGGCCGATCAGCGGCTTGATCGTCGAGCCGGGGGCCACCCCGCCCAGCACCAGGCGGTTGAACTGCGGCCGCGAGGGGCTGCTGTTGAGCGCCTGGAAGTCGGCATGGGAGATGCCATTGACGAACAGGTTGGGGTCGTAGGACGGCAGGCTGACCATGGCCAGGATCTCGCCGGTGCGCGGGTCCATGGCCACCGCCGCGCCCTCGAACTCGCCGAAGGCGGCCACCATCGCCCGCTGCAGGTCGGCATCGATGGACAGGCGCAGGTCGCTGCCCGACTGCGCCGCGACCCGGCCGATGGTGCGGATGGCGCGGCCCTGGACGTTGGTCTCCACCTGCTCGTAGCCGACCTTGCCGCGCAGCTGCGTCTCGTAATAGCGCTCCAGCCCGGACTTGCCGATGTGGGTCAGCGCGGCATTGCCCTCGCCGAGGATCTCCAGGTCCTTGTCATCCACCCGGCCCACGTAGCCGATGATGTGCGCGAACAGGTCGCCGTAGGGATAGCGCCGGGTCAGGTACGGCTCCAGCTCCACGCCGGGGTAGCGCCAGCGGTCCACCGCAAAGCGCGCCATTTCCTCGTCGGTGACGCGCAGCTTGAGCGTGACCGGCAGGAACTTGCGGCGGCTCTTGCGCGACTTGTTGAAGGTCTCGATGTCCTCCGGGCTCAGCGCCAGGATCTTCGCCAGCCCGGCCAGGGTGGCGTCCATGTCCTTGACCTTGTCCGGGGTGATGTCCAGCCGGAAGGCCGGCACGTTCTCGGCCAGCAGGCGCCCGTTGCGGTCGTAGATCATGCCGCGCCCGGGCACCACCGGCCGCGGCTTGATCCGGTTGGCCTCCGAGCGCGTGGCGTAGATGTCGTGGTCGAGCACCTGCAGCTTGAAGTACCAGCCGCCCAGCCCGATCAGGCAGACCAGCACGCCCAGGAAGCCCAGCGCGGCGCGGCGCCGGAACTGCTCGGCTTCGGCATGGGGGTTCTTGGCCTGGCGGCGCACGTACATGTCAGCGACCGCGACGCCCGAAGCGCACCGCGTCCAGCAGCACGAACAGCAGCGGCCACAGCGCCATGCCCAGCAGCGGTGCCCACCAATACGCCCACGGCAGGGCCGGCTCGCCGACCACGATGTGCACCACCGCCCCGACGATGCGGTCGTTGAACAGCAGCCCGCCGATCACCAGCATCTGCTGGGACATGGGGAAGAAGCGGATGCGCGCGCGGAAGCGCTGCAGGATGAAGATCAGCATGACCAGCCGCAGCGCCTGCTCGCCGAGCACCCCGCCGTACAGCAGGTCGGCGACCACGCCACTGGCGAAGGCGATGCCCAGCCCGACCCGGTCCGGCGCCTCGATCACCCAATAGGCCAGCACCAGCGCCAGCCAGTACGGGCGCAGCGGCTGCAGCAGCGCCGGCAGCGGCAGCAGGCCCAGCAGCAGCGCCAGGACCACGCTGACCGGCAGCACCCAGGCTTTGTCGCGCAGGCGGCTCATCGCTGCTCCTCCGGCGGCACCGCGCCGGTTTCAGGGGCGGCGGTGGCCGGTGTCGGGACCGGCGCGGGCGCCGGTGTCCGGGATGACGGGGGTTGCCGGCCAGCGGCCGGCACGGTCGGTTGGCTGGGTTGCCGGCCAGCGGCCGGCACTACCGGAGCGCCGGCTGGCGCGGTGTTGAGGGGCGCAGCCCCCGCGGCAGCCGCGTTTGCCGCAGGCACATCCGGCTGAGGCAATTCATGTGCCGCAGGCACCTGAATTGCCGCACCCGGCCGCAGCAGCAGTACATCGCGGCCACGATCGAGCTGGGCGGCCGGCTTCAGCTCGCCGACCAGGAAGGCATGGGTGTCATCGGGGCGCAGCGCGGTGATCTTTCCCACCGGGAACCCGGCCGGGAAGCGCCCGCCCAGGCCGGAGGTGACGATCTCATCGCCCACTTCCACCCCGGCACTGAGCGGGATGTCGCGCAGCTCCAGGGTATCGCCGCGCCCATAGACGATCAGGCGCACGCCGTTGCGCGCCACCGTCACCGGCACCGCGTGGTCCGGGTCGGTCAGCAGCAGCACGGTGGCGTTGTTGCCGGTGGTGGCGATCACCTGCCCCATCAGGCCACCGGCATCGATCACGGCCTGGCCCATGTGCACGCCATCGCGGCTGCCGGCGGCCAGCACCAGCCGCTGCCGGACCGGGTCCAGGTCGATGTCCAGGATCGGCGCCAGCTGCACGTCCAGCCCGCTGCGCTCGGCCACGTTAAGCAGCTCACGCAGCTGCGCGTTGTCCAGCGCGGCGGTCTGCAGCCGGGTCAGGCGGGCGTTGGCGATCAGCAGCTGGTTGCGCAGCGTGCGGTTCTCCTCCACCAGCTGGCCATGGCTGGCCGCGTTGTCCTTGACCTGGGTGCCCAGCTTGCCGGGCAGCCCGGCCAGCGCCCAGACCGGCTGCACCAGCACGTTGGCCTGCGCGCGCAGGCGCGCCAGCCAGCCGGCCTGGTCGTCGAGGACGATCAGGGTGATGGCCAGGGCCAGGTAGGCGAGCAGCCGCAGCGGGCTGGCGGCATCGCCCTGGCGGGAGGCTACGGGAGGACCGGCGTAGGGCGGCACGACTGGCTTCGACTGGAGGCAAACAGGAAGGGGATGCGACAACGCCCCGGCGTGGCGATGCCCGGCGTGACAGGCACGCAGCGGGCATCACGCGGCAGGGGCGCGTGCAGGAAACGGCGCGGGTACGACTTACTCCGGCGCAAAGAACTCGTTGCCGTGCATGTCCACCAGCTCCAGGGCGCGACCGCCACCACGGGCCACGCAGGTCAGCGGATCGTCGGCCACCTGCACGTGCAGGCCGGTCTCTTCGGAGATCAGGCGGTCCAGGTCGCGCAGCAGGGCGCCACCGCCGGTGAGCACGATGCCGCGCTCGGCGACGTCGGCGCAGAGTTCCGGCGGGGTCTGCTCCAGGGCCAGCTTGACCGCGCTGACGATGCCCGAGAGCGGCTCGTGCAGGGCTTCGAGCACCTCGTTGGAGTTGATCTTGATCATCTTCGGCACGCCCTCGGCGAGGTTGCGGCCGGAGATTTCCATCTCGGTCACTTCCGCCTGCGGGTAGGCGCAGCCCAGTTCCACCTTGATCCGCTCGGCGGTGGCCTCACCGATCAGCATGCCGTGGTTGCGGCGCACGTAGTTGGTGATCGACTCGTCGAAGCGGTCGCCGCCGATGCGCACCGAGGCCGAATAGACGATGCCGTTGAGCGAGATCACGGCCACTTCGGTGGTGCCGCCGCCGATGTCGATGACCATCGAGCCGCGGGCTTCGGTGACCGGCATGCCGGCGCCGATCGCCGCCGCCATGGGCTCTTCGATCAGGAACACGTCACGCGCCCCGGCCTCCTCGGCCGATTCCTTGATGGCGCGGCGCTCGACCTGGGTCGAGCCGGCCGGCACGCAGACCAGCACGCGCGGGCTCGGGCGCAGGAAGCGCGACTTGTGGACCTTCTTGATGAAGTGCTTGAGCATCGCCTCGGTGTAGGTGAAGTCGGCGATGACGCCGTCCTTCATCGGGCGGATGGTGGTGATGTGGCCCGGGGTACGGCCGAGCATCTGCTTGGCCTCGGCGCCCACGGCGGCCACCCGGCGGGTCCCGCCGATGGCGCGGTCCTGGCGCACGGCGACCACCGACGGCTCATTCAGCACGATCCCCTGCCCGCGCACGTAGATGAGGGTATTGGCCGTGCCCAGGTCAATGGACAGGTCATTGGAGAACATGCCACGCAATTTCTTGAACATCTGGGAGTTGATCCTGAGGGGTGTCGCGCCCAACGCGGGATGGCGAAAAAATGGGCAGAATTCGAGGGCGACAAGCCTAGCAATCCCCCTGTGCGCGAGCAAGGACAAATCTGGTGCAAAGCAAGCCTTCACGGCCATTCAGGCGAATTTCGATGCCCCCCGATGGCCCCGGTTCTGGCCCAAAGCCGCCTCACCCGTTAACCTTTGCACCGCAGGGCGCCCGAGGGCGCCGTTTCGTTGCCCGCCCGGCGGGCCTCAAACTCCTCTCCGCATAGGCTTAATCGATGTCCGCTTTGATCTGTGGTTCTCTTGCCTTCGACACCATCATGGTGTTCCCGGACCAGTTCAAGAATCACATCCTGCCGGACAAAGTGCACATCCTGAACGTGTCCTTCCTGGTGCCGCGCATGCGCCGCGAGTTCGGCGGCTGCGCCGGCAACATCGCCTACAACCTGCACCTGCTGGGCGGCGATCCGATCCCGATGGGCACGGTGGGCTCGGACTTCGGCCCGTACCGGGAGTATTTCCAGGGCCTGGGCATCGACCTGAGCCGGATCAAGGTGATCGACGAGCTGTTCACCCCGCAGGCGTTCATCACCACCGACCACGACAACAACCAGATCACCGCCTTCCACCCCGGCGCGATGATGCGGTCCTACGAGAACCACGTGAAGGACGTGCCGGGCGTGACCCTGGGCCTGGTCGGCCCGGACGGGCGCGAGGGCATGATCCAGAACTCGCAGGAGTTCTTCGACGCCGGCGTGCCGTTCATCTTCGACCCGGGCCAGGCCATGCCGCTGTTCAACGGCCCCGAGCTGCGCACCTTCATCGAGCAGGCCGACTACGTGGTGGTCAACGACTACGAGTCCAACCTGCTGCAGGAGCGCACCGGCTGGGACGAGCAGGCGATCGTGAGCCGGGTCAAGGCCTACATCACCACCCGCGGCCCCAAGGGCGCGGTGATCCATACCCCGGAAAAGACCTATGACATCCCGCCGGCGCACGAGCGCCGCGTGGTCGACCCGACCGGCTGCGGCGACGCCTTCCGCGCCGGCCTGATCTACGGCATCGAGAAGGGCTACGACTGGCTCACCATCGGCCGCATGGGCAACCTGATGGGCGCGCTGAAGGTGGAGCACCCGGGCACGCAGAACCAGCGCTTCACCTTTGACGAGTTCAACGAGCAGTTCAAGCAGCAATTCGGTTACGCGCTTAACGCGTAACCGAATTGCCGGCGCATTCCTCCTAAACCCCGCGCCTTTGGCGCGCCCCCTTGAGTCGACTGCGCCTGCGGCGCAACCGACCCGCGCATGCCTCCTGATCCCCCCGCCTTCGGCGCGCCCCCTTGAGTCGACTGCGCCTGCGGCGCAACCGACCCGCGCACGCCTCCTGATCCCCCCGCCTTCGGCGCGCCCCCTTGAACACCAAGGGGGCTTTCCACCCGTGGGTGGGTCGCGAGGTGGTGGGTGGGAGCGGCGTTGAGTTGGATGACTGGCTCACGCTGCGCTAGGGGGTTGGCGGGTCTTTGCGTTGCCATTCGGCCAGGACCCGGCCGCAGTCGGTGCGGTGCCAGCAGGCCATGCCCGGCCAGGGGTTGTCGGGGGTGTTGACCAGCAGGGTGCGGGTGCCGGCGGCACGGCCGCATTCCAGGTCGAAGCGGTAGTCGCCCACCATCACCACCTGCGCCGGGTCCACCCGCCAGCGCTGGACGAAATGGGCCAGCCCGGCCGGGGACGGCTTCGGCGCGGCCTCGTCGCGGCCGATGATGTCCTGTTCGGCGAACACATCGCCCAGTCCGATGGCCTGCAGGGTCACCTGGGCCAGCCCACGCACGTTGCGGGTGAGGATGCCCAGCCGGCAGCCGGCGCCGTGCAGCGCGCGGACCAGCGCCACCGCCCCCTCGGCGGCCCGGGCCTGGCCAGCCAGGGCGCGCTCGTGGGCCAGCAGCCAGGCCTGCTTGGCGGCGGCCTCGGCGGCCGGCAGCCCGGCCAGGTGGGTCAGGATGTCGTCCTGCACCGGGATCGCCAGTTCGCGCTTGATCCGCTCGAAATCATGCACCGCCACGGTGAGGGTGCCGTCCATGTCGAACACCCAGTGGCGGATCGCCGACAGCGGCAGGGCCGCCACCGGGGGATGGGCCACGGTCACTCCCACCACTTGGGCATGCGCTGGGTGTCCACGCCACCGGTTTCAAACACCGCCGTGCGCGTGCCGCCGGCCTTGACCGGGAACTCGATGCTGATCACCTTGGCCTTGCGCGCCAGTTTCCACAGCGCCTTCTGGTCGGTGATGAACATCGCGATCGCCTCGTCGGTCTTGGGCCGCCAGGCGGCCATGGCGATCGGCTTGCCGCCGTCCACGCGGACCTGCACCTTGCACTGCGGGCAGCGGAAGTCGCCGGCCTGCAGCACCAGGTAGGCATGCCGCGTCCACTCGGGGTGGTCGCGGAACACCAGCTGCACCGGCTTGGCGCCGCTGCCATCCACGTCCACGCGCTCCTTGCTGTAGATCTGCGCCGAGAACTGGGTGCCCTTGCCCGCCGGGATCTGGTTGTACTGCCAAAGGCCCTGCATGCGACGCAGGTCGCGCGCGGCATCCCCCTTGGCCTGCACCTCGGCAAACCCCGGCTCGATGCGCGCGGCCACGTCGGTGTCCTTGTACTGGTCCAGCAGTGCGCCGCCATGCAGGCGCGCGCGCTCCCAATCCTGGGCCGCCACGGCCATGTCGTACTGCTTGGCCACGTCCTCGGCCTTGGCTTCCTGCTGCGCCTTGGCGGCCGCGGCAGCCGCTTCCTGCGCCTTGCGCGCTTCCTCGGGGTTGCTGCAGGCGGCCAGGGCCAGGGTGCACGCGGCGATGAGGATCAGTCGTTTCATGGGAGGCTCCGTAAGTGGGCAGGACGCCCGCAGGCATCACCGGCCTACTTTACCAACCCGACGTCCGCCGCAGGTGCCGGCGCGGCGATGCCGGTGCACGGTGCAGGCCACGCCGGCATGTGGGACACGCACAAAAAAACGGCGGGTTTCCCCGCCGTTCTTTCAGGCATTGCATCGCGCGTTGCCGGTTGGCCGGGATTGCCGGCCAACCGCCGGCATTACCGGCTTGCCTTGTCCAGCATGTCCTGCACCGAGGCGGTGGTGATCGGGTGGTAGCCCGGCTTGGCCTTCTCGAAGGCCGCCTTGGCAAACGCCAGGCCTTCGGGCGTCTTCACCAGTTCGGCGTAGATCGGCAGGATCAGCTTGCGACGGCCCACCCGCTCGATGAACGCCGCGGCCGGCTCGTTGGCTTCGGTGTAGCCGCTGCGGATCGCCAGCGGGTACCAGCGCATCGCGATCTCGCCATTGCCGGTGCCCGTGAAGTGGTAGGCCTTGTCCAGCGCCGCCAGCTTCTCCACCGGCAGCGTCTTGCCCAGGCCGTCGATGAAGTGCACCCATTCCTGCGTGCCCCACTCGCTGCTGATCTGCACGTTCGGCAGCGTGTTGCTGCCCTGCCAGGCGATGCGCGCGGTATCGACGATCGAGAAGTTGCGCGAACGCGCCTTCGTCGCGAATGCCGGAATGCCCGGCTCGTCCAGCCACGCCTTCAGCTCGGCATCGGTCACCGCGCCGGGCTTCTTGGACAGCAGGTTCTTCTTCAGGTACGCCACGAACTGGTCGGTGTTGGCGCTCTGGAAGGCATGGTCATCGAACCAGCCACGCAGGAACGGGTCGAACGTCTCACGGCCGAAGCGCTGCTCCAGGAACTGCAGGAACCACGAGCCCTTCACGTAGGCCACGTTGCTCAACGCCTCGTCCGGGTCGCGCTCGGTCAGTGGCGGCAGCGCCAGCGCCTGGTCGGCCGGGCTCATGTCCTTCACTTCGGCCAGCAGGTCGTTCTGGTCGATCTCGCGCTCCATCTCGGCCATCTCCTGGCCGTACAGCGCCTCGGTGATGCGCCCCTGCACGTAGGTGGTGAAGCCCTCGTTGAGCCAGATGTCCTTCCAGCTCGCATTGGTCACCAGGTTGCCCGACCAGCTGTGCGCCAGCTCATGGGCCACCAGCGACACCAGCGACTTGTCGCCCACGATCACGGTCGGGGTGGCGAAGGTCAGGCGCGGGTTTTCCATGCCGCCGAACGGGAACGACGGCGGCAGCACCAGCATGTCGTAGCGGCCCCAGCGGTACTCGCCGTACAGCTTCTCGGCCGCACCGATCATCTTCTCGGTGTCCTCGAATTCCTTGGCCGCCTTGCCGACCATGGTCGGTTCGGCCCACACGCCCGAGCGGCCGGAGATCGGCTCGAACACCAGGTCGCCGGCGGCGATGGCCAGCAGGTAGGACGGGATCGGCTGCGGCATCTTGAAGGTGTAGTCACCATCACGCGCGGCCTTGGGATCGTTGTCGGCGCTCATCAGCACCATCACGTCCGGGCGCGAGACCACGTGCGCGCTGTAGGTGAAGCGCACGCTCGGCGTGTCCTGCAGCGGCACCCACGAACGGGCGTGGATGGCCTGGGACTGGCTGAACATGAAGGGCAGCTTCTTGCCCTCGGTCATCGACGGCTCCAGCCACTGCAGGCCCGAGGCGGTCGGCGCGGTGTGGTAGGTGATCTGCACCTTGGCCGGCTGCGCCGGTGCCTCGATGCTCAGCTTGCTGCCGAACACCTTGTCGGCCGGGGCCAGCACGAACGGCAGCGGCGTGGTCTTGCCGTCGGCGTCCAGCGCCTCGACCTTTTCAACCGTCAGCTCGCGGGTATCGAGCACCAGCTGCTTGGCCGCCTTGTCCTTCCACTCCAGGGTGTAGGTGGCGGTGCCGCCGATCTGCCGGGCATCGAAATCCAGCTTCAGGTCCAGCGCCAGGTCCTTGACCACCACCTTGTCCGGCTCGGCGTAGGAGCTTTCGTCGTGGCTGCGGCTGTCGGCTTTCATGGCAGTGCTCGCCGGTGCGGTGGCGGTGGGCTCGGCGGTCGGGGCCGCCGCTTCTTTGGAGCAGCCGGCGGCCAGCGCCACGGCCAGGGGAATCAACAGGAACGGAGATCGCATGGACATCGGGACCGATCAGGGTGAAACGACCAGTTTACCCCCTGTCCGCACCGGCGGGCAGCCGTGCCCCGCCCGTGGCCTATTCAGGCGCGCCCGTTGCGGGCGCGTCCCGTGCCGCTGCCGCGACGGCTCAGAGCTTGTAGCCGGAGTGGATCGAGACGATGCCGCCGGTCAGGTTCTTGTAGTGGCAGCGCTCGAACCCGGCCTCGCCCATCATCGCCTTGAGCTGGTCCTGCGGCGGGTGCTTGCGGATGCTCTCGGCCAGGTACTGGTAGCTGTCCCCGTCGCGGGCGAACAGCTGGCCCAGCTTGGGCAGGATCTTGAACGAGTGGAAATCGTAGATCGGCTTGAACCAGTCCGCGGTCACTTCGGAGAACTCCAGCACGCGCGCCTGGCCGCCCACCTTGAGCACGCGGTACATCTCGCGCAGCCCGGCGTCCTTGTCGGTCACGTTGCGCAGGCCGAAGGCGATGGTCACCAGGTCGAAGCTGGCATCGGGGAAGGGCAGCGCCTCGGCGTTGCACTGCACGTACTCCAGGCCCTTGACCAGGCCGCGGTTCATCAGCCGGTCGCGGCCGACCGAGAGCATGCCGGCGTTGATGTCGCCCAGCACCACGTTGCCCTCATCGCCCACCCGCTCCTTGATCAGCGCGGCGATGTCGCCGGTGCCGCCGGCCAGGTCCAGGACGCGGTCGCCCGGCTTCACCTGGGCGGTGGCCACGTAGTAGCGCTTCCACGCACGGTGGATGCCCAGGCTCATCAGGTCGTTCATCAGGTCGTAGCTGCGCGCGACCGAGGTGAACACTTCGCCCACCAGCTTCTGCTTGTCCTTGGCGGCAACATCGCGGAAGCCGAAATGGGTGGTGCCACTCTTGTAGGGGGATTCGCTCATGGGGCGATTATCGCACCGCTCGGCGCGCTGCGGCACCTCGGCGCCGCGTCCAGGCGTCGCAGGCCGCTGCCGGCCCCCTATCATGGGCGCCCCGACCCCGATGGCCCAGACCCATGATCACCACCCCCGACTACGCCGCCCTGCTTGAAACCGCCATCGCCGAAGCCCGCCAGGGCCTGGCCGAGGGCGGCATCCCGATCGGCGCGGCGCTGTACCACAACGACGGCCGCCTGCTGGGCTGCGGCCACAACCGCCGCGTGCAGGAAGGCGACCCCTCGGTGCACGGGGAGACCGATGCGTTCCGCAAGGCCGGCCGCCAGCGCCGCTACCAGGACACCATCATGGTGACCACCCTGGCCCCCTGCTGGTACTGCAGCGGGCTGGTGCGCCAGTTCAACATCGGCACGGTGGTGGTGGGCGAGTCGGTCACCTTCCAGGGCGGCATCGAATGGCTGCGCGAGAACGGGGTCAAGGTGATCGACATGCAGAGCCAGGCCTGCATCGACCTGCTCGGCGGTTTCATCGCCGACCATCCCGAGGTGTGGAACGAAGATATCGGCGAATAAGCCGCGCCCTTGTTCTGCGCGCGTTGGGCCTGCCAACGCCGCGCATCGCCGCTGCGACATCACGTCGCAGCGTGCCGCGTTCTGAACGCTTCAGTTCCATACAGCCAGGTGAAGCGCCTGTGCCAGCAGCGTCGTGGCCGCATCAACGGCGTGTTTGCGTACACGCCGACGACCGCCTGCACACATGGCACTAACATCCGGCACGCACACAGCGCCTATGGTGGATTCACAGGGGGCAGCAACGTCGAGGAGACGTCATGAATGCCCAAATCCGCCGCACCGACCTGGACATGGCGCTCTCAAGCGCATGGGACCAGCTGCAGGTGCACCATGCCACGCACCGCAACGCTGCCCCGTTCTGGTCTGCCTACCAGGCCATCCAGGAGGCCCTGATCCTGGCCCACCCGCAGCACCGCGTGGACCTCTGCAACCAGCTGGCAACCTTCGCCGAACGGCTGGGCGTGGTCGACCATGCGCAGCTGGTGAGCCGCACCCGCCCTGAATTCTTCAGCGATCCCGGCCACGCAGGCTCGACATCGCCATGACGCGGCATGCACTGCGCCTTACGCACTCTTGTTCCACTCCTTCCCTGCATATCGAAGCGACCATGTCCTCCGCCCAGCTTTCCATCCCCGCCGTGATCGATGTCGACGCCGAAGTCGCCTACTGGCGCCAGCGTCATGCTGACGGCACCCTCGGCACGGGCAGCGGTTCGTTCGGCCACTACGTACCGTGGATCAAGTTCGCCTGCGATTCGCTGATCACCCAACCGCGCGCCAGCGACGAGCAGCGCGACGAATCCTTCCAGACCCAGTACGCGCTGCAGATCATGCCGCGCCTGAGCGAGGCGCAGGCCCGCGAGTTCGTCGAGCAGTGCTGGGAACACGTTTACCTGGCCAGCCGCCACGACGTGGACGGCCGCCCGCGACTGGGTGCGGCACGCGCCTGACAGCGGCGGCGCCGCGCACCACCGAGTGCACGGCCCCTACACGGCACGCCGCCAATGATGGGGGCCTGTTACCAACCCAGCGTGCCGCATGAGCCTTCGAAGTGTGTTCAACCTGGTCGCCAAGAAGGCGGCCTATGCCGCAGGAACGCCCTGGACGTTCCTGGCTGCCGTCTCCATCGTGGTGCTCTGGGCACTCAGCGGCCCGGTCTTCAAATTCAACGATACCTGGCAGCTGGTGATCAACACCGGCACCACGATCATCACCTTCCTGATGGTGTTCCTGATCCAGCACAGCCAGAACGCCGACGCGGCGGCGGTGCAGATCAAGCTTGACGAGCTGATCCGGGCCACCGCCGAGGCCAACAACGAACTGTTGGACCTGGAAGAGCTGGACGAAGAGCGCCTGGAAGAAATCCGCCGCGACTACGAGCGCATGGCGCGCGAGGCCGGCGACGCGCTCGACCGCGTGCGCGCCTCCTGCCACGCCGCCCATCGCGGCGGCGACCGACCGACATGACCCCGCCCGTGCGCCGCCTGCCCTGTGCAGCGTGGCCGGGCGTCAGCCGCGCTCGTGCCAGCCGCCACCCAGCACCTTGTACAGCGCGACCTGGTTGGACTGCCGGGCCAGCTGCGTGCTGACCAGCGACTTGCGCGCGGTATAGGCCGTGCGCCGCGCATCGAGCAGGGTGAGGAAGCTGTCCAGGCCGGCGTCGTAACGCGCCTGCGAGAGCGTCTGCGCCTGCTCGGCGGCGGCCACCAGCGCCTGCTGCGAGCTCAACTGCGCATCCAGGCTGTCGTTGAGCGCCAGCGCATCGGCGGCCTCGCGGAAGCCGGACTGGATCGCCTTTTCATACTGCGCCAGCGCGATGTCGCGGTCGGCGTTGGCCACGCCCAGGTTGGCGCGCAGCTTGCCGCCCTGGAAGATCGGCAGGTTGAGCTTGGGCATGAAGCTCCACACGCGGGTGCCGCCATCGAACAGGCCAGAGAGCTCCGACGACGCCGAGCCGATGCTGCCGGTGAGGCTGATCGAGGGGAAGAACGCTGCACGCGCCGCGCCGATGTTGGCATTGGCCGACAACAGCGTGTGTTCAGCGGCCATGACGTCGGGCCGCCGCAGCAGCACCTCGCCCGGCACGCCGGCCGGCAGCGCGCGCACCGCCGCCACCTGCTCCACTTCGGTGGCCGGCAGCAGGGTGTCCGGCACCGGCCCGCCGGCCAGCAGCACCAGCGCGTTGCGGTCCTGGGCCACCTGCCCGGCAAACCGCGCCACGTCGGTGCGCGCGGTTTCCACCAGGGTGCGGGTCTGGCTGAGTTCCAGCGAGGAGGCGCCGCCGAGCTGGTGGCGCGCCTCGCTCAGGCGCAGCGAATCCTCGTAGGTGGCCAGCGTGGCCTGGGCGATCCGCAGCTGCTCGGCGTCCGCGCCCAGGGTGAGCCAGGCGTTGGCCACTTCGGCCACCAGGCTCAACTGCGCGCTGCGCCGGTTGGCGGCCTGCGCGAAGTACTGCTGCAGCGCGGCCTGGCTGAGGTTGCGCACGCGTCCGAACAGGTCCAGTTCGAACTCGACCACGCCCAGGTTGGCGCTGAACTGCTCGGTCACCGGCGTGTCGCCGCCACTGCGGGTCATCTGTCCGGTGGCCGCGATCGCCGGCACGCGGTCGGCGCGCTGGATGCGGTACTGCGCGCGCGCCTTCTCCACGTTGAGCACGGCCACGCGCAGGTCGCGGTTGTTGGCCAGCGACTGCTCGATCAGCGACTGCAGCCGCGGGTCGGTGAAGAAATCACGCCAGCCGATGTCGGCCGCCGCGACCGGGCTGGCCGCGTCGGTGGCGGCGGTGGCCGGCCACTGCGCCGGGATCGCCGGGGCGACCTCGGTGCTGGCCGGGACCAGCGTGGCGCAGCCGGACAGGGCGATGGCCACGGCCACCGCCAGCAGGGAAGACGCCTTACTCATGGGTGCCACCTTCCGGCGTATCGCCGTTGCGTTGGGTCGGCGTGGGGGTCGGGCGGCCGCCCTCGCGCAGCTTGCGGTTGAACAGGCGCTGCACCACCACGAAGAACAGCGGGATGAAGAACACACCCAGCACCGTGCCCACCACCATGCCGCCGAGCACGCCGGTACCGATCGCGCGCTGCGCACCGGAGCCGGCACCGGAGGCGATGGCCAGCGGCAGCACGCCCAGGCCGAAGGCCAGCGAGGTCATGATGATCGGGCGCAGGCGATCGCGCACGGCATGCATGGTGGCCTCGATCAGGCCGACGCCCTTCTCCAGGTTTTCCTTGGCGAACTCCACGATCAGGATCGCGTTCTTGCTGGTCAGGCCCACCGTGGTCAGCATCGCCACCTGGAAGTAGATGTCGCGTTCCATGCCGCGCATGGTGTTGGCCAGCACCGCGCCGAGGATGCCCAGCGGGGCCACCAGCAGCACCGAGGTCGGCACGCTCCAGCTTTCATACAGCGCGGCCAGGCACAGGAACACGATCAGCAGCGACAGCGTGTACAGCAGCGGCGTCTGCGAACCGGCCTGGCGCTCCTGGTAGGACAGCGCGGTCCACTCGATCTCGAAGCCGGCCGGCAGGTCCTTGGCCAGGCGCTCGATCTCCACCATCGCATCGCCCGAGGCCACGCCGGGGGCGGGCTCGCCCTGGATCTCCATCGCCGACACGCCGTTGTAGCGCTCCAGGCGCGGCGAACCGTAGTCCCAGCGCTTGGAGGCGAAGGCACTGAACGGCACCATCTCGCCCTGGGTGTTCTTCACCGACCACACGTTGAAGTCGTCCGGGTTCATGCGGAAGTCCGCATCGGACTGCACGTACACGCGCTTGACCCGGCCACGGTCGATGAAGTCATCGATGTAGCTGCTGCCCCACGCGGTGGCCAGGGTGGAGTTGATCGAGGCCACCGACAGGCCCAGCGCATTGGCCTTTTCCACGTCCACGTCGATGCGCAGCTGCGGGGTGTCTTCCTGGCCGTTGGGGCGCACGTTGGCCAGCAGCTTGCTGCCACCGGCGCCGCCCAGCAGCTGGTTGCGCGCATCCAGCAGGGCCTGGTGGCCCTGGCCGCTGTTGTCCTTCAGGAAGAAGGTGAAGCCCGAGCCGATGCCCAGCTCCGGCATGGCCGGCGGCGGGAAGGCGAAGATGAAGGCGTCCTTGATCTGGCCCAGCGCGCCCATTGCGCGCCCGGTGATCGGACCCACGCCCTGGTCGGCATCGCGCTCCTTCCAGTCCTTGAGCTTGATGAAGGCCATGCCGGCGTTCTGGCCCATGCCGGCGAAGCTGAAGCCCTGCACGGCGAACACCGATTCCACCGCCTCGGTTTCATTCTGCAGGAAGTGGTCTTCCAGCTTGCCCATCGCCTCCAGCGTGCGCTCCTGGGTGGCGCCGACCGGGGTCTGCACCAGCGCCATCAGGATGCCCTGGTCTTCATTGGGCAGGAACGAACTGGGCAGGCGCATGAACAGCACGCCCATCACCAGCGCCAGCGCGGCAAAGATCGACATGAAGCGCCACGGCCGCGCCAGGATGCCCTTGACGCCGCGCTGGTAGGTTTCGCTGGAGCGGTCGAAGCCACGGTTGAAGCCGTTGAAGAAACGACCGGACCAGCCCTTGTGCGCGACGTGGTGCTCGCCCTTCTTCAGCGGCTTGAGCATGGTGGCGCACAGCGCCGGGGTCAGCACGATGGCCACCAGCACCGACAAGGCCATGGCCGAGACGATCGTGGCCGAGAACTGCCGGTAGATCACGCCGGTGGAGCCGCTCATGAAGGCCATCGGCACGAACACCGCCGACAGCACCAGGCCGATGCCGACCAGCGCGCCGGTGATCTGGCTCATCGACTTGCGCGTGGCTTCCAGCGGCGACAGGCCCTCCTCGGACATGATCCGCTCGACGTTCTCCACCACCACGATGGCGTCATCCACCAGCAGGCCGATGGCCAGCACCATGGCGAACATGGTGAGCATGTTGATCGAGAAACCCAGCGCGGCCAGGATGCCGAAGGTGCCCAGCAGCACCACCGGCACGGCGATGGTGGGGATCAGCGTGGCGCGGAAGTTCTGCAGGAACAGGTACATCACCACGAACACCAGCACGATCGCTTCGATCAGGGTCTTGATGACGCCCTTGATGGAGACCTGCACGAACGGGGTGGTGTCATACGGCACGACCGCTTCCAGCCCGGCCGGGAAGTTGGGCTTGAGTTCGTCCAGCGCCGCGCGCACGCCGTTGGCCGTATCCAGTGCATTGGCGCCGGTGGCCAGGGTGATGGCGATACCGGTGGACGGCTTGCCGTTGTAGCGGGTGACGAAGTCGTAGCTTTCCGCGCCCAGCTCCACCCGGGCCACGTCGCCCAGGCGCAGCTCGCTGCCGTCGGTGCCACCGCGCACCAGGATGTTGCGGAACTGCTCGGGGGTCTGCAGGCGGCTCTGCGCGTTGATGGTGGCGTTGAGCTGCTGGCCCTTGATCGACGGGGCGCCGCCGAGCTGGCCGATGGCCACCTGGGCATTCTGCGCGGTGACCGCCGCGGTGACTTCATCCACCGAGAGCTTGTAGGTGTGCAGCTTGTTGGGGTCCAGCCAGATGCGCATGGCGTACTTGCCGCCGAACACCTGGATGTTGCCCACGCCCGGCACGCGGCTGAGGGTATCGACCACGTTGGAGCCGACGAAATCGGAGATGTCGTTGGCGTCCATGCTGTTGTCGTTGGACACGAAGCCGATCACCTGCAGGAAGCCACTGCTCGACTTGGCCACGTTGATGCCCTGCCGCTGCACTTCCTGCGGCAGCAGCGGGGTGGCCAGCTGCAGCTTGTTCTGCACCTGCACCTGGGCGATGTCCGGGTTGGTGCCCGAGGCGAAGGTGAGGGTGATGGTGGCCTGGCCGTTGGCCGAGCTGTTGGAGGAGAAGTAGATCAGGCCATCGATGCCCTTCATGTTCTGCTCGATGATCTGCGTCACCGAGTCTTCGACCACCTTGGCCGACGCACCCGGGTAGGTGGCGCTGATTTCGACCGCCGGCGGTGCCACTTCGGGGTACATCGAGACCGGCAGCTTCACCACCGCCAGCGCGCCGGCCAGCATGATGATGATGGCGATCACCCACGCGAAGATGGGTCGATCAATGAAATAACGTGCCATGGGGTTCTCCGCTTACTGCTTGTCGGCCGGGGCGGCGGCCGCCGGCTGGGCCGGCTTGGCCGGCGCGGCGCCCATTTCGGTGGCCTGCACGGGCATGCCCGGCTGGATCTTCTGCAGGCCTTCGACGATGACCTTGTCGCCGGCCTTGAGGCCGTCCTCCACCAGCCACTTGCCGCCCACGGCGCGGCTGACCTTGACCGGTCGCACTTCGACCTTGTTGTCCTTGCCGACCACCATGGCCGAGGTTTCGCCCTTGGCATCGCGGGCGATGCCCTGCATGGGCACCAGCAGGCCGTTCTCGCGCACGCCGCTGCCGACCTGCGCGCGCACGTACATGCCCGGCATCAGCAGCTGGTCCGGGTTGGCCACCTTGACCCGCAGCGCGTAGCTGCCGGTGGTGGGGTCCACGCTGACCTCGGAGAATTCCAGGGTGCCCTTGTGGGCGAACTCGGTGCCGTCATCGAGCAGGATGGTGACCGGCAGCGACTGGTTGTCCTGCAGGGTGCCGTTGGCCAGTTCGCGGCGCATCTGCAGCAGCTCGCTGGCCGACTGGGTCAGGTCCACGTAGATGGGATCGAGCTGCTGCACGGTGGCCAGCGCATCGGCCTGGCCGGCGCTGACCAGCGCGCCCTGGGTGACCGAGGACTTGCCGATGCGGCCACTGATCGGGGCGGTGATGCGGGCATAACCGAGGGTGACGTTGGCGGCATCCAGGCTGGCCCGGGCGGCGCCGACATCGGCCTCGGCCTGCTTCTGGGCGGCCACGGCGTTTTCCAGGTCCTGCTTGCTGACCGCATCGACCTTGGCCAGCTCGGTGATGCGCTTTGCGCTCAGGCGGGCGGCATTGGCGGTGGCGTCGGCGCGGGCGAGCTGGGCGCGGGCGCTGTTGGCCTGGGCGCGGTAGCTGGCGTCATCGACCTGGTACAGCGGCTGGCCGGCGCTGACCAGGCCGCCTTCGGTGAACAGGCGCCTGGCGACGATGCCGCTGACCTGGGGCCGCACTTCGGCGACCAGGAAGGCATTGGTGCGGCCGGGCAGTTCGCGGGTGAGGCCGACCTGCTCGGCCTTGAGGGTGGCAACGGTGACCTGGCCGGGACCGCCTTGCGGGGCCTCCTGGCCACCACCGCCACAGGCGGACACGGTCAAGGCGATCGCCAGGGACAGCGCGAGGAGACGGTACGGGGATCGGGACATGGGGAGGCTCACAGGAAACGAAAAGGGTCGCCTGAGGCGCTATCTCCCGCCAAAAGTGGCGAATGACAGGCAACAGGACATCAAATACGGCAAATCACACCTGCGAGGACCGGTTACGGGTACGCGCGGTCCTCACGGCGGATGAGTGGGACGGAAATATACATACATGCATGTTTGTTTGTAAAGCGGTACAATTCAGGCCGGTTTCATCCAGCAACTGCACAACGCAATGGCCAGAAAAACCAAAGAAGAAGCACAGGCCACGCGCGAGGGGATCCTCGACGCGGCACAGGCGTGCTTCCATGAATACGGGGTGGCGGGGACGAGCCTGGCGATGATCGGCGCGCGGGCGGGCTATACGCGCGGGGCGGTGTACTGGCACTTCAAGAACAAGACGGAGGTGCTGACGGCGATGATCGACCGCGAGCGCATTCCGTTCATCGAGCGGTTGCGGCGGACGACGTCCTCCAAGCGGTCCACGCCGGTGGTGGACCTGCGTTCGGCGTTGCTGGTCTCCTTCCAGGAGCTGGCCGACGACGAGCGGCTGCGCAACATGATGGAGATCATGCTGCGCAACGATCTGTCGGTAGAGAGCCAGGCGATGCAGGAGCTGCAGCTGGAAGCCTCGCGGGAGGAGCTGGGGATCTTCGCGGCGGCGTTCGAGCGGGCGCGGGAACTGGGCCAGCTGCGCGAGGGCGTGAACGTGGACACGGTGGCGCGGATCGTCAGCACGAGCCTGACCGGCGTGCTGTACAGCGCGATGCTGGAGCCGGAGCTGTTCGAGATCAAACGCGACGGCGCGCAGACGCTGGACGCGATCCTGAGTGCGTTCGTGAAGCCGGGCGTGTTCACCCCGGGCGCGCCTCCGACGGCGTTGCCGACGGACGACGAAGCGTAGTTGTCTGCGCGGGGTTGGATTGTTGTTGCCGCTTCAACGTCCACTTCAGCGTCCACTTCAACGTCAAAAGCAGAGACGGGTTCACTCGTGTGCGCCTGCGCTGGCTTGGGCGGGTACGGGTGGGGGTGCGGGACCGTCCGGGCACCCCACCCAGGGGGCGCTTTTTGCGCCAGGCATGGGGGCCAACCGGGCCCCGCCCCCCCCCCCACCCCCCCCGGGGCCGGTGGG
>NZ_JAVWXA010000041.1:25438-31814 GCF_036662295.1 Stenotrophomonas sp.
CTCTTTTTGCGCCATCCATGGCGCAAAACGGTCCCGCACCCCCACCCATACCCGCCCTTGGACAGTGGGTCGGTGCGCAACGTAAACGCGGGTTTTATGTGCTGACCAAATGCGTGCAGACTGCGGATGCGAAGTCTGCGGTCCGGCTATGAAGCAGATTCGCCTTGCGGAGGCTGGCATCCTCGCCCTACAACATCGCTGATTCCTGCGATCAGATGGCAGATAGACGATGGAGCACCCACCACCGCCCCGAGTGTCGAGTCAAATCGAAATGCGTGTGCGTGCGCGTTTGGATTTGCGATGCAAGCCGACCCCCTGTCCAAGGGTGGGTACGGGCGGGGGTGCGGGACCGTCATACGCCATGGATGGCGTATGTCGAGCTTACATGGGTGAAGGCGCATGGCTTGCGAGGCACTGCCTCGCATGCGACTGAACGCCCAGCCGCCAGCGGCTGGGCCGGGCCGCGGAGCGGGACTTGCAGCGTGTCCCTCACCCCCGCCCGTACCCGCCCCGCGCAGTAGCGCATGGCACTCGCGCGCCTTGATAACTCTCCAAGCACCCGTTCGACACGGACAAAGAAAAAGCGGCAGCACCGGAGTGCCACCGCTTTTACACAAGCCAACTCATCAAGCGAACGCGTCAGAGGATGTAGCGGCTCAGGTCCGGGTCCTGCACCAGCTCGCCCAGGTGCGCGTCCACGTAGGCCTGATCCACCCGGATCGTCTCGCCATCGCGGTCCGGCGCCTCGTAACTCAGGCTGTCCAGCAGGCGTTCCAGCACCGTGTGCAGGCGACGGGCGCCGATGTTCTCCTGGCGCTCGTTCACCTGGAAGGCGATCTCGGCCAGACGGTCCACTGCGTCTTCGGTGAACGTCATCGTTACGCCCTCCGTCTTCAGCAGCGCCTCGTACTGCTTGGTCAACGCCGCCTTCGGCTCGGTCAGGATCCGCACGAAATCCTGCTTGCTCAGCGCACCCAGTTCCACCCGGATCGGGAAACGCCCCTGCAGCTCCGGGATCAGATCGCTCGGCTTGGCCAGGTGGAACGCACCGGAGGCGATGAACAGGATGTGGTCGGTCTTGATCGTCCCGTACTTGGTCGACACGTTCGAGCCTTCCACCAGCGGCAACAGGTCGCGCTGCACGCCCTCGCGCGACACATCGCCGCCCGACGAACCCGCCTCGCCCCGCTTGGCCACCTTGTCGATCTCGTCGATGAACACGATCCCGTGCTGCTCGCAGGCCTCGATCGCCGCGCTGCGGATATCGTCCTCGTTCACCAGCTTGCCCGCCTCTTCCTCCACCAGCAGCGGGCGTGCCGCCTTGATCGTCAGCGACCGCTTCTGGCCCTTCGCCCCGCCGCCCAGGTTGGCGAACATCGACTTCAACTGCTGGCCCATCTCCTCCATGCCAGGCGGCGTCATGATGTCCATGCTCACGTTGGCCGACATCTCCAGCTCGATCTCCCGCTCGTCCAGCTCGCCATTGCGCAGCATGCGCCGGAACTTGATGCGGGTTTCATTGTCCTGCGCCGACGGCTCGTTGCGCGCCGCCTCCGCATCGAAACCGATCCCCACGCTGCGCCGCGGCAGCAGCGCGTCCAGGATCCGGTCCTCGGCGCGCTCCTCGGCCTGCGTGCGCACGCGCACCTTGGCCTGCTCGCGGTACAGCTTCACCGCCGTATCGGCCAGGTCGCGGATGATCTGCTCCACGTCCTTGCCCACGTAGCCCACCTCGGTGAAGCGCGTGGCCTCCACCTTCACGAACGGCGCATTGGCCAGCGTCGCCAGGCGACGGGCAATCTCCGTCTTGCCCACGCCGGTCGGGCCGATCATCAGGATGTTCTTGGGCATCACTTCATTGCGCAGCTCCGGGGCCAGCTGCATGCGGCGCCAACGGTTGCGCAGGGCGATGGCCACCGCGCGCTTGGCGTCGTGCTGGCCCACGATGTGCCGATCCAGTTCCTGCACGATCTCGCGCGGGGTCATGGTGGCGGAGGAAACTTCGATCTTGTGCGGCATGGGTGTGCTCACGAGGCTATGGGGCGAGGTTGCCGCGTTGTCCGGCGGCGACGGAACGGTGGGGTAGCGCCACGCCATGCGTGGCTGGCCGGGTATCGCCGCCACGCATGGCGCGGCGCTACCGGGCGTTGACCCTTCGGGTCAGAGCTCTTCAACCACCACATTGCGGTTGGTGTAGATGCAGATGTCGCCGGCGATGTTGATCGACTCGGTGGCGATCGTGCGTGCGTCCAGTTCGGTGTGCGCCAGCAGCGCGCGCGCGGCCGACAATGCATAAGAGCCGCCGGAGCCGATCGCGATGATGCCGTCTTCGGGCTCGATCACATCGCCGGTGCCGCTGATGATCAGCGAGGTGTCCTTGTCGGCCACCGCCAGCAGTGCTTCCAGCTTGCCCAGGCGGCGCTCGGTGCGCCAATCCTTGGCCAGCTCCACCGCCGCGCGCTGCAGCTGGCCGTGCTTTTCCAGCTTGGCCTCGAACAGCTCGAACAGGGTGAAGGCGTCGGCGGCCGCGCCGGCGAAACCGGCCAGCACCTGGCCCTCGCGCCCCAGGCGGCGCACCTTGCGCGCGTTGCCCTTCATGACCGTGTGGCCAAGGGTGACCTGGCCATCGCCTGCCACGGCCACATGGCCGTTGCGACGCACCGAGATGATGGTGGTGGCGTGGAATACGTTGGGATTCTGACTGGGGTCCATGGAGCCTCCGGGGTGACAGAGACTGAGGTTGGGGTCGTTGCCGGAGGCTTCAACCCACCCCGCCCTGCGCCCGGATGACGCAGCGGATCGATTCAGCTTTCGTTGCCGCCGGGGCGCCGCTTGGCACGCGGGTGCGCGGCGTCATACACCTTGGCCAGGTGCTGGAAATCCAGGTGCGTGTAGATCTGGGTGGTGGCGATGTCGGCGTGGCCGAGCAGTTCCTGCACGCCGCGCAGGTCGCCGGAGGATTCCAGGATGTGGCTGGCGAAACTGTGCCGCAGCATGTGCGGGTGGACGTGCTTGAACAGGCCCTGGCGCTGGGCCAGCTGGCGGATGCGGATCTGGATGGCGCGCTGGGTGATCGGCCCGCCCTTGCGCCCGGGAAACACCGGTTGCCCTTCCCCGCCGCCACTCTCGGTGCGCCAGCCGGCCAGCGCGGTGCGCGCATGCGTCCCAAACGGCACCAGCCGCTGGCGGCTGCCCTTGCCCAGCACGTTGACCAGCCCGGTAACGAAATCCAGGTCGCGCCAGACCAGCGCGCACAGCTCGCTCAGGCGCAGCCCGGAGGAATAGAACAACTCCAGCAGCGCGCGGTCGCGCAGGCCCAGCGGCCCGTCGGTCGGCAGCTCCACCAGTTGCACCGCCTCGTCGGCGTCGAGCACCTGGGGCAATTTGCGCGGTGCCTTGGGGGCCTTGAGGCCGGCCGCGGGGCTGACCTCGATGCGACGATGGCGCAGCAGCCAGGCGTAGAAACTGCGGCAGGCCGACAGCCGCCGTTGCAGCGACGTGGGCGACAACCCGCGGCGGTGTTCGGCGGCGATGAACTGGCGCAACTGCTCGCCGCCCAGCGCCTCCACCGTCGCGTCCTGCGCCTGCGACCACGCGGCCAGTGCCTCCAGGTCGCGGCGGTAGGCATCCAGCGTGTGCACCGACATGCGCCGCTCCACCTGCAGGTGCGAGAGGAATTCGGCGACGGCGCTCATCGCGACGGGGCCAGCCGCCGGATCAGGCGTGCGCGAAGCGCTGGAGCGCCACGCCCAGCGACTCGCCCATCATGCGCAGGAACAAGGTGCCCATGCCGGGATAGAAGCGGTTGGCATCGTGGCTGCCCACCGCGATCAGGCCCACGCCCGGCAGCGGCAGCAGCGCGCTGGACTGCACGTCGCCGACCCGGTCGCCGTACAGCACCTGGTTCTTTTCGGCCTGCAGGCGGCCGCAGATCGGCTCGCCATCCTTGAGGCAATCGCGGAAGGCGGCCAGGCTCGGGCTGTCCTCGGCGATCACCTGCAACCACGGCGCCTGCTCCAGCCCGGCCACCGGTTGCAGCACCACCAGGCGCACCAGGTCGCCGGCGAAATCTTCTTCCAGCGAGGCCGCCATCGCGCGCAGGGTATCGGCTGCCGAGGCCTGCTTCATCAGCGCCAGGGTCAGCTGGTGGGTGCGTACCGCCAGCCGCTCGTTGACCTGCGCGTTGCCGGCCAGGTCGGCCAGCCGCCGCGACAGTTCGCGGTTCTTGTCGCGCAGCACGTCCAGCTGGTAACTGGCCAGTGACGCGGTAGGGCCCTCGTCGCGCGGCACCACCAGCGTCAGCGCCAGGTCCGGGAACTGCTTGAGGAACCCCGGATGCCGACGCAGCCAGGCGGCCACTTCATGCGCACCGATCTTCTCGACCGCCTCGTTCATGCCGTCCACTCCCCTTCAAAGACGAAGGCCGCCGGGCCGGACATCACCACGTCGGCGTTGTCGGCCGGCCAGCGCAGGCGCAGGTCACCGCCAGGCAGCGACAGGGTGGCATCGCGCGCCAGCCGGCGGCGCTGCATCATCACCACCGCCGCGGCGCAGGCCCCGCTGCCGCAGGCCAGGGTTTCGCCCACGCCGCGCTCGTACACGCGCAGGCGCGCGTGCTGCGGGTCCAGCACCTGCACGAAGCCGACATTGACCGACTGCGGGAAGGTGGCGTGCTGCTGCAGCAACGGGCCCAGCCGCTCCACCGGGGCCGCGTCGACCAGGCCGACCTCGATCACCGCGTGCGGGTTGCCCATCGAGACCGCGCCAAAGCGTACCGTGTCGCCCTGCAGCGGCAGCAGGTATTCATCGCGTGCGCGCTCGAAACCCAGCAGCGGTACCTGTTGCGGTTCGAAGCGCGGCACGCCCATGGCCACGGCATAGTGGCCGTTATCCAGGCGCTCGATGGCATGGGTGGCCAGCGGGCTGTCGATGTTGAAGCGATCGCCGTTGGCGGCACCGTCGCGGACCAGCCAGGCCGCCACGCAGCGCGCGCCGTTGCCACATTGCTCGGACTGCGAGCCGTCGGCGTTCCAGATGCGGTAGGACGCCACCGAGTCCGGCGCACGCGGCGGCTCGATGGTGAGGATCTGGTCGCAGCCCACCCCGACGTGGCGATCGGCCAGGCGGGCGGCCAGGGCCGGGCTGGGCGCGGGGGTGCCGGCGCGCAGGTCCAGCACCACGAAGTCATTGCCGGCACCGTGCATCTTGCTGAAACGCAGGGCCGGGGTGGCGGCCTCAGTCATTGCCGTCTTCGGACTTCAGCGGCGCATCGACCGGATCGGGGACCACCGGCGGGTTGTCGGTGTCATCGACGGCGGCAGGCGAGGTGGCGGCATCGGTCGCCGGCTCGGCGACTTCTTCCACCGGCACCGGCTTCTGCGGCAGCACCAGCGGGCCCTTGTTGCCGCAGGCGGCAAGGAGAAGCAGCGAGGCCGCTGCCAACGGAATCAGGATTCGGTTGCGATGGGGGATGCTCATGCCCCGAGTATAGCCGCGCCCTCTTTGGCCAAGGGTATCGATTGGATGAACACGGCCACGGTAGTGCCGGCCGCTGGCCGGCAAGCCCTGGTAGTGCCGGCCGCTGGCCGGCAAGCCAACCCCTGCGCACGATGACAGTCTCACGCGGTTGCCGGCCAGCGGCCGGCACTACCGGGGCTGGCTACCCCATCATTCAGGATGTTTTTCTTCCGGTGGCAGCGGGCGGCTCCACAGCCAGATCGCCACCGCGGCCATGCTGCCGATGGAGAACCACTTCACCCAGGCGATGGGCACGCACCACAGCATGATGCCGGCGCAGACGGCCATGGTGAGGGTGGCCATCCACTTGGCGTAACGGCTGACCGCGCCATGGGCCTGCCAGTTGACGATGGCCGGGCCGAACCGCGGGTGCTGCAGCAGCCAGGTGTGCAGGCGCTCGGAGCCGCGCGAGGCGGCCCAGGCCGAGATCAGGATGAAGACCGTGGTGGGCAGGCCCGGCACGAAGATGCCGACGATGCCGGTGCCCAGGCTGGCATAGGCCAGCAGCCACCACGCCCAGCGGAACCGCACCGGCGGGCGCGGCGCGGGCGCATCGGCATCGGGGGGACGGTCGGGCACGGTCATGCGGGCAGCATAACGAGGCCGGGCGGCGACCGCGATGGCCCCCGCCCGGCCCGCCGCGTCACGGGGCCGGGGTCACGCCCAGCTGGTCGAGCACGAACGCATACGACTCGGCCAGCTCGTGATAGCGCTGGAAGCGGCCCGACTTGCCCCCATGCCCGGCCTCCATGTTGGTGCGGAACACGATCGGATGCGTGCCGGTGTTGTCATCGCGCAGCCTGGCCACCCACTTGGCCGGCTCCCAGTACTGCACCTGCGAATCCCACAGGCCGGTGCC
>NZ_JAVWXA010000042.1:0-31741 GCF_036662295.1 Stenotrophomonas sp.
GTGCGGCCACCACCACCACGCGCCAGCATGCCAAGGCCGTGCAGCAGGCGCAGGCGCACGCGGTGGCGCTGTGCCAGGGCGCCGGCATCACGCCCAGCTGGGCGCCCCGGCCGGCCGACGCGGGGCTGCTGTACTTCCGCCTGCAGGCCGAGGCATTGGAACTGGACGTGGCGATGCCGGCCGACAGCTGGGGCGCGGCGCACTGGCCGTCGCTGGCCGGGCTGGCGTGGTCGGCCATGGCGGCCGCCGGCACCACGCCGCCGCCCAGCCAGGGCGCGCTGCTGCAGCCGCTGGACCCGGCCTTGGCCCAGGCCGAGGTCAGCTGGCGGCCGCGCCCGGCCACCCCGGCCGCACACGATGCCGCGCCGGCACCGGCGCTGGACACCGCGCAGGGCCTGGCCTGGATCGACCACGCGCGCTGGCGCGGCGGCCCGTCAGGCAGCGCACTGCCGCTGCCGCCGGTGTCGCTGCCGCTCACCCTGCACGTGGCGCGCCTGCGGCTGGGCCTGGCGCGGCTGCGCCAGCTCAAACCCGGCGCCGTGCTGCTCATCGACCAGTTGCGCCCGTGTGCGCAGGTGGGCCGCGCGGCGCTGTTCGCCTTCGATTTCACCCTTGAGACCATTACCGTGACCAACCTGCTCGACCTGATCGACGACGACCTGCTGGGCGAGACCGCGCCGGTCGCTGCCGCCGCGCTGCCCGACCAACCCGCTGCCGCGATGCCCGGGCTGGATGTATCGCGCCTGCCGGTCAACGTGGAGGTGGTGCTGTGCCAGGTGCCGCAGACCGTGGCCGAGCTGGCCGCGCTGCAGCCGGGCACCGTGTTCACCTTGCCCGACAACGCCTGGCTGTCCCTCCAGCTGCGCGTCAACGGCCAGCCCATCGGCAGCGGCGAGCTGGTCCAGGTAGGCGACCAGCTGGGCGTGCAGCTGCACCACGCACCGCGCCTGCCATGAACTTCGTCAACAACGACATCTCGCTGATCACGGTGATGGCGATGGCGGCGATGCTGCCCTTCGTCATCGCCGCCGGCACCTGCTATCTCAAGTTCTCCATCGTGTTCACCCTGCTGCGCAATGGCCTGGGCCTGCAGCAGGTGCCCTCCACCATGGTGCTCAATGCGCTGGCGCTGATGCTGGCGTTCTACGTGATGCAGCCGATCGTGCAGAGCCTGTACGACGCCTACCTGGCGCTGCCGGCGCCGCCGGATTCGGTGGCCGCGGTGGTGGCGTTCCTGGATGGCAGCCTGGACGGCTACAAGGTATACCTGGCCACCTATTCGGACCCGGACCTGCTGCACTTCTTCGAGCGCGCCCGCCAGCCGGACCCGCAGCTGATGCCGGCGACGATGGAGCCGCACGAGCGCTCGCTGTTCGCGCTGCTGCCCACCTACGCGCTGAGCGAGCTGAAGGACGCCTTCCGCATCGGCTTCTACCTGTACCTGCCGTTCGTGGTGATCGACCTGGTGGTGTCCAGCGTGTTGCTGTCGCTGGGCATGATGATGATGAGCCCGGTGACCATCTCCGCGCCGATCAAGCTGATCGTGTTCGTGGCGATGGACGGCTGGAGCCTGTTGTCCCAGGGCCTGGTGCGCCAGTACCTCGACGTGCCGCTGTAAGCCGATGGATGCGCTCTTCTATCTCGGCAACAAGACCCTGTTGATGATCCTGCTGCTGTCGGCGGCACCGGTGATCGTGGCCACCGTGGTCGGCCTGGCCATCGGCCTGTTCCAGACCGTCACCCAGCTGCAGGAGCAGACGCTGCCCTATGGCGCCAAGCTGCTGGCGGTGATCGCCTGCCTGCTGTTGAGCATGCGCTGGATGGGCGCGCAGGTGCTGGACTTCGCCCGGCTGGCGCTGCACCACGCGCTGGCCGGATGAGCGCGCTGCTGCCCGGCGGCCTGCTTGCGGCGGTGCGCCTGTCGCCGCTGGACATCGAGCTGGTGGCGCTGATGCGCGAGCACATGATGCCGGCGCTGCTGGCCACGGTACGTATCGGCGCCTGCTTTGCATGGATTCCCTATCTGTCCCCCGGCGTGATGCCGTCGAAGATGTCGCGTTCGGTGATCGCGGTGATGGTGGTGATCGGGCTGTGGCCGCAGTTGCAGGGCCATGCGCTGCCGCCGGACACGCTGGGGATGGGCCTGGCCGCGCTGCGCGAGGCGGTGATCGGCACCGCGCTGGGGCTGGTGGTGGCGCTGCCGTTCCACGTCTTCCACGGCATGGGCGCGATCGTGGACAACCAGCGCGGCGCCGGCATCGGCGCCATGCTCGACCCGGTCAGTGGCGTGGAAGCCACCGAAACGGCCAACCTGATCCAGCTGATGAGCGTGGTGGTGTTCCTGGCCACCGGCGGGCTGGTGGTACTGCTGGAGGTGCTGCAGGCAAGCTTCGTGCTGGCCCCCTTGGGTGGGCCGATCCAGCTGCAGCTGTCGGCGATCACCGGCTTTGCCGGCACCGTGCTGGCCGGGGCGGTGCGTATGGCGCTCCCGGTGCTGTTGCTGCTGTTCCTGGTGGAAGTGCTGCTGGGCGTGCTGTCGCGCTTTGCCCAGCAGATGAACCCGTTCTCGGTGTCGCTGGCGGTGAAGTCCTTCATTGCCTTCGTGGCGCTGCTGTTCTACCTGATGCCCACCGTGACCCAGCAGGTGCCCGAGCTGCGTGAGCGCACCGATCCGCTGCAGATGCTGGCAGCGCCGCCATGAAGACCGAAAAGCCCACCCCGCATCGCCTGCTCAAGGAGTCGCGCAAGGGCAAGAGCTTCACCAGCAAGGACCTGTCGGCGCTGGCGGTGCTGCTGGCCGGGGGCATCGCGCTGCTCGCCTTCACCTCCACCGCCGCGCTGCACCGCTTCTACGGCGGGCTGGTCGCGCGCGGGTTCGATATCGGCGTGGCAGAAGCGGCGGTGCAGGCGACGGAGGCCTTGCTGTGGATGACCGTGCCGGTGGCGGTGGCCTGCATTGTCGCGGCGGTGCTGGTGTCGCTGGTGCAGAGCCGCGGCGTCATCGCCAACGAGGCGCTGCGCATCGACCTGGCCCGGCTCAACCCGGTCAACGGCTTCCGCAACCTGTTCTCGCTCAAGGTGGTCAAGGGCGCGCTGATGGCCTGCCTGTACCTGCTGCTGGGCGCGGTGTTCGTGGTGGCCGCCTGGCAGCTGTTCGCCCCGGCCATCTTCGCCCAGGTGCGCCTGCCGCCCGGCCAGGCCGGCGGGGTATGGCAGAGCGTGGCCGGCAAGGCCAGCGCGCTGCTGCTGGCGCTGCTGAGCCCGGTCGCGCTGGGCGCGGCCTTCCTCGATTTCCGCCTGTACATCCGCGAGCTGCGCATGGACAAGTCCGAGGTCAAGCAGGAAAACAAGGACAACAACGGCAACCCGGAGATCAAGCAGAAGCGCCGCCAGATCAACGAGGAGCTGTCGGCGCAGGTGCAGTCCGACGTGGCCGGCTCCAGCCTGGTGCTGGCCAACCCCACCCACATCGCGGTGGGCCTGTACCTGCACCCGGACTACCCGGGCCTGCAGTTCGTCTCGGTCCGCGAGACCGGCGCGCGCGCCCTGGCGGTGATCGCACTGGCCGAGCGCAGCGGGGTGCCGGTGGTGCGCGACATTCCCCTGGCGCGTGCCATCCACGCGCGGGTGCGCCGCTACCACTTCGTGCCGGCCGACCTCACCGTGCGTGTGGCCCGCATCCTGCAATGGCTGCGCGACATCGAGCTGGCCCGCGCGCCGCTGCCGCCCGACGCCGCTGGCGCCCCGGACGCACCGGCCGACGCCGACGCACTGGACCCGACCGCACCGCCAACCCCGCCTGTGCCGGGCGCCGCGCCGCCATGAGCGAAATCCGAAAGCCCGCTTTTTCCTTCACGCCGACACTGTGCCCACGCTGCAGTGCTGGCAACAGCCTCAGGTAAACCCCCATGACCGCTTCCTTCGATACGCCCATGACCGAAGCCGACCCGCAGCTGCTCGATGACATCGCCCAGACCCTGATGGAGGGCGTCCAGAGCGGTGCCACCCTGAAGGAGCTGCGTGGGGTCAGCGAGGACATGCTGGAAAGCGTGTACGCCTACGCGCATCGCTTTTACAGCAACGGCCAGCTGGACGAGGCGGAGACCTTCTTCCGCTTCCTCTACCTCTACGACTTCCACAACGGCGAATACGCGTTGGGGTTGGCCGCGGTGCTGCAGATGAAGAAGCAGTACGCCAAGGCCGTGGACATGTACGCGCTGGCCTATGCGCTGCTGAAGGACGACGAGCGCCCGATGCTGCACGTGGGCCAGTGCCATCTGGCGCTGGGCAAGCTGCCGCTGGCGCGGAGCTGCTTCCAGAGCGTGGTCGATGTCGCCACCGACCCGGCGCTGGTGGCACGGGCGAAGGTTTACCTGCAGGCGCTGTCCAGCGCTGCCCCACCCCCGAACGCCGCCGACCAGGACACGTCTGCATGAAAATACCCAATTCCTCTCCGCCACAGCCGGCTGCAGCGACCCCGCAGTCGCTGGCCAGGCCGGGCAGCGCCCGCGCCGCCGCGGCTGCCGGCCAGTTCGGCGCGGCCACCGTGCAGCAGATCCAGGCCGTCGATGCGGCGGTCGTCGCCCTGTTGGCCGACGTGGCCAGCAGCCAGGGCACCCCGTCGGAGGAACTGCGCAATCGTGGCGAGCGCCCGCAACTGCGCCGCCCCGACACCGCCCGCCTGATGCGGGCCGCCGCCCAACAGGCTGGCAACAGCGGCACTGCCCCGCGCATGACCCCCGAAGCGGCCGCAGCGATGTTCGTGCTGCTGCTGTCGGTGCTGCTTACCGAAGAGAGCAGTACCGATGCCAAGCAGCGCCTTGAAGTGCTGCAGAGCCGGCTGGCGTTGCGCGTGGCGCAGGGTGAGCGCATTTCCGAAGCGGTGCGCGTGGCCCAGGCCAACGTGGATGCAGCGATGGGGCCGGCCCACGCCGCCGCCGGCGAACTGAGCGCGGCCGTGGATGCATTGAACGCCGCCAAGGCCGAGGTGGCGCGGCTGGAGGCCGAGTTGGCCGGTGCGCCACCGGAGGAGCAGGACGCCATCCGCGCCCGCCTGCAGGCCGCGCAGGCCGGCCAGGCCGGTGCCCAGGCACGGGTGGACAGCGCGTCGCTGGCCGTGCAGCACACCGCTGCCGCGTTGAATACGGCGATGCTCGCGCTGGAAAGCGTGATGCGCGAAGCCGATGCCTTCGATCCCCCCGGCACTCCGCCGCGCAACCCGGAGGGCGTGCGCACCAATGACGCCCGCCTGGGCGAGCTGCTGGCGCTGCTGCAGGAAATCATCGGCAAGGCCAACGACCGCAAGCTGGAGGCGGAGATCAAGCTGGTGGTGGAGGTGCTGAAGGCACGCGAGGCAGAGAACGTGCGCCGCTCTGTCGAATACCAGGAAGAACTGGAAAAGGCCGACCGCGCGCAGAAGAAAATGGGCTGCATCGGCAAGATCGTCGGCTGGGTACTGACCGTGGTGGCCGTGGTGGCCGCGCCTTTCACCGGCGGCGCCAGCATGGTGCTCGCCGGCATCGGCCTGGCCCTGGCCATCGGCGAGGAGCTCGGCCTGGACATCATGGGCAAGCTGCTGGACCCGGTCATGAAGCTGATCATGAAGGCGGTCAAGGCCATGGGCGATGTCATTGGCAGCGTGCTCAAGTCGCTGGGCGTGTCCGAGGCCCTGGTGGACAAGATGAAGGACGCGCTGGGCGCGATCGCCGTGGCGGCGATCATCATCGCCACCGTCTTTGTCAGCAAGAAGCTGGCCGGCACCCTGGCCGTGCAGGCCATCGGCAAGCAGGTGATGCGCGCGGTGGCCAATGCGGTGAGCAAGGCCCTGCCGCAGATGCTCAAATCGGCCGGCCACCTGGCCAAGCAGAGCGTGGATGACGTCGCCAAGGCCATCACCAGGACCGCCGCCAAGGTCACCGGCAGCAGCGCCGACAACCTGGCCGTGCGTGCCGGGCAGGCCGCCAAGGCCTCCCAGGCGTTGCAGTTCGCCAACCAGACCTCGCAGAGCGTGGGCACCATCGTGGTGGCCAACATGTACGTCAATGCCGCCCAGCTGCTGGCCGACCTGGAACTGGGCCTGGCCGACGCGAAGATCTTCCGCGACCTGATGCAGAAGATCTTCGACCAGTTCGTGGCCACCAGCAACCTGGTGGAGATCCTGTTCCGCCAGATGGTGGACGTGCAGGAAGCCGACCACGAGGCCGCCCGTTTCATCACCGCCCGCGTCGCCCGCGCCTGAGCGCGATCCCCGATCCCCTTTCAAGGAAACGTTGACCCATGAGCACTATCCAGAACGCCACCGTCGTTGCCCTTACCCCGCAGGCGCTGCAGCTGGCCCGCACGCCGGAAAAGACCGCCGCCACCGGCATGGACGAGGCCACCCTGCAGTTGCTGGCCGCGGACGTGGTGCAGGCGCTGACCACGCCGGCCGACGGCAGTGGCAAGACCACCACGGCCACCCCGCTGCAACTGCGCGAGCCGGCCATGAGCCTGAAGGAAGCCGCCAGCGTGCTGGGCAGCCTGGAAGGCAAGGTGCGCGCACTGCTGGCCGCGCAGGTGGGCGGCAGTGATCCGCTGGTGCGCGTCGAAGGCGCCAGCCACCGTGCCAGCGAGGGGGTGGCAGGCAACGCCATGCAGCGCGTGGCCGCCCAGATCGCCGGCATGGAGCCCCTGCCCACGGCCCCGGCCGGCGTGGACGCGGACATCAGCGAGCGCTCGGCCAACGCCGGCGGCTGGATCAAGAGCAGCCCGTTCGCCCACCTGCTGGCGATGCTGCGCCAGATCCTGCTGCAGTTTGAAAAGATGGACCGCGAGGGCAGTGCGCACATGGTGAGCCTCTCGCGCGAGATGACCATCCGGGCCGGCGACAAGGGCGTGGAGAAGGCGCGCGAGAACCTGGGCGGAGCGATCGGCGCTGCGGCGTTGTCGGGGGCGATTGGCGGCGCGGCGGTCAAGCAGACCTTCAAGTCGACCAACCTGCAGACCCGCAGCCTGGACAACAACCTGCGCGCCGGCAACAAGATAGATGTGACCGTCCACGACAGCAGCGGCATGGTCAAGGCCAGTGCCACGCCCAGCGCCCAGTTGCGCCCCGATCGCGCTGCCCCGGGCCTGGACAACGGCGTGGCCGCACGCGGCCCGGGTGCCACGGCCGAGCCACGCCTTCAGGCCGACCTGGCCGCCGACACCCCGCCGATGCGCGAGGTAGCCCGCGCCCAGCCGCAGGCGGCCGAAGTGGCCGATGCGCAGGCCGCGCACAGCGAGGTCATGGCCCGCTCGCAGAATCCGGCCGCCCAGGCGGTGATGCTCAACATGATGGCCTCCCCCGTCGGTGCCACCATCACCGCCGGCGTGGGTATAGAAGTGGAAATGACCGAGGCCGAGCGCCAGTTGTCGCTGCAGGTGGCCGAAACCTTCAAGCGCGTGGCGGACGAGCAGCAGGACCAGTCAAACAAGTCGCGCGACCTGCGTGATGCCAGCGCCCAGCTGGTGGAAACGCTGATGAACATGCAGGCCGGCACCAGCGGCCACATCATCGGCAAGGTGTGAGGAGCTCGCCATGCCCGAAGCCATTGCAAAAACGGCCGTCCGCCACATTGTCTCCACCTTCAATCTCGCACGCACCGATGCGGCCGATGCCGCCAAGCAGACCGACATCGTCGCGCCCGACAGCGTGGACCCGGAGACGCTGCGCCGGCTGCGTGTCGCGAGCCGGATGCTGTTGAACGCCAGCCGGCAGGCCAACCGCCTGGCGGCCTGGGTCGCAGAGCAGCCTCACCGCCGCCTGGACGACCCGGCCACCGCCCACCTCGCGATGCTGCGCCAGGGCAGCGACCTGGCCATGCACGATGCGCAGCGCAGCCTGGAACAGCTGGGCCAGCACCTGGGCCTGGCACCGCCCGATACGCCGGTCGACCCGGCCACCATGGACGCCAGCGGCCTGGTCTGGGGTTCCCACGCGGAGTTCTACGACCAGATCATGAAGCTGCTGGGCCTGCTGCAGCAAGAATGGCTGGCGAAGTACCAAGACGCCATGAGCAAGTTCCTGGAGTTCTACACCGAGTTCTCGGACATCATGGAGCAGCTCAAGCCGGTGGCCAGTGGCGACAAGGGAGATGTGGCGATCGACTTCCGCGTCGTGCGCCAGAAGCTGGAGGAACTGATCGCCAAATACGACCTGCCTTCCCATGGGCTGGCCTCGTTCAAGACGCAGGGAGAGGCGGACGCGTTCATCAAGTCGATCGGCCTGCCTGGCCTGACCGTGACCGCGGATGGTGGGGCATTTGTCGTCAAGATGGACCTTACTGCCGTCACCCAGCTGAAAGACAGCATGGAAGTCAGGCCGCCGCCGTTTACGCTCCCGATCGTCTGGGACAGCGCGCGCTACAACGCCTGGGTGTCCTCGCGCGACAGCAACATGGAGCAGATCAAGCACGTCAGCAAGGTGCTGGGCGAGAAGCTCAGCGAGATGACGCAGAAGTTCGACAACATCGTGAAGATCCTCAGTTCCACGGTGGACAAGATCACCGAAGCGGACATGAGCTTCGTCAACGGGCTTTGATGCCGGACCTTCAGGAGTAGTTTTCATGCCAATCATAGGATCGGTAACACCGAACCAGCGCGTCGCCATTGCCACCGCGTTGAACACGCTGAAGCAGGCCTTCCCGTTGTGTAACGTCCGCAACGGTGCCGGTACGCCGCGCACAGCGCCCTGCGGCACCTCGCGCACGCCGGGCGTTCATCAGCAGGCCGTGCATGCCGAGGCCCTCGGCGCGGCCATCGCCGCGCTCACTGAAAAAGCCGATGCCGTCGGCACTGCCGAGGCCGAGCGCACCGCGTTGCAGCAGGTGGTGGCCCGCCTGAGGGACTCGTCCCAGCCACCGCTGGGCACCCGCGTGGTCAACCAGTTGACGTTGCTGGGCGCGGTGTACGCAGCCACCTGCCGAGAACTGGAGGCTGTGCCCCAGGATGCGGCGGCGCAGGCACTGAAGGCCGATCTGGCCATGGCGATCATCGGCATCGGCAATGCGTCAGCGCGTTGCGGTGCCAGGGCAGACGGCTTCTTCCATGGTGACAAGGCCAGCAAGCAGCTGGTGGCCGCCATCGGCAGGGCCCAGGACGCGCTGTCCAACGCACGTGCCACCCTGGGTGACCAGGGCCTGTTAAACGGCATGGCCACCACCGTGATGAGCAACGCCATGATGGCCAGCCTCAACGAGCGTCTGCCGCACATGGCGGCCAGGTTCGCCGACGCGACTGCACCTGGCGATCTCCTGCAGGTATTGCAGAAGCAGTACGCGGAGGAGACCCAGAACGCGATGTCGCGGCAGTTGGCGAGCGGTGATCCCGAAGACTTCGCGGCCGCGGTGTTCGCCTTCCTGAAGCTGCCCGAATACGTGGTGCAGGCCAGTGCGGACAAGCCTGCGCTGGATACGCCACCGGGGCTGAACGTGCCGGATATTTTCAGGGACCTGCCTGGGATGGGGCGCGGTGCCAGCCAGGCCATCAACTACAGCCCGAACACCAACGTCAACGACTTTGGCGGGTTTGCTGGTGCGTTGAGCGACTCGCTGCGCGGTGTCTTCAATCTCGGCAAGGAAGCAGGCCTGGAAATCGGCGCGTTGCGTGCTGAAGTGGCGGCGCTCAGGCAGCCTCATGAGGGCCGTGAAACCGGCTCGAACGGCAGTCGGTCAGCTCAAGCCGGCACCCACAGCGTGGATGGACCAAGCACGCGCCCGCCACTGTCACAGGTGGGCGATGGCCTCGAGTGGCGCGATGACATCAGCGAGAGCGACGGGTATCAGGATGTGGACGATGTCGGCCCCGACAGGCCGCTACGCAATCGGCTGATCACCGATCCCGACTATCTCCACGCAACCCGGACGCCCGTGGCTGGCGTTGTGGCACCTGACGTTCCGGCGCAGGCCCACCCGTTCATGCAGCTGCCACGTCAGACGCAGGTGCAGCAGGTCTCGACGCAGCCTTTCCCCATGCAGGCACCGCCGTCCGCGCGGAACGCCCAGCCGATGCAGGCCTTGCCCTCCACACCCGCAACTGACGGCAATCCCATCCCTCGCGTGATGCCGCAACCGCAGGCTGCGGTGCCGTCGGCGAGGGATATCGCGCGTTCCAACGCCGTTCCTGCAGCACCGGGAACCGCCGTGGCGGACGATATCCTTGCTCAGTATCTGGCTGAGATCAATCAAGTCGAACCCGAACATCGCGCCCGTACTGGAATGCGCTTGTCGCTGGATAGCAACGTGTACAAGGAGGGGGTCCAGCGCAATGATCTTGCGGGTCCGGACGGATCGGTCATCAACCCAGTGGCGCAGATAAAAGTCGGTGATTTCCTGGCGTTCCAGAAGCTGGTCGTGAAGGAGCGGCTGGGTGAGTCACCTGTCATTGGACAGACGGCTGTCGCTCAGCCCAAGGGGCGTGGTCCAGCACCAGCAGCCGATCAGGCACCAGATGCAAGGTACGAGTTCGAAAGCTTCGTCAGGGAGATACAGGCACCGGCCAGGTTTGATGAAAAAAACCCGGCTTTGAAGGTCAATTTCGATCAGCTGAAAGAATTCGTCGAGAACTTCAAACCCGTTTACTTGGCGTCGGCTACGCAATCTCAGTCCCGTGTAACGATCCCGATGGCGCCACGGCCGCCTGCATCGCCCGCATTGGGCGGCGGCAGCATGGGCCGCGACGATGGGGGCTCTGCCGACGATGGTCGGGTTGCAGGTCTCGAGCTCGGCGCGGCGGTGATGGCCGAGCTGAAGGCAAGGTTTCAGACGCCTCTTCGTCAGGGTAGTGCCAGCGCTGATGCGGGCAACCAGACAACCCGTGTGAGCCACCGTAGCGACGCCAGCGAGCAGGGATCCGCACTGTTCGCCAGTGGTGCGCGCGACCCGTTCACCCCCAGCGTCCCCCCTGTTCCCACGAACGTGACCCTGCAGGCAGGAGGCGACCCACCGCCGCCGCCGCCAATGCCTGGCTCGCCCATCAACGCGGGTGGCAGATTGGCACGGGAAGTGGACTTCTTCCCCGATATCAAAGGCACCATCGTATGACCTGCTTCCACCCCGATGACCTCCGCCAGCTCATCGCCGCCCAGCTCGGCCTGACCGTGGCCGAGGTGGGCGTGCAGGCGCGGCTGGTGGAGGACCTGGGCATCGATTCGCTGGCCATGCACGCGCTGCTGCTGGACATCGAGGAGGCCGGCATCGGCCTGCCCGATGCCGGTCGGCTGCAGGCGGTGGATACCGTGGGTGCGCTGTACGCCGCCCTGCAACCGGCGTGAGACGGGCGTTATGGGGGGCGGCGGTCCTGGCGACCGCCGCCGCCCCCGCCGCCGCCTCGCCACCGGTGTACGCCGCGCTCGGCAGCGATGGCCGGTTGCAGGTGTCCCAGGCACCGGCGGCCGGCCTGATCCGTTTCGATCCGCAGCACCGACGGGCCGCCCGCCCGTCGGTGGCTGCACCGCGCGCGGCCGGCGTCATGCGCGCGGCCCACGCACCGCGCTGGGCGCCCTTGATCGAGCAGGTGGCTGGCGAGTTCAACGTGGATGCACGCCTGCTGCATGCCATCGTGCAGACCGAGTCGGGCTACAACCCACGCGCGCGTTCGCCGGTGGGGGCGCTGGGCCTGATGCAGGTGATCCCGGCCACCGGTGCGCGGTTTGGCGCGGATGACCTGCTGGACCCGTTGCAGAACCTGCGCGCCGGCACCGCCTACCTGGTCTGGCTCAACCGGCGTTTCGACGGCGACCTGGCCCTGGTGCTGGCCGCCTACAACGCCGGCGAAGGCGCGGTGATGCGGCACGGCAACCGCATTCCGCCCTACACCGAGACACGCCGTTACGTGCAGCGCGTGCGCGCGCTCTACACCGGTGAGGCGCCGTAGCGATCTTGCCGGCTGTGTCCGATTCGGACGCATGACTGCGATTTGAAGAAAGTTGCATGGCTTGCCGCGAGGTCGGCTGTCAGTCTGCGCGCCGATCACGCGCGTTTCCCTTTTTCCCAGGAACCTCCATGGCTTTTGCCTACAAGCTGAAACTGCTTTCCGGTGCGCTCGATGGCGTCGAGTTCACCCTGCATGCCGGCGACACGGTGTTCACCGTGGGGCGCGCGCGCGAGTTGCACGAAGGCACGCTGTCGAGCACCGCCAGCCTGGCCGACAACGTGTTCTTCATCCCCGACGAGCAGCACGAGGGTGCCTTCGCGCTGCGTGTCTGCGACGAGGCCGGCGCCACCTCGCTGGCGATGCGCGTGCGTGCACGCGGCGCCAGCCAGTGGGAGCCCCAGCGACTGCCGCTCAACAGCGTCATCGAGGTGCTGGGGCTGGTGCTGGCCGTGCGTCGCGAAGACGAGGCCTGGGCCGCCGACGTGCTGGACCACCGCCTGCCCGTGGCCGTCGCCCCGCCGGGGCATGCGATCGTGTCGCCGCTCGCCCGCCCACGCGCACGCCGCCATGGCCTGCTGCTGGTCGTGGCCGCGTTGCTGCTGGTCGGCGCTGGCGCCGGCTGGTGGTGGTTCGACGCGCATCGCCCGGCCACGCAGGTGCGCGCGGTGGAGGCGGCATTGGCGCGCTCCCCGCACGACTATGCCGTGGTGCACGACGCGGACGGGCGCATCCATGCCTTCGCCGACAGCGCCGCCGCCGTCAGCTGGGGGCAACGTGCCAGCCAGCGCGCCAACCGGCCCCACGACCGCTATCACGAACGCCGCGTGGAAGCGGCCCGCCTGGGCGCGTTGCTGGACAGCGCCGGCATCGCCTACGCCATCCTGCGCCTGCGCGACCCCAGCCGGCCCGAGATCGTCCTCATCGCCGGCAGCGGCGACCCGGCCGCGCTGCGCCGCCGCGCCAGCGCCGTGCTGCAGCCGCAGATGCCCTACGCCGCCACGCTGGACGTGCGCCTCACCAGCGATGCCCAGCTGCTGGCCATCGCCCGCACCGAGCTGCGCGCGCGCGGCATCAGTACGCGGGTGGTGCCACAGGGCAGCCGTGCCAGCGTGGTCAACGACGTGTTCCTGGACGATGCCGCGCTCAATGCGATGGCCGCCTACCGCCACGAATTCAGCCGGCAATGGGGCGAGCGGCGTATCCGCATCCGCATCCGGCTATGGGACGACCTCCTGCAGGGTCGCTCCTACCAGTACTCCAACGACCAGTTGTTGTCGGTCGGCGAGGGGCGCTGGGAGTTTTCCAATGCAGGCAACAACTGAATCAATTCGACTGGAGAAAGCAGCATGAGTGGATGGGATGGCGGCCCGCAGAAGCCGGGCGGGTGGAATGGCTGGCTGGGTCAGCACAGCGTGAAGTTCGACCATGGCGTGGCCACGTTGAAGGACGAACTGGACAAGGCGTTCAAGGCCTTGGCGGGCGACGGGACGACCCCGGGCGACCCGACCAACCCGCAGTTGCTGGCCAACTACCAGACGGCGTTGTCCGAGTACACGACCTTCCGGTCGCTGCAGTCCAACTCGGCCAAGAGCCTGGCGGACATGCAGAAGCAGAACGCCCGCAACCTGGGCTGATCCCGTCGATGGGCCGGCCGTTGGCCGGCCTGTCGCCTTGAACGCGCGGGCGTGATCCCGCAGGAGAATCCACCGTGCACGTTACCCCGATCGCCTCGGCGATCCTCACCGATGGCCAGGACAGCAGTGTCTCCCTGTCCGACCGCATGGCCGGCGCGCTGGCGCACAGCTATGTGCAGTCCGGCCAGGAACTGGCGATGATCCAGGCCGCCAGCAACGACCCGAACGTGTCCAGCAATCCGGTCCAGCTGTTCGCCCTGCAGACCACGCTGGCCGATTACAGCAAGCGCATGATCGTGGCCGCCGGCCTGGCCAACCATGCCACCAAGGCCGTCGAGACGCTGCTCAAGTCATGAACACGCTGCCAGTGGGACTTCCGCGGGCGGCGCTGCTGCTGGCACTGCTGGTGCTGGTCGGCTGCGCGCGCACGCCGTTGCTGGAGCGGCTGGACGAGCGCCAGGCCAACGAAGTGGTGGCCGTGCTGCTGCGGCATAATATCGCCGCGGAAAAGCACGACGCCGGCAAAACCGGTTACGTGGTACGCGTGGCCCCGCGCGACCTGGCCGAAGCCATCGAACTGGTGCAGCGCCAGGCGCTGCCCAGTGCGCCGCGCACCCAGGTGGGCGCGGCGTTTCCTTCCGATTCGCTGGTGAGCACGCCGCTGGCCGAGCGCGCGCGGCTGATCTCGGCGGTGGAACAGCGCCTGGAAGAGTCGCTCAAGCTGATCGAGGGCGTGGAGGCCACCCGCGTGCACCTCAACTACGACGTCAACCTGGGCGGGGAAGGGCGCCGGCCCGACGGGCGGCGCATGCACGTGGCCGCCGTGGTCAGCCATGTGCCGGGCGTGGACGAGGAAGCCCTGCTGCAGGCGGTCAAGCGGTTCCTGCGCAATACCTTCAACGGCATCGACTACGACAACGTGTCGGTGATCCTCACCGAAGTGGACGGGCCGCGCACCCTGGCGGTCACCCGCGCCGACAACGCCGGCGCGCCCTGGGCGCTGCTGGCCGCGGTGGGCCTGCTGGTCGGCGCGGCGCTGCTGGCCGCGGCCTGGACGGTGCTGCGCAGCGTGCCGGCGGTGGGCCGGGCGGTGCGCCGCGTGCAGCAGCGCTGGCGTCGCCGCCGGGGCGGTGCGCGTGTCGCCTGAGGTCTGCCGCCTGGCGCTGGCGCCGGCCGCCAGTTACCGGCCGTGGCAGGCCACCTATGCCACGCTGGCCGCCGATGGCCAGCGCTGGTTGAACCAGGCGCTGATCGCCCAGCACGCCCTGCCGATGCCGGCCACCCTGGCGCTGCCCGCGTGCCCGCTGGCGCGCCGGCTGGTGCAGCAGTGGGCGCAGCTGCCGCAGGTGGCGGTGCTGATCGCCGCCGCGCGCCTGCGCCGCCATGTGCTGGCCGAACGCGCCAGCCTGCGCCTGCCGGCCACGGTGCACACCTTCCTGCGGCTGGGCCATGCCGAGCTGGACCCCGCCCACGCGGTGCCGGCCGATCCGGCCAACCCACAGATGCTGCTGGGCTGGGGCGGGGCGCGCCTGCAGACCCTCGCCCCACATCTGCCGGCCTGGATCGCGGCCCGTCTCGGCCTGCCATTTGCCGGTTTGCCCTTGGCGGCGGCCGGGGCCGAGCGCCCCGACCCGGCCCTCATCGACCTGTTCTGGAGCGCCCTGCGCCATGTTGAAAACCTACCCTGAGCACCTGCTGCGCCTGGCCCGCGACGGGGTGATCGGGCCCCGCGCCATGGGCGCGGCCACGCATGGCGGGCAGATCGAGCAGGCCGCGCGGCGGCGTGCCGGCCAGGCCCTGGCCGAGGTGGCCACGCAGGCCGAGCAGGCACGCGCCGCCGCCGCCGCGCAGGGCCGTGCCGAGGGCCTGGCCGACGCCATCGCCCAGGCGCTGCCGCCGTTGACCGCGCTGCTGGGCGATGCCGCCGCGTTGCGCCAGGCCGCACTGGCCGAGCTGGCGCTGGCCCTGCGCGAAAGCCTGGCCGCCGAAGGCCTGTGCGCGGCGCTGGTGATCCAGCGCTGCACGCGCCTGCTGGCCGGCACCGACGCCATCACCGTGTACGTGCCACAGGCCGATACCGCACTGGTCGAGGCCCTGCAGGCCCGGCTGGCCGCACTGCCGGCCGCGCAGCGCGATGCGGTGCAGATCCGCCGCGCCGGCGTGCCGCTGCCGCTGCTCAAGGCCGGCGGGATCATGGTCGAACTGGACCCGCAGGCGGCGGTGATGGCGGCCGTGGACCACGCGCTGGACAGCACGCTGGTGCAGGCCAATGCGCTGCAACGTCGCCAGGCCCTGCGTGCCTGCGCCTTCCCCGCCGCGGCCGCCCTGGCCGAGGCCCCGTTACCCTTGGAGACTCACGATGAACGTTGATCGCCTCGCGGCCCCGCCGCCGTTCCCCCCGGGCGCCGCCCCGGCCGGCAATGCCACGCAGGACCTGCATGCCCGCCTGCAGGGCGCACTGGAAACGCCGCCCACGCCGCCGCCGCCGGGCGAAGAGGAAGACCCCGCCGATGCGATAAAGCGCTTCATCTACAACCTCTACGCCAACCAGTTCATGTCGGCCATGCTGTTCGAGGACGAAGAGAAGACCGGCGTCAAACCCGATCCCTGGTACTGAGCCAGCGGGAAACATCGCAACAGGGCGGCCCGGTCACCGGTGCCGCCCTGTTCGCGTTTCAGGGGCTGGGCGCGGCCGCCGGCGCGGTCAGCCAGCGCTCGATCTTGCCGTCCAGGATATCCAGCGGCATCGAGCCGTCCTTGATCACCTCGGCGTGGAAGCGGCGCACGTCGAACGCCGCACCCTGCGCTTGCTGCGCGCGTTCGCGCAGCGCGATGATCTTCGCCTCGCCCACCACGTTGGACAGCGCCTGCCCGGGCTGGGCCATCATCCGCTCCACTTCGGCCACCGCGTCGCGCTCGTCCATGCTGGCGGTCTTGACCAGGTAGGCCACGGCCTTGGCCTTGTCCCAGCCCTGCGCATGCAGGCCGGTGTCGGCCACGCCACGCGCGGCACGCACCAGGCTGCCCTGCAGGTAGCCGATCTGGTCGTAGGGATCCTCATACACGCCCAGGCTCTGGCCGAGCGACTCGGCATACAGGCCCCAGCCTTCGACGAAGGCGACGTCGCCGCCCAGGCGGCGGAACCGCGGCAGCTTTTCCAGCGCCTGCTGCAGGCCCAGCTGCACATGGTGGCCGGGCACCGCTTCATGCAGGAACTGCGCCGGGATCGCCCAGCGCTTGCGGCTGGGCAGGTTGCCGGTGTTGACCAGCAGCACCGCCGCCTGCCCCGGTTGCGCCGGCTGGTAGGCGGCCGCGGCGGCGGCCGGCGCGCGTCCGGCGTCCACCGCGCGCACCTCCACGCCCTCCTTGGGCAGCGTGTCGAGCACGCTGGGCAGGCGGCGGGCCACCTGCTGCTGCACCTGGCGATAGCGGCCCAGCAGCGCGTTCACGTCCGAATACTGGAACTGGCGCTCGCTGCGCATGTTCTTGATCAGCTTGGCCTGCGAGCCACGCAGCTTGTGGTCCTTCATCACCGCGTTGATCTGCTCCTGCAGGGCGGCCACGCGCTGTTCGCCCCAGGCGTGCAGCTGCGCCGGCGACTGGTCGGTGGCCGTGGCCTGGCGCAGCGTGGCCGCATACCAGGCCTGGCCCTGCGGCAGCCCGCCCATGCCATCGGTGCGCCGCGCGGCGGGCAGGTACTCGGTGGCGATGAAGCCGCGCAGGGCGCGGTAGGCGGGCATGATGCGGTACTCGATCATGCGCTTGTACTCGGCGCGGATGCGCACCTTGTCCGCCTCGGGGAAGTCCTCGGGCAGGTTGCGCACCGGCGCCCAGAAGATCGATTCCTCGGCGGTCGGCTTGATCACCGCATCCAGCTGCGGCAGCACCTGCTCCATCAGGTCGCGCGGCTGGGACACGCCGGCGGCCATGCCCTGGCGCATGTTGGCCACGGCCTGGTCGAACAACGGGGCGATGCCCAGCGAGCGCTTGGACCAGGTGTCGTAATCCTTCACCGTGTTGAACGGCTGGGCCCCCGAGCCGGAGCCCAGGATGGCCATGATGCTGCCCAGGTTGTAGTACTGGCTCACCGGCAGCATCCAGCTGGGGTACTGTTCGGCGGCCACGGACATGCGCGCGTCGCGCACGAAGATCTGGTAACTGAGCAGGTCCTGGCCGGTCAGACCGTCCGCGCCGATCTTCTCCACCTTGCCCAGCCATTCCACGGTGAAGTCGTGCGATTGCTGGCGATAGGCGGCCGAGAGGATGTTGGGCAACTGGTCGTTGTAGCGGCCGTCGCCCTGGAAAGTGGCCTGCAGCGGGTTGAGACGCATCGAGGCATCCCAGTATTCATCGTAGACGCGCTCGAGTTGGGCGGCCTTGGTCTGCTGGCGCACCAGCGGCTTGCGGGCCGGCGCGGCGGCCGGTCGGGCGCGCGGCTTGGCCTTGGGCTTGGCCGCCTGCCGGGTCTGCGCGGCGGCGGGCCGGTTGGCCTTCTTCTTGGCCGCTTCGGCCGGGGGGGCGGTGCTGAACACCAGCAGGGCGGCGATGGCAAGCGCCAGGGCGCGGGCGGGGTGGGGCATCGACTCTTTCCGTAACAACACAGACCGGGGAGCTTGCCCGATCCGCGCGCGTACGGCCAGCGCCGGGGCCGCCCACCGCGGTGCGGCCAGGCACGGCGTTCATGCCGCCGCGCCGGTGGCCTAGCGGTCGCCGGCGCGGGTGAAGGGCACGCTTTCCGGGGCCACCGCGCCACCGGAAATGATGAAGCTCATGGCCTGGTCCACGGTCCAGTCGGTGGGGGTCAGCAGTTCCACCGGCACGATTTCCAGGTAGCCGGAGGTCGGGTTGGGCGTGGTCGGCACGTACACCGCGGCCAGTTCGCGGTCGCTGCCCTGTTCGCGGATCACCCGGGTGACCAGGCCCACCGATTTCATGTCCCGGTGCGGGAAGTCGATCAGCACCACGCGCTGGGTGCTGCCCGGCTCGGTCTGCAGCATGTCCAGCAGCTTCTTGGCGCTGTCATAGATGATGCTGGCCAGCGGGATGCGCTTGATCACCGCGCCGAACCAGCGCAGCAGGCGCTGGCCGATCACCCGGCGGCTGAGCACGCCCACGCTGAGGATCACCAGCAAGGTGGCGGCCAGCCCGATCAGGTTCTGCATCCACTCCACCTTGATCCAGCCCAGGTAGTGCGGGAACGAGGCCGCCATCTGCTCGGACAGCGGCACCACCACCGGGCTGGAAATGCCCGACAGCAGCACGAAGACGAATTTGACCACCACCCAGGTTAGCCAGATCGGCAGCAGGGTCAGCAGGCCGGTCAGGAACAGGCGCTGCAGGGAGGGGCGCGGAACGAGTTGGGGGGCTTCGGGCGACATCCGGCCATTGTAGCGGGGCCGCCCGCGCTTGAAGCGGCCGCGCGCCGGTCTAGTCGGCGGCGCTGGCGCTGGCCGTGCGGGCCTCGGGCTTCAGCCGCAGGTAGATCTGCTTGCGCACCCGCGCCACCACCTCGCCCTGCGCGTCCACGATGTCATTGCTGAACCAGTGCAGGTATTTCTCGCCGCTGGCGGTGGCCTGGCGCAGCTGGTCCAGCAGCGCCGGTTCGAGGTGGAACTCGGCGCTCACCGTGCCGCGCCCGGGCTTGAGGAACTCGATCTCGCCGGCGCGATCCCACACGTAGTAGTCGCGGCCCAGGCTGTGCATCACCGTGAGCATCCAGAAAGGGTCGGTCATGGCGAACAGGCTGCCGCCGAAATGGGTGCCCACGTAGTTGCGGTTCCACGGGCGCATGCGCAGCTCCACCCGCACGTGCCGGTAATCGGCGCTGATGGTGGTGACGTGGATGCCGGTGAACAGGAACGGGGGCCACAGGTTCATGCCGTGGCGGAGGACGTTGGCCTTCATCGGGAACGGGTCGAGGCGGGGAGGTGGCTCGAGTCTACCATTCGCCCGCGTATGGTCCAGCGGCCCTCAGCCCGGCACCGGCTCGCCGTCGTCGGCCACATAGCCATCGCGGCCGGCGGCCTTGGCCCGGTACAGTGCCGCATCGGCGCCTTCGAAGAAGTGCCGCGGTTCGCTGGCGCTGGCCGGCACCCGCGTGTAGAGGCCCACCGTGAGCGTGACCTGCAGGATCTGCCCGGGCCCGGCCGCCACCTCCATCGCGCGGATGCGCGCGAGCAGGTCCTCCACCACCTGCACCGCGCCGTCGGCGCCGGTATCGGGCAGGATCAGGGCGAACTCGTCGCCGCCGAAGCGGGCGGCCATGTCGCGCGGGCGCCGTGCATGGGCGCCGATCTCCTCGGCGATGCGGCGCAGCACGGTGTCCCCGGCCTGGTGGCCGTACAGGTCGTTGTGGTGCTTGAAATGGTCCACGTCGATCAGCACCAGGCTGAGCGGGCGGCCACTGCGGCGCCCGGCGTCGTGTTCCTGCTGCAGCGCCTGCTCGAAGCGCAGGCGGTTGCCCAGGCCGGTCAGCGCATCGCTGTTGGCCTGGTGGCGCCAGGCCCGGATCCGCCACAGCACCCAGGCCGCGATCACCGCCAGCATGGCGGTCAGCGCGGCGGCCGGGGCGAACCACAGGCTGCCCGCGCGCAGCAGCACGAAGCTGAGCAGCAACGTCAGCGGCAAGGCCAACAGCGCGCTGGCGGCCGCACGCGGCAGGGTCAGCGCCAGGCAGCACAGCATCACCAGCAGCCCGCTCAACAGGTCCTGCCAGAGCGGCGGCGGCAGGGTGATCACCTTGTCGCTGAGCAGCATCGAGGCCACGTTGGCCTGGTACTCGCTGCCGCTCATCCAGCGCTCGCGCGTAGTCGGGGTGAGCAGCCGCGGCGTGATGCCGCTGGCGGTCATGCCCACCAGCACGCGCCGCCCGCGCAGCAGCGCCGGGTCGACCTCGCCGTTGAGCACGTCCACGTAGGACACCTGCGGGAAGCGTTCGGGCGGGCCGGCGTAGCGCACCCGCACGTAATGGTTGCGCCGCCACTGGTAGGGCGAGGACAGGTCCGGGGCGGTATCGCGCAGGCCCGGCAGCGGGCCGTCCACGTCGGCCAGGGCCAGGCCCAGCGCCGGCCAGTGCGGTGAACCGATCCCGGCGGTGAGGTACAGGCCGCGCGCGATGCCATCGGCATCCACCTCGATGTCGCTGTGGCCCAGGGTGGCGGCATTGGCCGCGATCAGCGGGATCGGCAGCAGTTCCTCGGCCATGCGCGGGCCGCTGGCCGGGGCGGCCAGCACCGGCAGCACCACGTGGCCGTTGCGACGAATCGCCGCGGCCAGGTCGGCATCCTGCGCGGCGTCCTGGCGGTCGGCCTCGGACAGCATCAGGTCCAGCACCACCCGGCGGCTGCCGGCCTCGGTGAGGTGGTCCAGCAGGCGCGCGTGGGTCGAGCGCGGCCACGGCCACTGCCCGAGCTGCTGCAGGCTGTTGTCATCGATCGCCACGATCAGCAGGCTCGGGTCGGGGCGGTACTCCCAGCCGCCCACGTAGGCGTCATACACCGCCTCGTCCTGCTGCCAGAACCATTGCCAGTGGCTGGCCGCCATGGCCAGCGCGCCGACCAGCACCGACAGCAGCAGCCGCCGCGGCCAGGACAGGGCCAGCGGCTTCACAGCAGCAGCCACAGCAGCAGGGCGCCACCGCCGGCGCCGTAACAGGTGCGGCAGGGCAGGGTGACCTGCTGCGCCGGCGAAAACGCGCCGGCATAGCCGTCATCGTCGATGTACTGCACCCGCACGTGCAGGGTGCCGTGCCAGGGGCGCTTGAGCGAGACCTCCGGCTGGTCCACGTCGCGGTCGACCAGCGGCTGGGTGAAATCGCCGCGGCGGTCCAGCTGCACCCGGTAGCGCTGGCCCGGCTCGCCGGCCTGCCAGCGCAGGGTCAGCCAGCCCTTGGCCGCCTGCGGTGGCTGCAGCGCCGGGTCCACCGGGGCGTCGCTGACGGTCAGCGCCAGCGGCTGCCCGAACCGGCCGCGGTGGCCGGCGGCATCGCGCGAGGCCACCCGCCAGAAATAGTCGCCGGGGGGCAGCGCCTGCCCCGCGCGCAGGTGGGTGCCGGTGCCTTCCTGCTCCAGCACCGGCGCCAGGAACTGGGCATCGCGGGCCACCTGCAACACCGTCGAACGGGCCTGCTCGACCTGGCTCCACTGGAAGCGCGGACGCGCGCTGTTGACCGTCTCCTGGTTGACCGGGCGCACCGTCAGCGGCGCCACCGGCTGGTCGCGGACCAGCACGTCCCGCTCGGCGTCCAGGCCTTCCACGCCTTCGGCGCTGATCGCGCGCAGCAGCACGCGCAGGGTGCCGGCCGGCAGGTCGGGCAGGGTCAGCGCGGTGGTCGTGGTTTCCTGCGCGAACAGCAGTACCTCCGGCTGGTCGGCGCGCACCACTTCCACGCGATAGCGCGCGGCCTCGGGCAGGGGCGCCCATGCCAGCCGCGCCGGCAACACGTCCAGCGGCGGCGAGGCCGGGTCCAGCCGTGGCGCGGGCAGCAACGCCTCGGCGGCGGCCGGGCGCGCATCGGCCGACGGGCTGCGCGCGGCCTGGCCGGGGCGGACCACGCGGTCGCCGCGGCGGTTGCCCACCTGCACGCGGCCCTGCAGCACTTCGGTGGACGCCACGTGGCCCGGGTCGCCGGCGCTGACCCGGAACACCGTGCCGCGCACGCTGCTGGTGGCCGTGGGCGCATCGATGATGTAACGCGAGGCCGGGCCCTTGGCGGGCGTGACCCGGTTGCTGGTGCGGCCTTGTTCCAGGCGCAGGCGGGTATCGACCATGCCGGTGCGGCCGTAGCGGCTCATCCGGTCCAGGCGCAGTCGCGAGTTCTCGCGCAGCTGCAGGCGGGAGTCATCGGCGAAGGCCAGGGTCACGCTGGCATCGGCGCCGGTCACCAGGTGCTGCCCGATGGTCAGGTGCTGGCCCTCCACCACGTCGTGCAGCGCGGCCTGGCCGGGCTGCCCGTACTGGACCTTGCCGCGGGTGGCGACCACGCGCGCCGGGGCCGGCTGCACGGCCAGCCACGCCACCGGGAACTGCAGCGTGCTGCCCGGCGGCAGCCGGTAGGGATCGGCCACGCGGTTGTGCGCCTGCAACTGCTGCCAGGGCACCGTGGGCTTGAGGTAGCGGCCGCCGAGGTCCCACAGGGTGTCGCCCGGGCGGACCCGATAGGTCCAGTCCTGGGCCAGCGACGGGAAGGCGCAGATCAGCAGCGCGGCCAGCACCAGCAGGCGACGGGCCAGGGAGGGGCGGTACGGCAAGCGGGTCGAACTCACGGTCATCTGTGCCCTGCAGGGTGGGGCGCAGCCCTGCGACCCCAATGGCCCAGACCTCATCCCCCCGAATGGATCGCGGCCTCCATTGCGCCGCGCCGGCATTATGGCGCGCCGGCAGTGCAAGGTTTCTGAACGTGATCGGGATCACGCCTGAAACCGGCGTGATCCTTTAGGGCGCGTCTGACGGTGCCGGGGATGCCCGTGCGACGATCAGAACAGCAGCGAGGCCATGCGGCGGCGGTAGCGGCCAACCAGGTCCTCGTCGGCGATCACCTTGAAGGCATCGATCAGCAGCTTGCGCGGCAGCCCCTCATTGAAGGTGCGATCGCGCCGCAGCATCTCCAGGAACTGCTCCAGCGCGGCCTCGTCCTGCCCACCCAGCAGCAGCTGCACGCCACGCAGGTGGCGGGCCTGCAGGTCATCGGCATCGGCCAGCAGGCGCGCGTCCAGGCTTTCCGGCGATGGTGCGTCCTGCAGCGCATTGGCGAAATCCAGCCGCGCACGGGCGCGCACCGCCCGGTCATCGGTGGCCAGGTTGGCCGGCAGGGCATCGATCAGGGCGCTGGCTTCGGCGCCGGCGCCGGTCTGCAGCAGGGCCAGGGCCAGGTCGAGCTTCAGCTCCTCCTTGTCCGGTTCGGCCACGATCGCCGCACGCAGCACGTCCACCTGCGCCTGCGGGTCCAGCGGTTCGGGGTCGGCGCTGGCCTCGGCCACCGGCTCGGCGGGGCTGATGCCGTGCTGGGCCAGGAACTCGCGCAGCTGCCCCTCCGGGATCGCGCCCGGGAAGCCATCCACCAGCTGCCCGCCCTTGACCAGGAACACGGTCGGCACCGAGCGGATCTGGAAGGCCGCGGCAATCTGCTGCTCCTGGTCCACGTCCACCTTGGCCAGTTCGAAGGCGCCGTTGTACTCGGCGGCCAGTTTTTCCAGCATCGGGCCGAGGGTCTTGCACGGCTCGCACCACGGGGCCCAGAAATCCACCAGCACCGGCGTCTGCAGCGATTTCTGCAGGACCTCGGCCTCGAAGGTGGCGGTGGTGGCATCGAATACGTAGGTGGTCTCGGTCATCGTGGCTATCGCGTTGCGTCTGATGATCGATTCTATGGTGGCGATCGACGCGCGTCTCAACCCTGCGTGCTTGGCGGCGACGGTCACGGACGCGACAATGCACGCCCTTGTTGGCGTGCAGGAACGTGGATGTCCATGGTGTGGCTGGATCGCGGGCTCGGGCCTGCCAGTGCGGTGCTGTTCGGGCTGGCCGTGATCGGTTTCGGCGCCGGCCTGCCCGGTTACGACCAGGGCCTGCACCCGGTGGCCCTGCTGGGTGCGGGCGGGGTGCCGCATGCGTTGGCGTTCAACCTGCTGGGCTGGCTGCTGCCGGGCCTGCTGGCCAGCGCGGTGGCGGTGCGCCTGTTGCAGGCGCTGCCGGCCGACAGTGGCTGGCCGGTGCGGGTGGGTGGCCAGCTGCTGCTGCTGGCCGGGCTGGCGTTCGCCGCGCTGGGCCTGTTGCCGCTGGACCTGGAAGACCTGGACGGGCGCTCCAGCCAGTGGCATGCCAGTGCGTGGATGATCTGGGCGCTGGCCTTCGTGGCCGGCAGCGTGCTGGTCGGCATCGGGCGGCTGCGGCAACCCGGCGGGCGCGCGTTGGGCCGGCTGGCACTGGGCTGCGGCCTGGCCACGGCGGTGCTGGCCTTCGCCCTGCAGGGCGTGCTGCCGGCGCCGCTGGCGCAGCGGTTGGCCTTTGCCTGCTGGATGCTGTGGTTGGCCGCCGCGCTGCCGATGGCCCGCCCGCGCTGACCGGCCGGGGGCGGCGCGCGCCCCCCGCCGGCGCCCTTACTGGGCGTGGCAACGCAGCTGGAACCCGACCGGCCCGTAGGTCTGGTAGATCCAGGCCGAGGCCTGGGTCAGGGCGTCGCCCTGGTCGTTGGCATCGACCGGATGCAGGCCCGAGGCACCGGCCTGCTCGCCGGTGGTGACGGTGTAGGCACAGCTGTAGGGCGCCGCCTGCGCGGTGGCCACCAGGCCCCCGATCAGGGCCAGGGCGAGGGCGGACTGATGCAGTGTCTTCATGACGCGTTCTCCATTGCAGCGCCCCGGGACGGCCGCGTGGCCGGCAGGGCGGGGGCGTGCGCCCTGCCGGACCAGACTCCGCGCCGGCGCCGGCCGCGACCATCGGCACTCGCCCTGCCTGGCCCGGGGAAAAAGCCCCGCCCGCGGCGAGGCTGGACCGTGGGCGCGGTCCGGCGCGGCCGGCGCCTGCCCTGGCCCGGGACGGCGCAGATGACCGCTTTCCCGGGCCGCCGACCGCGCCCGGGCAAGGCTTTGCGGGGCAGGATTGGAGCCCCATGCCGCACTGCGGTACCCTGTCCCGCTTTGCCGCCGCACTAGCGTTTCCATGACCAGCGTCGAACCCAACGTTTACGATCCGCAGCAGGTTGAATCCGCCGCCCAGAAGTTCTGGGACGCCACCCGTGCCTTCGAGGTCACCGAGACTTCGGACAAGCCGAAGTACTACTGCCTTTCGATGCTGCCGTACCCGTCCGGTGCCCTGCACATGGGCCACGTGCGCAACTACACCATTGGCGATGTGATCAGCCGCTACAAGCGGATGACCGGTTACAACGTGCTGCAGCCGATGGGCTGGGACGCTTTCGGCCTGCCGGCCGAGAACGCGGCGATCAAGAACAGGACCGCGCCGGCCAAGTGGACCTACGCCAACATCGAGCACATGCGGGGCCAGTTCAAGGCCATGGGCTATGCGATCGACTGGTCGCGCGAGTTCGCCACCTGCACGCCCGAGTACTACGTGCACGAGCAGCGCATGTTCACCCGGCTCATGCGCAAGGGCCTGGCCTACCGCCGCAACGCGGTGGTGAACTGGGACCCGATCGACCAGACCGTGCTGGCCAACGAGCAGGTCATCGACGGCCGCGGCTGGCGCTCCGGCGCGCTGGTGGAGAAGCGCGAGATCCCGCAGTGGTTCCTGCGCATCACCGATTACGCCCAGGAACTGCTGGACGGTCTGGATGAACTGCCGGGCTGGCCCGATTCGGTCAAGACCATGCAGCGCAACTGGATCGGCCGCTCCGAAGGGCTGGAAATCCAGTTCGACGTGCGCGACGCCGACGGCAGCGCGCTGGATCCGCTGCGCGTGTTCACCACCCGCCCGGACACGGTGATGGGCGTGACCTTCGTGTCCATCGCCGGCGAACACCCGCTGGCCCAGGAAGCCGCCAAAACCAACCCGGCGCTGGCCGCGCTGCTGGCCGAGATGAAGCAGGGCGGCGTGTCCGAGGCCGAGCTGGAAACCCAGGAAAAGCGCGGCATGGATACCGGCCTGCGCGCCGTGCATCCGGTCACCGGCGCCCAGGTGCCGGTGTGGGTGGCCAACTTCGTGCTGATGGGCTACGGCACCGGCGCGGTCATGGCCGTGCCCGGGCACGACCAGCGCGACTTCGAGTTCGCCAACAAGTACAGCCTGCCGATCCGCCAGGTCATCGCGCTGAAGGCCCCGCGCAAGGACGAGGGTGCCTATGACAGCACCCAGTGGCAGGACTGGTACGGCGACAAGACCCGCGAGACCGAGCTGGTCAATTCCGAGGAATTCGACGGCCTGGACTACCAGGGGGCCTTTGAAGCCCTGGCCGAGCGTTTCGAGCGCAAGGCCCAGGGCCAGCGCCGGGTCAACTACCGCCTGCGCGACTGGGGCGTGAGCCGCCAGCGCTATTGGGGCTGCCCGATCCCGGTGATCTACTGCCCCAAGTGCGGCGCCTTGCCGGTGCCCGAAGAGCAGTTGCCGGTGGTGCTGCCGGAGAACGTCAATTTCGTCGGCACCGGTTCGCCGATCAAGGCCGACCCGGAATGGCGCAAGACCACCTGCCCGGACTGCGGCGGCGCGGCCGAGCGCGAAACCGACACCTTCGACACCTTCATGGAGTCCAGCTGGTACTACGCGCGCTACACCTCGCCCGGTGCCCGCGATGCGGTGGACAAGCGCGGCAACTACTGGCTGCCGGTGGACCAGTACATCGGCGGCATCGAGCACGCCATCCTGCACCTGATGTACTTCCGTTTCTTCCACAAGCTGCTGCGTGATGCGCGCATGGTGGACAGCAACGAGCCGGCGCAGAACCTGCTGTGCCAGGGCATGGTGATCGCCGAGACCTACTACCGGCCCAACCCGGACGGCTCCAAGGACTGGATCAACCCGGCCGACGTGGACGTGCAGCGCGACGAGCGCGGTCGCATCACCGGTGCCACCCTGATCGCCGACGGCCAGCCGGTGGTGATCGGCGGCACCGAGAAGATGTCCAAGTCCAAGAACAACGGCGTGGACCCGCAGGTGATGGTGGGCAAGTACGGTGCCGACACCGTGCGCCTGTTCTCCATGTTCGCCGCGCCGCCGGAACAGTCGCTGGAGTGGAACGAAGCCGGCGTGGACGGCATGGCCCGCTTCCTGCGCCGCTTGTGGGTGCAGGTGCAGAAGCATGCCGATGACGGTGCCGCGCCCGCGCTGGACGTGGCCGCGCTCAGTGCCGAACAGAAGGCCCTGCGCCGCAAGACCCACGAAACCATCGGCAAGGTGGGCGACGACTACGGCCGCCGCCACAGCTTCAACACCGCCATCGCCGCGGTGATGGAACTGATGAACGCGCTGGCAAAATTCGACGATGCCAGCGACCAGGGCCGTGCGGTGCGCCAGGAAGCGTTGCAGGCCACCGTGCTGCTGCTCAACCCGATCACCCCGCATGCCAGCCATGCGTTGTGGCAGGTGCTGGGCCACGGCGAGACGCTGCTGGAAGACCAGCGCTTCCCGCAGGCCGATCCCGGCGCGCTGGTGCGCGATGCGGTGACGCTGGCGGTGCAGGTCAACGGCAAGCTGCGTGGCACCATCGAGGTGGCCGCCGACGCGGCGCGCGACCAGATCGAGGCACTGGGTCTGGCCGAGCCGAACGCGGCCAAGTTCCTGGACGGTCTGACCGTGCGCAAGATCATCATCGTGCCCGGGAAAATCGTGAACATCGTGGCCGCCTGACCGCGGCCACCGATCTCAAGTCACGTTCACGCGGCATCGGGCATCTTCTATGCCTGTTGCCGCGCCCGCCCGGCTCCCCCAGACTGTGCCCATGACCCGATTCCTGCTTGCCTTTGTCTTGACCGCAACCCTTGCCGGCTGTGGTTTCCATATGCGCAACAAGCTCATGCTCCCGGCCGACACCGCCGCGGTGCAGGTGGTCTCCAGCGCCCCTTACAGCGAGCTGGCCAAGCTGCTGCGTCGCGGCCTGCAATCCTCCGGTGCGCAGATCGCCGAGCCGGGCAGCCCGGAAAAGGCCGCCCAGCTGCAGGTGATGTCCGAGCGCTGGGGTGACCTGCCGATCGCCATCGACGCCCAGGGCCGTGCCCAGGAATACAGCCTGCGCTACGCGGTGATCTTCAAGTTCCTGCGCGAAGACGGCAGCGAGCTGGTCCCGCAGCAGGTGATCGAACTCTCGCGCGACTACGTGTCCCCGCCGACCGACGCCACCGGTACCACCACCGAGCGCGAGATCCTGGCCGACGAACTGCGTCGCGAGATGTCCGCCTCGATCATGCGCCGCATCGACAGCGTGGTCCGTGCCGAACTGGAAGGCCGCGTGCCGGCCAGGCCGGCCAGCCAGAACACGGTCCCGGCCGATCCGCCGGTCGAGGTGGTGGAACCGGCGGTGCAACCGCCGGCCGCGCCCACCCCCGTCCCGGGCCACTGACCGGTCCGCTGCGGACCGGCGCGCCAGGATGGAACTGCGACCCGAACAACTCGCCAGCCAACCGGCCAGCCAGGCGCTGGCCCCGGTCTACCTGATCGCCGGCCCGGAGACCCTGCGCGTGCTGGAGGCCGCCGATGCGGTGCGCAGCCGCGCCCGCGCCGAGGGCATCGACGAGCGCGAAGTGTTCGACGCCGATGGCCGTGACTTCGACTGGAACCAGGTGCAGGGCAGCTTCAACGCGCCCAGCCTGTTCAGTGCGCGCCGCCTGATGGAAGTGCGCCTGCCCAGCGGCAAGCCGGGCAAGGACGGGGCCGAGGTGATCAGCCAGTTCTGCGCCAACCCGGCGCCGGACGTGATCCTGATGGTCACCTGCAACGAATGGAGCAAGGCCCACCAGGGCAAGTGGGCCGAGGCGGTCAACCGCGTCGGCGTGCTGTCGGTGGCCTGGGCGATCAAGCCGCACGAGCTGCCGGACTGGATCGAGCGGCGCCTGCGCGGCAAGGGCCTGCGCGCCGACCCGGCCGCGGTGCAGCGGCTGGCCGAGCGGGTGGAAGGCAACCTGCTGGCCGCCGCGCAGGAAATCGACAAGCTGGCCCTGCTGGCCGCCGGACAATCCCTGGACGTGGACACGATGGAGTCGCTGGTCGCCGATGCGGCCCGCTACGACGTGTTCCGGCTGCTGGAGGCCAGCTTCTCCGGCCAGCCGGCGGCAGTGCTGCGGATGCTGGCCGGGCTGCGCGGGGAGGGCGAGGCGGTGGCCGCGCTGATGCCGATGGTGATCCGCGAACTGCTCGCCACCGCCGGCCTGGCGCGGGTGCAGGTGCGCGGTGGCAACCTGGCCGCGGAGATGAAGAGCCGCGGCATCTGGGAGTCGCGGCAAGCGCCGTTCAAGCGCGCGCTGCAGCGCCATCCCGAGCCAAAGCGCTGGGACCGCTTCGTGGCCGAGGCCGGGCTGGTGGACCGCATGGCCAAGGGCCGCGCCGATGGCGATCCGTGGCTGGGCATCGAGCGCCTGCTGCTGGCGGTGGCCGAAGCGCGCGCGGTACGGCTGCTGGCCCGCGCCTGAGCGGCATGGGCCTGCGCATCTTCTACGGCGGTACCTTCGACCCGGTTCACCTGGGCCACCTGGCCATCGCGTGCGCCGCCCGCGACCAGCTGCAGGTGCCGGTCAGCCTGCTGCCGGCCGCCGACCCGCCGCACCGGGCCGCGCCGGGCGCGGACGCCGAACAACGCGCGCACATGCTGGCCCTGGCCATCGCCGATGCGCCGGGCCTGCAACTGGATCGCCGCGAGCTGGACCGGGCCGCGCGCCACCCCGGCGTGCCGTCCTACAGCGCCGACACGCTGCGTGAACTGCGCGCCGAGCTGGGGCCGGCACCGCCGCTTGCCTGGCTGGTCGGGGCCGACAGCCTGCTCGGCCTGCCGGGCTGGCACGACTGGGAGGCCCTGTTCGGGCTGGCCCATTTCATCGTGGCCGACCGCCCGGGCAGCCCGCTGGAACAGGACCTGTCGCCGCCGCTGGCGGCTGCGCTGGCTGGCCGCTGGGCCGCCGATGCCGATGCGCTGCAGGCAGCGCCGGCCGGGCGCGTATTGCGCCTGCAGGCCCCGCTGCGCGGGGAATCGGCCAGTGCGGTGCGCCAGCGGATCGCCACGGGCGAGGACTGGCGGGCGCTGCTGCCCTTGGCCGTGGCCGACTACATCGCCGACCGCGGCCTGTACGGCGCCCACGCCACATGAATACGCGCAGGCCGCCCGGCCCGTATAATCGGCCCCACATTTATCGAGTTCATCCGCTTTGAGCAACCAAGCCCAGCCCCAGACCATCAAGGTCCAAATGCCGAACCCGGCGCCCTCCGTCCTGCAGCTGCTGGAGTGCGTGCGCAAGGCCACCGAAGAACTGAAGGCCAAGGATCTCGTCGAAATCGACGTCATCGGCAAGTCCAGCGTCGCCGATTACATGGTGATCGCCTCGGGCACCTCCAGCCGTCACGTGAAGTCGATCGCCGACGAGGTGGTGAAGTTCGCCAAGCAGCTGGGCGTGATGCCGCTGGGCGTGGAAGGCGAGCGCGAAGCCGAGTGGGTGCTGGTGGACCTGGGCGATGTGATCGTGCACGTGATGCTGCCGCGCGTGCGTGAGTTCTACGCGCTGGAGCGCCTGTGGACCGTCGGCGACCAGCCGCCGAGCCTGCTGGACGACGCCGATGAAGGCGACGCCTACGATTACGACGCACGCTGAAGCGGCGCGTTGCAGGTCACGATGACGGCGCCGATGGCGCCGTCGTCATTTCAACGGCACCGCGACGGGAGCCGGGAGAGACGAGATGAAAGCCAGGTTGATCGCGACCGGTGAGCGCGCGCCGTCGTGGGTGGCGCAGGGCTTTGCCGAGTACCAGAAGCGGCTGTCGCACTGGCTGCCCTTCGAGTTGGTGGAGATCGAGCCGGGCCTGCGCGGCAAGGGGCGCGATGCGCGCCGCGCCACCGAGGACGAGGGCCGCCGGGTGATCTCGGCGCTGCCGAAGAACGCCTACGTGGTGGCGCTGGACGTGCCGGGCCGCCAGCTCAGTTCGGAACAGCTGGCGCAGCGGCTGGAGCACTGGCGCGGACAGGGCCGGGACCTGGCGTTCCTGATCGGCGGGCCGGAGGGGCATTCGCCGGAGGTGTCGGCGTTGGCCGATGAAACGTGGTCGATCGGCCCGCTGACGTTGCCGCACATGCTGGTGCGGCTGGTGGTCGCCGAGCAGCTGTACCGTGCGGCGGCGATGCTGGCCAACCACCCGTATCACCGCGCGTGAAGAAAAGCGGCGCAAACGGGTTACATCCTGCGAAAAACGGGCTACAATGCGCACCCCGCCCGAATAGCTCAGCCGGTTAGAGCACTTGACTGTTAATCAGGGGGTCGTTGGTTCGAGTCCAACTTCGGGCGCCAAGTTTTGAGAAGCCTCGCAGCGATGCGAGGCTTTTTTTTTGGTTCTTCGCCCATCTGCGTGGTAAAGGCTTTGCTGAAGCACGCGCGTGCATGCCTTGTCGCTTGGGGCGGGTACGGGCGGGGGTGCGGGACACGCTGCAAGTCCCGCTCCGCGGCCCGGCCCAGCCGCTGGCGGCTGTGCGTTCAGTCGCATGCGAGGCAATGCCTCGCAAGCCATGCGTCTTCACCCCTGTAAGCTCGACATACGCCATCCATGGCGTATGACGGTCCCGCACCCCCACC
>NZ_JAVWXA010000043.1:0-30288 GCF_036662295.1 Stenotrophomonas sp.
CCGCGCTGGAGCACGCTGTCGCCGGGTTCGCTGGACGAATCGCCGAGCTTTGCGCCCAACGCAAGCATGGTGTTGTACGCCGCCCGCGAGGGTGGCCGTGGAGTGTTGTATGCCGTCTCGGCCGATGCGCGCGTGCGCCAGCGGCTGGTCTTGGCTGACGGTGATGTGCGCGAGCCTTCTTGGTCGCCATACCGTACAAAGCGCTAACAGAGTGTTAAGATTTCCACCGTATTCATCCCACATCCGGCTTTAGGAGCCTCAAAGGTATCGCCATGAACAAGACCACCCGCGTTCTGCTTGTCTCCCTGTTGTCCGTGGCCGCCCTGGCCGGTTGCTCCAAGAAGGTGAAGGAACAGCCGGCTGCCGCGGTTGACACCGGCTCCTCGACCTCCACCCCGACCGGTCCGTCGACCTCCGGCCTGTACGGCCCGGGCGACCTGGATACCGATTCCTGCCTGCGCCAGCGCGTGGTGTACTTCGACCTGGACAAGGAAGACGTGAAGCCGGAATTCCAGGCCATCATGGCTTGCCACGCCAAGTACCTGCGTGACCGTCCGTCCTCGCGCATGACCCTGCAGGGCCACACCGACGAGCGCGGTTCGCGCGCGTACAACCAGGCCCTGGGCGAGCGTCGTGGCAACGGCGTGTCCTCGGCGCTGCAGGCCAACGGTGGCTCGGCTTCGCAGCTGACCGTCGTGTCCTACGGCGAAGAGCGTCCGGTCTGCACCGAGTCGGGCGAGTCCTGCTGGTCGCAGAACCGCCGCGTCGAGATCGTGTACACGGCTCAGTAATAGATGCGCCTTCGATTTCTATCGATGATCGTTGCGGCAGCCCTCGTGGCTGCCGCTCCGGCCAATGCGCAGCGCCAGAGCCTGGCCGACCGCGTCGGCTCGCTCGAGCAGCAGGTGCAGAACAACCAGTCCAACATGGACATGCTCAATCAGCTCAACCAGCTCCGCACGCAGATGCAGGCGCTGCAGTCGCAGGTGGAGCAGTTGCAGCATGACAACGAGCAGCTCAAGCAGTCTGCCAAGGACCAGTACCTGGACCTGGACAGCCGTTTGAACCGCCTGGAAGGCGGTGCCCCCGTGTTGCCCGCCGCACCCGCCGCCGCCGCGCCCAAGCCGGCCGCTGCACCCGTGGTCCCGGTCGCGGCCGCTCCCGAGCGGCCGCCCTCCGTGCATGGCGATGCGGGCAGCCTGGCCGCCAGTGGCGATGAGCGCACCACCTACAACGTGGCGTTCAACTCGCTCAAGGCCGGCAATTACCAGGACTCGGCCCAGCTGTTCCTGAGCTTCCTGGAGCTGTACCCCAACGGCGTCTACACCCCCAATGCGCTGTATTGGCTGGGTGAGAGCTATTACGCCACCCGCAATTTCCCGCAGGCTGAGGCGCAGTTCCGCGACCTCATCTCGCGCTACCCGACCCATGACAAGGCGTCCGGTGGCCTGCTCAAGATCGGCCTGTCGCAGTATGGCGAAGGCAAGGTCGACCAGGCCCAGGCGACGCTGGAGCAGGTCGTGTCCACGTATCCGGGCTCGGACGCCGCGCGTACCGCCCAGGACCGCCTGCAGTCGATCCGGCTGGGCCAGCAGATCCGCTGAACGGTCGCCGGTCGCTCCCTGCGGCCGGGCCGGTATAATCACCGGTTGAACCCACCCCGATGCCGGGGCTTCCGCAGTGCCGAGCCATGCTCGGCTATCGTCGTTTCCGCCGCCGCCCAAGAATCACCGCCATGACCGTCCCCCTGTCCGCCGCCGCCGCGCTCCCCAGCGAGATCGTGCAGTCGCCGTTGCCGCGCCTGAAGATCACCGAGATCTTCACCTCGCTGCAGGGCGAGGCCGATACCGCCGGCTGGCCGACCGTGTTCGTGCGCCTGACCGGCTGCCCCTTGCGCTGCACCTACTGCGATACCGCCTATGCCTTCCACGGTGGCACCTGGTGGGACATCGACGCGATCGTGGCCGAGGTGCTGGCCCAGGGCGTGCGCCACGTCTGCGTGACCGGCGGCGAGCCGCTCGCCCAGAAGCGCTGCCTGGTGCTGCTGGAGAAGCTGTGCGAGGCCGGCCTGGACGTGTCGCTGGAGACCTCCGGCGCGCTGGACGTCAGTGGCGTGGACCGGCGCGTCTCGCGCGTGGTCGACCTCAAGACCCCCGATTCGGGCGAAATGGCCCGCAACCGGCTCGACAACCTGCCGCTGTTGACCGCGCGCGACCAGCTCAAGTTCGTGCTGTGCAGCCGCGCCGACTACGAATGGGCGCGCGGCATGGTTGCCGAGCACGACCTGCCGGCGCGCTGCACGGTGTTCTTCTCGCCCAGCAAGGGCCAGGTGAGCGCGCGCCAGCTGGCTGACTGGATCGTCGAAGACCGCCTGCCGGTGCGCTTCCAGATGCAGCTGCACAAGCTGCTCTGGGACGACGAACCGGGGCGCTGATCGCCGCTGCCGGGCGCGCCACGCAGGCGCTTTCCAGGCGGACCCTCTTTTTCATCCCGGCGCGGGACAGCGTGCTGGCTCCCGCAACCTACCGGAACACCCCCTCATGAAAAATGCAGTTGTCCTCCTGTCCGGCGGCATGGATTCGGCCGCCGTCATCGCCATGGCCCAGGAACAGGGCTACGCCGTGCATGCGCTGAGCGTGCGCTACGGCCAGCGCCACACCTCCGAACTCGATGCCGCGGCCGCCGTCGCCCAGGCGCTGGGCGTGGTCGCGCACAAGACGGTCAACGTCGACCTGCGCAGCATCGGCGGCTCGGCGCTCACCGATGACATCGACGTGCCCGAGGCGGGCGGCGAGGGCATCCCGGTCACCTACGTGCCGGCGCGCAACACCATCATGCTGTCCGTCGCGCTGGGCTGGGCCGAGGTACTGGGCGCCAACGACATCTTCTGCGGCGTCAACGCGGTCGACTACTCCGGCTACCCCGATTGCCGCCCGGAGTTCATCGCCGCCTTCCAGGCGCTGGCCAACCTGGCCACCAAGGCCGGCGTGGAAGGGGCGGGCATCACCGTGCACGCGCCGCTGCAGTTCCTGAGCAAGGCCGACATCGTGCGTGAAGGCGTGCGCCTGGGCGTGGACTTCGGCCTGACCGTGTCCTGCTATAACGCCGACGCCACCGGCGCGGCCTGCGGCCACTGCGACGCCTGCCGCCTGCGCGCGCAGGGTTTCAGCGACGCCGGCGTGGCCGACCCCACCCGCTACGCCTGATCGCCACCCGGGTGCCCGCCGCCGGCAAGATGGGGTAGAATACGCACCCCCGGCAGCGATGCCCGGGCATGCAAGGGGCCGTTAGCTCAGTCGGTAGAGCAGAAGACTTTTAATCTTTTGGTCGATGGTTCGAATCCATCACGGCCCACCACTTGCATCGATGACTCAGGCGCCCGTTGGGCGCCTTTTTCATGTCATCGGGAAAATTTCCGGGAAAACCAGGCGGTTCCGCGCTCAAGCGCGTGCCTCTACGTGCAGTCTGTCAGCGCCATCCACGGTGAATATCACCCCTCCACCGAATCTGCTGCCCACTACATCCGTCGCTTCATTTCGAACGCTTGGGCGAGATACTCAAGCGCTGCCGCGCTGGCGCGTGCTTGCCGAGTCAACCCGGCCCAGGATGAGGGTCTGTGTGCTCAAATGGCGCCATAACGGGCGGCACGGGCCGTAGTGGGTCTGAGCTGTATCAGGAAGACGGGGAGCACTGTCGAAAGGGGCGACGGAGCGGGGTACGAGAGCATCCGTGCGTCCCCCGCGCGTCATTCGACTGGGCAACGCACGCTCATGGCCAGGCCATCAACGGCATGACGCGTTTGGAGATCGTTAGAGAATGCGGACCAGCAGGGTGAAATCAAAGAAAGTCATCGTGGTTGCGGGGGTCGCCGCGGCCGTGGCTATCGCGGGTTTCTGCCTGCTGGGCGGCAGGATGCCGGATCGCGACGCGCGAGTGACGCCGGAGCCGTCTCGCCAGCCTGCCGAGGTGTCCGACGTTCTGCCGACGGAGCGAGGTGCCCTTCGCAACGGCCCGGTCGAACGCATCGCCAGGATCGACGCCAATCGCGCGCTCCAGGACTTTCTCACGCTCAAGGAACGCGCGGAGCGTGGCGACCCCGTCGCCCAGCGTGAGCTTTCCGAGCAGTACGGTCGCTGCTTGCCGGTGAACTACAACCCGCATAAGTATCTTGGCGGTGTGGAGGCAATTGCCGCCTTGGACAAGGATCCGGCGAACGCCGCGCGCTATCGCCAGGCGGCGAAGGACCAGTTGGACGAGTGCGCCGTCGTGGATGGCGGCGACGTCGTGCCACTTGAGGCGCGAAGCCTCTGGCTTGAGCAGGCGGCCAAAGCGGGTGACCTGGTGGCCGAGGCCCGGGTCAATCGCGGCCCTGAAATGTCATACAGGGGCCGGCAGCTTGAACATTTCATGGACCGGGTGATCGCCAGCGGCGATCCACTTGCCCTCTTCGAGATGGGGCAGAACCTGGCTTCCGCCGACGTCGGTGACGTGCGTCGCTATGCGGATGTGGCAGGCAGCGAGATGGCGTTCTACGCCTGGGGCATCGCAGCCTGTGATATGGGCCTGCCCTGTGACCAAGGATCGGAGATCATGGTGTCGCTTTGTTTGAACACGACGGCGTGCTCAAGTCCTGATTTCGAAACATGGGTGCGGGAGCGCCTCATCAATGCCGACGATGCAGCGCGGCTGGACAGGCAAGTCGAACAAGTAAAGCGGTTGCTTCCCGGAAAGGGCTAGGAGCCCATGGGCCACACCATGCGCAGGATCGGCCGGGTTACGCCGGATCCCCCCCACCCATATGGTCATCGCCCCCGAACCCGCGCATCATTCCCGCTTGCCCGCCACTGCCCGGCCGCCCCATGCGCCCCTCGGCGGCTGACCGCAGCGCTTCAATCCGACAAGGAGTCACTTTCCCATGAGCCCCATCTTCCTGCTGTCCCTGATACTGCAGGTGGGCTGCTGCGTGCACGTGGTGCGCAGCGGTCGGCCGTTGTACTGGGTGCTGATCCTGCTGATGTTCTCCTACCTTGCCGTGCTGGTGTATGTGATCGTGGCCGTGGTGCCGGACATGCGCATGCGCCGGTCCGGCGACCGGGTGCTGCGCAAGGTGCGCGCGCACCTGGATCCGGGCCGCGATGCGCGCGCGGCGAGCCTGCAGGCCGAGGTCGCCGATACGCCCGAAAACCGGCGGCGGCTGGCGATCGAATGCCTGCGCACGGGCGATTTCGCCGGCGCCGAGCAGGCCTACCGTCGCGCGCTGCGGGGCATCTACGCCCACGACCCGGACATGCTGCTCGGGCTGGCCAGGGCGCAACTCGGCCTGGACCAGCCTGCCGATGCGCTGGCCACCCTGACCACGCTGGCCGAGGCCAACCCGGGCTACCGCTCGTATGACGCCGACCTGCTGCACGCCAATCTGCTGGATATCCTCGGCAGGACCGAGGAAGCGCTGCGCCGTTTCGAAGCGGTGGCGCCGAACTATCCCGGTGAGGAAGCGCGTGTGCGGTTGGGCCAGTTGCTGCGCCAGGCCGGGCACACCGACCGTGCCGCCGAGCAGTTCCGCGACAGCATCGCCCGTGCGCAGGCGGCCCCGGCGTACTACCAGCGCGAACAGAAAGCCTGGCTGGAAATCGCCAGGCGCGAGTTGGCCACGCTGACGGCGTAACCGGGCGGCCGCGTGCGGGTCGCGCAGGTCACCCCGCTTTCCATGCACATTGACGGTGCAGCCGGGCAACCGTCGGCCCTGCCGTGCGCGACATCGCGGCGCACGGGCGCACTGTTCACCTGCGCGCCCGTTCCTGCGCCAGCCGCGCGCGCAACCGCGCATCGGCAAGCATCCGTGCAGGGTCGGGAGGTTCCTGGGAAAAACGCGTCGGGAGGGCAGGGGAGGTGATCGCGCCGGGCAACGCGGGGCGGCTCAGCCCTCGCTGGCCACGCGCGGGCGCAGTGCCTCCACCAGGCGCTTGCGGCTGCTGCGCTCGTACTCTGCCGGTGAGAACGGCATCGCGGCGGCGGCGTAGTCATCGATGAGCTGCAGCAGTGCATCGCGCGCGATGCCCGGCGGCGTGGCATCGTTGCCGTTGTCGGTCAGCGCGACCAGCCGCTCCTGCAACACCTCCTTGCGCACGATGCCCGCGCCCGTGGCGGGATCGGCCACGCAGAGGCCGAACGTGCCGCTATCGAAGTGCGGCAGATAGGCGACCACGCGGCGCTCAACGTCCTCTGCCGTGTCGAACCAGGTACGCAGCGCATCACGCAGCTCGTCGGTCAGCGTGCCGATGACGACCTCGCGCGCGTGGCCGGGCGGGGCCTGTCGCGCGATCTGGATCCAGCGTGCGTACTCCGGGCGGAAGTATTCCCCCGCCAGCCTCTCGGGAATCGCGATGGGCCCGAATGCCGCCGAGGTGATGACGCCTTCGCCGCACACGTAAGTGGGTGCGGGCAGTGCGCCCTCGGCCACCAGGGCCTCCAGCGCGTCGACCGGAATGCCGGTCTGTGCGGCCAGCGTGGGCTTGTCGACGAAGTGATGGCGAAGGTAGTTTTCGAGGGTCATGCGTGTTCCTGGAGCGTCGGGTGGGGCAGCGCGGGATCGGTCACCGGGCGCTTGGGTGCCGGCCGGCACCGGGTACAGGGTAGGCCGGCCAGGAGGCCAGCGGCAATCCGGCGGCGGCGGTGGCCAGGCGCGGGGGGCAGGCAAAAGGGGCGTGTTCCATCCCCAGCGACTATGGCTACAATCGAGCCATCCCGGTAACTCCCGGGCGCTGACCAAGTGCCATACAGTGAAGATTCTCCTGACAGGAAGTTCAGGCCGGGTGGGGCGCGCGATCTACGGCGCGCTCGCTGCGCGGCACGAGGTGGTCGGGGTGGACCGCAATCCCTTCAATACCACCCGGCACGTGGTCGACATCAGCGACGTGCGCGCGCTGCGTTCGGCGCTGGTCGGGGTGGACGCGGTGATCCATTCGGCGGCGCTGCACGCCCCGCACGTGGGGCTGGTGCCGGACAGCGACTTCCATCGCGTCAACGTGGAAGGCACGCGCACCCTGGCGATGCTCGCGCGCGATGCGGGCGTGTCGCGGTTCGTGTTCACCAGCACCACCGCGCTGTATGGCCACGCGATCGTGCCGGGGCGCTGTACCTGGATCGACGAGCGCACCACGCCGCTGCCGCGAACGGTCTATCACCGTTCCAAGCTGGCGGCCGAACATTGGCTGGAAGATGCGGCCAGCCCGGGTTTCCATGTGCGGGTGATCCGCATGTCGCGCTGCTTCCCCGAAACCGCCGAGCGCCTGCTGCTGTATCGCCTGCATCGCGGGATCGACGTGCGCGACGTGGCCGATGCGCATGCCGCGGCGCTGCACAACGCCGGGCCGATGTTCCAGCGTTACATCGCCAGCGGGGCCACGCCGTTCGGGCCGGAGGACTGCGAGCGGCTGGTCAGCGAGCCGCGCGCGGTGCTGGCGCGGCGGTGCCCGCAGTGGCTGGCCGAGTACGACAAACGCGGCTGGACCCTGCCGCTGGTGGATCGCATCCATGACGCCAGTGCGGCGGTCATGGGCCTGGGCTGGCGCAGCCAGCGCGGGCCCGAGGCGATCCTGGCGCAGCTGGAAGCGCGCTCGATCGAGGTATTGCCGCAGGCGGTGCGCGAGGTTTGCCCGGTGGCGTGAGCTGCCTCAAGGCCGGTCGATATCCTGGCCGAGCGTACCCAGCAGGCGTTGCGCGCGCGCCCGTGCATTCTCGCCGGCCTGCATCTCCAGCGGCAGGTCCGGGGCGATCCCGGCGACTTCATCGCTGCCGTCCGCGCGCAATCGCACGCAGTTGGGAATACGTACCCGCAGGCCCGAATGCGGCAGCACGCGCGGCGCAGGCGAGGTCATGAAACCGCAGCCATCACCGCCACTATGGCTGCCGACGACGCGGGCCAGCCGGTTGTCCTGCATCCGCGCGGCGAACATCTCCGCCGAGGAAAACGTCTTCCCATCGACCAGCACATACACCGGCCCGTGCCAGGCGCCCCAGTGCGCGCGGATGTCCTGCGCCCAGTCGAGTCGGTGGGCGACCAGAAAGTCATTCAGCGCATCCACCTCCGCCGTCGCCAGCGGGCCCCCGGAACTGCCGGCGGGCACCAGGCGACGGCATCGGTCAGCCTGCCAGTCGCGCTGGGACTGCCACGCCCAGGACAGATCGCAGGGGTCGTGCCCGATGGCCTGCAGCGATGCGTGGAACTGGGCCAGCGGCCCTTGCAGCGTGCGACGGATGCGCGCATTGCCGGCACGCCGCCGCTGCGTGTCTTGCAGCCGTTCAAGCTGCTCGAGCAGATAGTCCCGGCCGGCGGCAGACTGGCTCACCCACAGCGGGGCCGACTGCACCCGTCGATCACTGAACAGGCGCGCCAGGCTGTCGCCGCTGTCATCGCCGCCGGGATTGGTGCCCACGTCCACCAGGACGGCGGCAGCGCCTTGCTGCTGCATGCGACGCAGGCTGGCGGCGATCTCGGCCACCCAGGCGCTCTGCAGGATCCCGCGCATGTCATCGGGCGTGCCCGCATGCCGCAGCTGTGGCCACAGCCGGTGACACAGGCCTGGATAGCGCAGCGCGTCAAATTCATGCAGGCGCAGCAGCCCGATCGTGCGGCCATCAGGCAGCGGTATCAGCCCGGCACGCACGCTGGGCTCGGCACCGACCGACAGCGGCCGATAGCCGGGCAGGGTCTGCAGGGGCACGCTGAAGTCCTGCCGACCCTCGTCCACCACGCCGATCACCGCGCAACCGGTTGCGGCATCCAATGCGCCGGGATCGACGCTGGCCGGCGGCGCGGGAAGCCCGACGCCTGCCACCTGGCGGGGCTGCAGGGTCAGATGACCGTCGTGGAAGCCGGCCAGGAACTGGCGTAGCGCCTGCTCGGCCTGGTCGTCGTTGACGGCCTGCGCCAACTGCCACTGCGCGGCGCGCTCCAGCGCCGGCACATCCACGCCGCTCTGCGCGGAGGCCGCCCAGGCAAGATGCGCATAGTCCGCTTCCAGCGCCTGTTTCAGCGCGAGGAAGTCGGCATCCCAGGCGGCGTGATCGATCGCCCTGTCCGAGGCGACGCCGGGCGCTGCGATCAGCCAGATCAGCATCGCCATCCACCGCCGTGACACTCCCGTCTTGCCTTCCTGCATCCCTGCGCTCCCTGGGTGACATCTCGCGCGCACAGTATCTCCCATTGGCGAAGGCGATCTTCAGCGCCGGTCGTGCGCGAAGGCCGGCTGTCCGATAATGGGGGATCGGCCAGCGGGCCGTTCAAACCAGGAAGGTCGTGCGTGATGAAGGTGGCAGGAAGGGCGAACAAACCGACGCCGTGGCGCAGATGGCGCAGGGGGTGCATGGTGGCGCTGTGGGTGGCGATGTGGCCTGCCGCGGCCGCCCAGCCCACGCAAGCCGAACCGACCGCGCCCGGCGTTACCGCGGCCACGCCGCTGGCGATCGGTGAGACCTTCACCCTGGCATCGCGTGCGCTCGGCGAGACGCGCCGCATCAACGTCTACCGCCCCACTGCCTGGAACCTGCCGGCCGACCAGCCGCTGCCAGTGCTGTACATGCCCGATGGCGGGATCGGCGAAGACTTCCTGCACGTGGCCGGCCTGGTCCAGGTGCTGGTGGCCAACGGCAGCATGCGCCCGTTCCTGCTGGTGGGGATCGAGAACACCGAGCGCCGCCGCGACATGACCGGCCCCACGCAGGATCCGAAGGACCGCACGATCGCCCCGCGCGTGGGCGGGGCGCCGGCATTCCGCGCGTTCCTGCGCACGGAACTGATGCCGCAGGTGCGCCAGCGCCATGCCACCACCGGCGAGACGGCGATCGTGGGCGAGTCGCTGGCCGGGCTGTTCGTGTTGGATACGCTGGTGCGCGAGCCGGACCTGTTCGATACCTACATCGCGCTGGACCCCAGCCTGTGGTGGAACCGTGGGCAGTTGCTGGACGAGGCCGTGGCCCAGCTCAAGGCGGCCGATGTGCGCGGCAAGCAGGTGGCCATCGCCTCGGGCAACGACCCCAAGCTGGCGGCCGATGCCGCCCGCTTCGCGCAGGCGGTGGGCGCGGCGCTGCCGGGGATCGACGTAAAGCAGCGCGCGATGCCCGAGGAAACCCACCTGACGCTGTATCACCCGGCCGCGCTGTGGGCGTTGCGGACCCTGTTCAAACCCGTGGCGGCGCCCTGAGCCGGCAGTTCCTGCACACCGCGCTGGCGGTGTTGGGCGCACACTGGGGCGTCTTTCGCCGATCGCTGTTGGAGGTGCCATGAACCGTTTCGTCCTGCTGGGTGTGGGGGCGCTCGCGCTCGCGGCATGTTCCAGGCCGGCGCCGTCCGACGATGGCGCCTCGGCCCCCGCGTCGGCGCCCGGCGCGACCGCTCCGTCACCGCCACCACCGACGGCAGCGCCCGTCGCGGCCCCGGCCGAACCGGCCCTGCAGCCGCCGTCGTTCGACTGCCACCAGGCGCGCGGCGATGCCGAGGTGCTGGTCTGCGGCGATGCCCGCCTGGCTGCGCTGGACCGGCAGCTGGCGGCCCTCTACAAGCGTGTGCAGACCAGCCCGGATGAGCTGGACATCGCCGCCGAGCAGCGCGGCTGGGTGAAAGGGCGCGACGCGTGCTGGCAGGCGGTGGACCGGCATCGCTGCCTGGTCGAGTCCTACCAGACCCGCATCGTGGAGTTGAACATCGGCAGCGGCGCGGTGGCCGCGCCCGTGCCGGTGCGGTACCAGTGTGATGACGCCAGCAAGCCGCTCAGCGTGGCCTTCTACAACGGGCTGGAGCCGCAGGCGGCGGTGGTGAGCTGGGGCAAGGACCAGGCCATCGTGTTCCCCGCCGCCTCGGCCAGCGGCAGCCGCTACACCCGCGAGGGCGTGGCGTTCTGGGAACACCAGGGCGAGGCGACGCTGGATTTCTATGGCACCGCGCTGCACTGCAAGGCCGCCGGGTGAGCGCGTTGGCCAGCGCAGGCGCGGCTGGCCCCATCGCCGATGCTCAGCGCACGCGGCGGTAGCGCACCTCGTTCTGGCGGTCGCCCACTTCGGTGGTGACAAAGCCGTCGCGGCTCTGGTTGATGTCGAACACGTTGCCGCCGACATTGAGCTGGCCGCCGTTGATCCAGCCGCTCAGGTCCTGCCCGCGCGCCTGCGCGCTCATCCGGCCGTCGCTGTCGATGCGCATGTGGATGTCCGCTCCGTAGATCGGGTTGTAGCCCTCGAACTCGCCGACCATCCAGCCGGGCACGTAGGAGCTGTGGCGCGGGCCCTGGTAGTTGTCATCGTCGTAGCGGTCATCGCCGGTGTTGGCGTTGTGCACCAGCGCGCCCAGCAGGGCGGCACCGATCAGTACGCCGGCGGCGACCTTGGCATCGTGGTGGTCGTGGTCGCCGCGGTCATCGCGCGAATCGCCGCCGTGCACGCGGAAGGAGGCGCGGCAGCCGTCGTCCACCCACACCTGGCGGCGGTCGTAGTCCCAGGTGCGGCCCTGGCGGCAGTCGGCGCCGGAGAGCTTGCGCTCCAGGCTGACGTAACCGGCATAAGGCAAGGCGCAGGACTGGTAGCGATTGTCGCGACTTTCGCAGGTGACCTGTTCATCGGCACGGGCATCGGCGAGCGAGGCGGCGAGCAGCAGCGGGGCGATCAGCAGCAGGCGGGTCTGCATGGTGCGGGTCCGTCAGGAGGGGCACAGGCGAACGATGCCATCCATGGATGAAAACCGGATGAAAGCGTAGGCTTTGCCCGCGCCAGACAGGTGCGGCGGCCACAGGGGGCCTGCGTGCGAGTTCACGGACGACGATGGGCAATGGCCTGGCTGCTGCTGGGCGCGGCGATGGCCAGTGGGGCGGCGATGGCGGGCAATACGCCCTGTTCGGGGCGCAAGGGCGGGGTGTCGCACTGCGCGTCCGGTCAGTTCGTCTGCAACGATGGCTCGATCAGCGCATCACGCAAGGTATGCGGGGCGGGCAGCGCGACGAGGCTGGCACCGGCGACACCGGCACCGGCAGCCGGCGAATGCCCCTGCAGCAGCGGCCGGCTGTGCACCGGCCCGCGCGGCGGACGCTACTGCCTGACCCCGGCCGGCAACAAGAGTTACAAGCCGCGCGACTGAGCGGGCCCGGCTCAGGCCGCCTGGCCGGCTTCCATCTCGCCAAAGCACTGGCGGATGGCATCCAGCAGTTCGCTCATCGAGTAGGGCTTGGGCAGGAAGTGCACGCCCGGCCGCAGCTGCGAGACGACCTCGGCCGGGTCCAGCCCGGAGGTGACCAGCACCGGCAGGCTGGGCTGGAAGGCCTTGATCCGCTCGGCCGCCTCGATGCCGCTCAGGCCGCCCAGGCACACATCGGTGAAGACCAGGTCGAAGCGCTCGCCGGCCAGCAGCAACCCCAGCGCAGCTTCGGCCGAGCTGACCGCGGCCACGTCGCAGGCCTGGCTTTCCAGCGCCATGCGGCTGAGTTCACGGGTGTCTTCGGTGTCTTCGATCAACAGCACGCGCGGTGCAACGTGGCGCTTGGACAACAACATGACGCGGTGTTCCTTGGGGCTGGGGGCGGAAAATGCGCGCCATTATGCGGGCGGCCGCGGTGAGGAGGTCGTGCACGCCATCACCGTCTACGCCACGCGCGGCGAAGGGGGTTTCCGCCAACAGGCCAGGGTGAGCACGGCCATGGCGGCCGCCGCCAGGCGCAGCGTGGTGACCTTCCAGTCCAAGGCCATGGCGTCTTCCAGGATGAACAGGCTCCAGGCCAGGTTGAGCGAGACGTGCAGCGCCAGCCCGCTCCACAGGGTGAGCCGGTCCAGGTGGTTCAGCCAGGCGAACGCCAGCCCGCCCACGGTGATCAGCGCCAGTATCTGCACGGCGGTGGCGCCGCCCTCCATGCCGCCGGCGCCCAGCCAATGCACCGCGCCGAACATCAGCGCCTGCGGCAGGGCAGCCAGCCACGCCGGCCAGCACAACACGCGGACCAGGAAGACGAAGCCCAGCCCCCGGTAGAGGATTTCCTCGGCCAGCGGGAAGGTGAAGGCGCGCATCAGCAGCGCCAGCGGATTGGGCGCCGGGTCGAGGTGGCCGAGCGCGGCCAGGCCGATCCAGCACGGCAACGTGGCCAGCAGCACCAGCAGCGGGCCACGCGCCCCGTGCCAGCGCAGGCCGAGGCTGTCGGCCAGCGGCAGTGCGCGGGGTTTGAGCCACCACGCCAGCAGCACGGCAACAAGGACCGCCAGCAGGTTGTCGAGCAGGCTGCCACCGAAGGGGATGGGCAGGCCCGGCAGGGGCAGGCCCATGGCGGCGCTGATGTCGCGGATGTTCAGGCCGAGGGCCACGCCCAGCAGGGCGATCAGCGATGCGCCTGCACGGCGCGTTGGGGACAGGGACATGGCAGCCATCCTTGCGGGCTGGCTGCAGTCTGCGCGCAGACATCGGCCGGATGCGCGCGCCGGAAGTCCCCGTGCCGATCGTCATGCCGGGGGGCGTTGCATTCCAGTCATCGTCGCGCAGGTACAGTCGAGGATTGGAACAGGATGAGGAAGCACGACGATGCAATGCCCCGTATGCAAGACCCAGGCGCTGGTGATGTCCGAGCGCCAGGGCATCGAGATCGATTACTGCCCGCAGTGCCGTGGCGTGTGGCTGGACCGTGGCGAGCTGGACAAGATCATCGAGCGTTCGGCAGGCGCTGCTGCACCCGCGCCGGCGCCGGTGCGTGCGGCTGCCGCACCGCCGCCGCCGCCGGTCGCCGTGCAGCACCGCGACACGCGCCACCTCGGCCAGCCCGGCTATGGTGACCAGCACGGCTACCGCAAGAAGAAGAAAGAGAGCTTCCTGTCGGACCTGTTCGACTTCTGACCCCGCGCGCCGGCCCTGTCGGTCAGGGCCGGCGCAGGATGAATTCCAGGTCGCGGCTGTCACCGACCACGAAGTCGTAGTGGCCGGCCTGCTGGCAGCCGTAACGCGCGTAGAAGCGCTGCGCGCCGACATTCTCCGACCACACGCCCACCCACAGCGTGCGGCGGCGCGGCTGGTCCAGCCAGGCCAGGAACGCGTCCATCAGCCGCGCGCCGTGCCCGCCACCCTGGTAAGGGGCCAGCACGTAAAGCCGCTTGAGTTCGATATCGCCCTCGCGCGCGTCGGCGTGCGGCAGGCCGTTGGGGCCCGCCGCCAGGTAGCCGACCACGTGGCCGGCGTCTTCCAGCAGCCAGATCGCGCTGCGTGGATCGTCCAGCTCGCGCCGTTGCGGCGCCACGCTGTAGTGGTCGTCGAGAAACGCCTGCAGGTCCTGCGGCGGGTAGGAGTCGCCGAAGGTTTCGGTATAGGTGGCGATGGCGATCGCCGACAGGGCAGTCGCATCGGCGGCGGTGGCACGGCGGATCGGCAGGGTCATGCGGGCAGTGGCAATGGCAGGACGCAAAGCGTACGCGATCGCGCCTTGATCCATTGAAAATGGCGGGGCAGGGCGAGCGTCTGGCAGTGTCCCGGGCGCGCGTGGCGCCCGGGAGCAGGTGCGCTAGAACCAGACGCGCACGCCGGCGACCCAGCGGGTATCGCGCGCGTGTTCGCCGGCGGCCTGGTGGTAGTCGGCGGTATCGCCGAACAGCCGCTCGTGGCTGATGCCGATGTATGGTGCAAAACGCCGGTTGAACTCATAGCGCAGGCGCAGGCCGGCTTCGACCTTGTTCAAGCCACGGCCGCTGCCGTAGCGGGGCGCATCGTTGGCCGACAGCGTGGCTTCCACCAGCGGTTGCAGGATCAGGCGGTTGGTCAGCAGCAGTTCGTACTCCACCTCGACGCTGGCGGTCACCTGGCCGCCTTCGCCCACGTACGCCGTGGCCGAGGTTTCAAACTTGTAGGGCGCCAGGCCCTGGATGCCGATCGCGGCCCAGGTGCGCGAGTCGCCGCGGCCGAGGTCCTGCCTGGCGCCCACCAGCACGTCCCACCACGGCGAGACGCTGCGGCCATACAGCACCTCCACGTCGGCCGAGGCGGTGCGCCCGCCGCTGCGTTCGCCCTCGCTGCGCAGCCACAGGCGATGGACGTTGCCGCCCACCCAGCCGCTCGCTTCCCAGGCCTGGCCGTTGCCGTGCTGGCCATCCCAGTGCTCGAGGCGGTTGAGCAGCAGCATGCTGTGGACATCCGGGGCGTGTGCCATCGCGCCATGGTCGATGGGCGGGAACGCGGCGATGCGATCGGCAGCGGTGACCACCGGGATCGGTTCGCGTGGCTCGGTGGAGGGGGGATGCATCCTCGAGTGGTCCATCGTTGAATGGTCCATCTGCGAGTGCTCCATCTGCGAATGATCCATCGCCGAATGGTCCATCGTCGAATGGTCCATCGCCGGGCCGTCGCCCGCGGCATCGGCGCTGGCCGGTGCGGGCATCGCATGCCCGGCGTGCGACTGCGCCCAGGCGGGCGTGGCCAGGGCCAGCAGCAGCGCGGCGGTCAGTGCGGGGCGCGGGTAACGCGGAAGGCGGCTCATTCGTCGATCCTCACTTCGCGCATCATCCCCGCTTCCATGTGGTACAGCAGGTGGCAGTGATAGGCCCAGCGGCCCAGCGCATCGGCGCGCACCCGGTAGCTGCGGCGGGTGCCTGGCGGCATGTCGATGGTGTGCTTGCGCAGCTGGAACGCGCCGTCGGCGTTTTCCAGGTCGCTCCACACGCCGTGCAGGTGGATGGGGTGCTGCATCATGGTGTCGTTGACCAGCACGATGCGCATGCGCTCGCCGTAGTTCAGGCGCAGCGGCTCGGCGCTGGCGAACGGGATGCCGTCGAAGGACCAGCTGAACTTTTCCATGTGGCCGGTGAGGTGCAGTTCCACCTCGCGCCCGGGCTCGCGTCCGTCCGGATCGTCGAACAGGCTGTGCATCGCCCCGTAGGTGAGCACCTGGCGGCCGTTGTCGCGCAGGCCGATGCCGGGGTCGTCCAGCTTGGGATCGCTGGCCATGCTCTGCATGTCCACCAGCGGATTGCCGCGCTCGCTGGCGGGATGGTGCGGTGCCTTGGGGGCGGCGCCGTGCGCGGCGTGGCCCATGCTGGCGCCGCAGCCGCCTTCCATGCCCTTCATCGCGTGACCGGTGCCGGCCATGTCGTGGCCCATCGCGCCCATGTCATGCCCCATGTCGCCCATGGTCAGCAACGGGCGCCGGTCACGCGCGGGAATCGGCGCCTGCAGGCCGTGGCGCACGGCCAGCGTGCCGGCGGCGTAGCCGGTGCGGCCCATGTCCTGGCAGAAGATGGTGAAGGCATCCTGGCCGCTGGGTTCGACGATCACATCGAAGGTCTCGGCCGGCGCGATGCGGAACTCGTCGATGCTGACCGGGTGGATGTACTGGCCGTCGGCCGCCACCACGGTCATCTTCAGCCCGGGGATGCGCACGTCGAAGTAGGTCATCGAGCCGCCGTTGATGAAGCGCAGCAGCACCTTCTCGCCACTGCGGAACAGGCCGGTCCAGTTGCCGGCCGGCGCGGTGCCATTGAGCAGGTAGGTGTAGGTGTTGGCGTTGACGTCGGAGATGTCGGTGGGGGTCATGCGCATCCGCCCCCACATGCCACGATCGGCGGTGGCGGCGGCCCAGCCGTCCTTGCGCACATCGCGCAGGAAGTCGGGCAGGGTGCGCTTGTAGTAGTTGTCGAACTCGGCCAGCTTCTTCATGCGCCGGAACAGCGCGCCCGGGTCCAGGTCGGTCCAGTCCGAGAGCATGACCACGTGCTCGCGATCGACGTGGTACGGCGCCGGCTGCAGCGGGTCGATGATGAGCGCGCCGTACAGGCCGGCCTGTTCCTGGAACATGGAGTGGCTGTGGTACCAGTACGTGCCGGACTGCTTGAGGGTGAAGCGGTACTGATAGGCCTGGCCCGGGGCGATGCCGTTGAAGCTCAGGCCGGGCACGCCGTCCATGTTGGCCGGCAGCAGGATGCCGTGCCAGTGGATGGAGGTGGGGTGGGCCTGCAGCGCATTGGCCACGCGCACGCTGACGGTATCGCCTTCGCGCCAGCGCAGGATCGGGGCCGGCAGGCTGCCGTTGACGGTGATCGCCGGCCGCGTGCGCCCGGTGAAGTTGGCCAGCGACTGGCCGATGCTCAACTGGACGTCGGGACCGCTGAGCACCTGCGGGGCCGCGGCCAGGGTGGGCCCGGCGGCGGCGAAGGCGCGCGCGGGCAGGCCGCTGGCCACCAGGCCGGCGACCACGCCGCCGGCAGCGGCGCCCTGCACGAACAGGCGGCGCGACGGCATGGGCGGGGCGCCCGCGCCAGGAGGGGTTGGGGGGAACATGGCAACTCCGGAAACAATCGGGTGGGCACGCAGGTGCCCGGGTTCCGTGGGCGCGCAGGCACACGGCATCGCATCGCAGGCGCGCCGACGGCGCGCGCGGGATCAGCCGATCGGAGGGCGGGTGATGCGGTCCAGCGGCGGCGACGGCAGGGCCGGGCGCGGCGGGTGGGGCGGTGCCATCGCCAGCGGCGGGGGGCTCGGCAACCAGGCGATGGTCGCGGTCAGGCCGGGTTGCTGCGCGCAGCTGCGCAGGCAGTCCTTTAACCTGCAGTGCGTATCGTCGTGCGGGGCCTGGGCGCCCGCGTCAGCATCGGCCGGATGTGCAGGGGCCAGGGTCGTCGTGGGCGGCGTGTCATGGCAGGGCGGGGCGGCGTCGGCTGGCGCAGCCGTCGTCGCGGTCGCCATCGCCAATGCCATCGGTCCGGCCAGGGCCGCGTTCAACCCGTTGAGCAACAGGCTGAGCATCAACACCACGCGCAGGAGCAGGCCACCGACGGACATGGGCCTCACCCTAGCGCCAAACCGCGGCGCGTGCACCTGCCGCTGAACGCCGCGTTCAACACTGGAGCCGGCTCCGTCAGGGCGCGGGCGGCCATCAGCCTTCCTCGCGCACGATGTCCACCAGCCGCTCGCCATAGCGGGCCAGCTTGCTGCCGCCGATGCCACCGACCCGGCCCAGCGCGTCGATGCTGGTCGGGCGTTGTTCGGCGATGTTGCGCAGGGTGCTGTCGTGGAAGATGACGAACGCCGGGACGTTCTGTTCGCGCGCCAGTTCGGCGCGCAGGCTGCGCAGGGCGTTGAACAGGGTGAGGTCCTCGGGCAGCACCGACAGCCCGGTGCGCTGGCCGCTGCGGTCGCGCTCGCGGGTCTTGGGGCTTTCGCGGCGCATCATGACCTTGCGCTGGCCCTTGAGCACCTCGCGGCTGCCGTCGGTGAGCCGCAGGCCACCGTAGGCCTCGCTGTCCACTTCCAGCAGGCCGGCCGCCACCAGCTGGCGGAACACGCCGCGCCAGGCCCGGGCATCCAGGTCCTTGCCGATGCCGTAGGTGCTCAGCTGGGCGTGGCCGAACTGGCGGATCTTGTCGTTCTCCCCGCCGCGCAGGATGTCGATCAGGTGGCCCACGCCGAAACGCTGGCCACTGCGGTAGACACAGCTGAGGGCCTTCTGCGCGGCAACGCTGGCATCCCAGGCATCGGGCGGGACCAGGCAGTTGTCGCAGTTGCCGCAGGGTTGGGGATAGGTCTCGCCGAACCCGGCCAGCAGGACCTGGCGGCGGCACTGCATGGATTCGCAGTAGCCCAGCAGGTGGTCGAGCTTGTTGCGTTCCAGGCTTTTGCGTTCTTCGCCGGCCTCGGATTGCTCGATCATCTGCTTGAGCAGCACCACATCGCCCAGGCCGTAGCAGAGCCAGGCCTCGGCAGGCTCGCCATCGCGACCGGCACGGCCGGTCTCCTGGTAATACCCTTCCATGGACTTGGGCAGGTCGGTATGGGCGACAAAGCGCACGTCGGGTTTGTCGATGCCCATGCCGAAGGCGATGGTGGCGCACATCACGATGCCGTCCTCGCGCAGGAAGCGGCGCTGGTTGGCGGCGCGCACCTCGGCGGGCAGGCCGGCGTGGTACGGCAGGGCGTTCATGCCCTCCTTGCACAGGAACTCGGCGGTCTCCTCGACCTTGCGCCGCGACATGCAGTAGACGATGCCGGCCTGCTCGCGGTGGACCTTGAGGAAATCCAGCAGCTGGCGCTTGGCGTTGTCCTTCTGGACGACGGTGTAGCGGATGTTGGGGCGGTCGAAGGAGCTGACGAAGTGCTGGGCGCCGGTGAGGTCAAGGCGCTCGGCGATTTCGCGCTGGGTGGGCGGATCGGCGGTGGCGGTGAGGGCGATGCGGGGGACATCGGGCCAGCGTTCGTGCAGGACGGTAAGCTGGCGGTACTCGGGCCGGAAGTCGTGGCCCCACTGGGAGACGCAGTGGGCCTCGTCGATGGCGAACAGGGCGATGCGGCTGCGCGACAGCAGGGACAGGAAGCGGCCGGTGAGCAGGCGTTCGGGGGCGACGTAGAGCATGTCCAGTTCGCCGGCGAGCAGTTCCCGTTCGACCCGGGCGGCGGTGTCGCCATCGAGGGTTGAATTGAGGAATTCGGCGCGGACACCGAGCTGGCGCAGCGCTTCCACCTGGTCCTGCATGAGGGCGATGAGCGGCGAAATGACGATGCCGGTGCCCTCGCGAAGGAGGGAAGGCACCTGGTAGCACAACGACTTGCCGCCGCCGGTGGGCATGAGGACGAGCGCGTCATTGCCGGCGGCGACGTGTTCGACGATCGCCTGCTGCGGACCGCGGAAATCGTCGTAACCAAAAATGCGGCTGAGCAGGTCGTGCGCGGGGCGGGAAGACATCGCGCTAGATTACCCCGGCGGGCGGTCTGGCCGGGTCCTCCGAATGCGGACAGCGCTGTAGGCCGTTGGACCTGCCACCGGTAGTGCCGGCCGCCAGCCGGCACCACCTGAACCTGAATCGCCCCCGCCCCGAAGTAGCCAAGGCGAGAGCAAAAACCGAGCGAGAGACTGAAACCCGACCCCAGCTCAGGTTGCTGCCCAAACAGGAAGAAGTGAGGGGCCAAAAAGCAGAACAGGCGCCACCGGGCGCCTGTTCTGCATGCTTCCACCTCTCCCCAACCGCCGGACGCACACTGTCTGGGCGGGGGTTCCACCCCCGTGCCGGGACCGTCGGGCGCCCTGGATGGCGCCCGGCGAGCGCCCAGGGATGGGTGCACCGCGTGTCCCGGCAAGGGGGTGGTACCCGCGCCGCGCGCAGACAACCAAAACGCCTACGCCCACGCCCTACGCCCTACGCCGTCAACCGAACCACAGAAGCCGGCAATCAACCCAACTTACTGCAGCAACGACCGCAGCATCCACGCATACTTCTCGTGCGTCTGCAGGCGCTGGGTCATCAGATCCTCGGTCGGGGCGTCGTCGGCGTCGTCGGCCACGTCCAGCACCTTGCGCGCCGTCCGGCACACGGCCTCGTTGGCGGCCACCAACTGGCGTACCATCTCACGCCAGTCCGCACTGTCGGTCAGGCCCGGCTCCTCGGCGATCGAGGTCAGGGCCGCGAACTCGCGGTAGGAGCCCGGGGCGTTGAAGCCCAATGCGCGGATGCGTTCAGCCACGTCGTCCAGGGCTGCCCACTGCTCGGTGTACTGGGTTTCAAACATGGTGTGCAGCGAGTTGAACATCGACCCGGTCACATTCCAATGGAAGTTGTGCGTCTTCAGGTAGAGCGTGAACGCATCCGCCTGGAAGGATGCCAGTCCATCGGCAATCTTCTTGCGATCGCCCTCCTTGATCCCGATATCGATGTTCGGGGCCGAGGGGGCGGCCGATGCCAGCTTCTGCTTACCGGTCTGGGTCTTCTTTACCGGGGTCTTGGTCTTCGCCATGGGGATGATCCTCCTTGTGGATTGGATGGCCTTCACAATAGATCAGACTACGCTTTCAGTAGTGATCAAAGTTCTAAACGATTCGATTGATGAGCACTATCGACAAAACAAATTCTCCACGCCTGCGCCAGCAGCGCGCCGCGATCGACGGGGCCATGAGCCGCGATCGCGGTCGCCTGCTCGGCCTGCTGTCGCGCCACCAGGCCAAACCCGCCGATGCGGGCGTGGCGGCGGCGTTCGAGCAGGCCCTGCAGGCCTCGGTGCAGCGGCGCGAACAACGCGCCCGGCACCTGCCGGCGATCAGTCTGGATGACAGCCTGCCCATTGCGCGTGAAGCCGAGCGCATCACCGCGCTGATCCGCGCGCACCAGGTGGTGGTCATCGCCGGCGAGACCGGCTCGGGCAAGACCACCCAGCTGCCCAAGCTGTGCCTGGCCGCCGGCCGCGGCGTGGCCGGGATGATCGGCTGCACCCAGCCGCGCCGCATCGCCGCCCGTGCCGTGGCCACCCGCGTGGCGCAGGAGCTGGGCTCGGAACTGGGCACCACGGTGGGTTACCAGGTGCGCTTCACCGACCGCGTCGGCGATGACACCCGCATCAAGTTCATGACCGACGGCATCCTGCTGGCCGAGATCAGCAGCGATCGCTGGTTGTCCCAGTACGACACGATCATCGTCGACGAAGCGCACGAGCGCAGCCTCAACATCGATTTCCTGCTCGGCTACCTCAAGCAGCTGCTGCACAAGCGCCCCGACCTGAAGCTGATCGTCACCTCGGCCACCATCGACACCTCGCGCTTTGCCGAGCATTTCAACGATGCCCCGGTGATCAGCGTGGAAGGCCGGACGTTCCCGGTCGAGGTGCGCTATCGCCCGCTGGAAGGCGAGGGCGGGGCCGAGGAGGACGGCGGCCGCGACGGCGAGCGCACGATCAACGAGGCCATCGTGGCCGCGGTGGACGAGATCACCCGCATCGACCCGCGCGGGGACATCCTGATGTTCTTCCCCGGCGAGCGCGAAATCCGCGACGCGCACCAGGCGCTGGAACGGCGCAAGTACCGGGAGACCGAAGTGCTGCCGCTGTATGCGCGGCTGTCGGTCAAGGACCAGGACGAGGTGTTCAACCCGGGCAGCCGGCGGCGCATCGTGCTGGCCACCAACGTGGCCGAAACCTCGCTCACCGTGCCGCGCATCCGCTATGTGGTCGATCCGGGCCTGGCCCGCATCAAGCGCTACAGCCCGCGCCAGAAGCTGGACCGCCTGCATATCGAGGCGGTGTCCCAGGCCAGTGCCAACCAGCGCAAGGGGCGCTGCGGGCGCGTGTCCGAAGGCATCTGCTACCGCCTGTATTCGGAAGCCGATTTCCGCTCGCGGGCCGAGTTCACCGACCCGGAAATCCGCCGCGCCAGCCTGTCCGGGGTGATCCTGCGCATGCTGCAGCTGGGCCTGGGCCGGATCGAGGATTTCCCGTTCCTGGAGGCGCCCGACGAGCGCGCCATCGCCGATGGCTGGCAGCAGCTGGGCGAGCTGGGCGCGGTGGATGCCGAGCGCCGCCTTACCCCGGTGGGCCGGCAGATGGCGCGCTTGCCGGTGGACGTCAAGCTGGCGCGGATGCTGGTGGCCGCGCAGGCCCAGGGCTGCCTGCGCCCGATGCTGGTGATCGCCTCGTTCCTGGGCATCCAGGACCCGCGCGAACGCCCGCCCGAGGCGCGTGGCGCGGCCGATGCCGCGCACGCGCTGTTTGCCGATGGGCGCTCGGAATTCGTCGGCGTGCTGCGGCTGTGGGACGGCTATCGCCAGGCCCACGAAGACCTGACCCAGTCCAAGCTGCGCGGGTGGTGCGAGCGGCACTTCCTGGGCTTCCTGCGCATGCGCGAGTGGCGCGAGCTGCATCGCCAGCTGCGCGTGCTGTGCGAGGAGCTGGGTTGGGCCGAAGAGCCGGTGGCCACCGCGTTGGCGCCGTTGCTGGCCGGCGCGTCCGCGCCCGCACCGGCCCGCGACGACGCGGCCAAGGTCAAGGCCACCCGCGGCCAGCAGCACCGCGCCGCGCGCCTGGCCCGTGAGGGCAAGGCTGAGGCGGTCGCCGAAGTGGTCGCCGCGCCGGCGGTCGAGGCGCGCGAAGGCGGCGGCGGGTTCACCGACAAGGTGCGCGCGGCCGCCTACCAGACCCTGCATCGGGCGCTGATCGCCGGCCTGCCCACCCAGGTGGGCCATCGCAGCGACAAGGGCGATTTCCTCGCCCCGCGCCAACGCCGCTTCCTGCCGTTCCCCGGCTCGGTGCTGGCCAAGCGGCCACCGCCGTGGCTGCTGACCGCCACGCTGCTGGACACCCAGAAGATCTGGGGCCTGACCAATGCGGCCATCGAGCCGGACTGGGTGATCGCCGAACTGCCGCACCTGCTGCTGCGCAAGCACTTCGATCCGCACTGGTCGCGCGCGCAGGGCCAGGTGCTGGCCTCCGAGCAGATCAGCCTGTTCGGGCTGGTGCTGGCGCCGAAGAAGCCGGTGCATTACGGCCGCATCGCGCCGGGCGAGGCACACGACCTGTTCGTGCGCCAGGGCCTGGTGACCGGAGAGATCAACACCCGCGCCAGCGTCATCGCCGACAACCTCAAGGTGCTCGATCAGGCCCGAGAGGAAGAGGCCAAGCTGCGCCGTGCCGGCATCGTCGCCGATGAAGCCTGGCAGGCGCGCTGGTACCTGGACCGGGTGCCGGCGGAGATCCATTCGGCCACCGGGCTCGATACCTGGTGGAAGGCGTTGCCGCCGGACAAGCGCCGCGCGCTGGCCTGGAGCCTGGCCGACCTGCTGCCCGGCGAGGGCAGCGATGCCGAGCGCTATCCCCGCTACCTGCCGCTGGGCGATGCGCGGCTGGCGCTGCACTACCGCTTCGAGCCGGGCAGCGAGGAGGACGGGGTCAGCCTGGATGTGCCGCTGCACCTGCTCAACGCGCTCGATGCCGCTCGCCTGTCCTGGCTGGCGCCGGGGTTCGTGGCCGACAAGGCATCGGCATTGATCCGCAGCCTGCCCAAGGCGATGCGGCGCAACTACGTGCCGGCACCGGATTTCGGCCGGGCGTTCGCCGAGGCGTTCCCCGATCCCAGTGCCGACGACCTCCGCGGCGAGCTGGCGCGCTTTCTGTCGCGTGCCACCGGCGCCCAGGTGGCGGCCACCGACTTCGACGATGCGGCGCTGGAGGCGCACCTGCGCATGAACCTGCGCCTGTTCGATGCCGACGGCAAGTCGCTGGCCAGTTCGCGTGACCTGGACGCGCTGCGTGCCCGCTTCGGCGGCCAGGCCGGCGAGGCCTTCGCCGCGCGGGCCGGGCGTGCGCTGGCGGCCGAGGGGCTGCGTGATTTCCCGGCCGCGCCGATCCCGCTGCAGGTGCCCGGCGAAGCCGGCGTGCCGGCGTATCCGGCGCTGGTGGACGAGGGCGACAGCGCCGCGCTGCGGATCTTCGCCGACCGCAACGAAGCGGCCGAGCAGCATCCGCGCGGCGTGCGCCGGCTGCTGGACATCGCCCTGGCCGACAAGGCCAAGCAGGCGCGCAAGCAGTTGCCGGTGCCGCCCAAGACCGGCCTGTTGTATGCGGCGATCGAATCGCAGGAACGGCTGCGCGGGGACCTGGTCGATGCGGCGATGAACGCCGTGCTGGCCGAGGGCCTGGACGCGATCCGCGACCCGGCTGCCTTCGCCCAGCGCCGCGACGCGGCCGGCAAGGGCTTGTTTGCCGAGGCGATGGCGCGGTTGAAGCTGGCCGAGAACATCCTGGCCCACGTGGCCGAGCTGAAGCCGTTGCTGGAATCGCCGCTGATGGGCTGGGCGCGCGGCAACCTGGACGACCTGGAACAGCAGTTGGCCGCGCTGGTCCACCCCGGCTTCCTGCGCGAAACCCCGGCCGATGCACTGGCGCAGTACCCGCGCTACCTGCGGGCGATGATCCTGCGCAGCGAACGGGCCAAGCGCGATCCCCCGCGCGACCAGGCGCGCATGCTGGAACTGCGGCCGTTCATCGAGGCATTGGCCGAGGCCGACCGCCGTGGCTTGCGCCAGCGGCCCCAGTGGCAGGCATTGCGCTGGGACCTGGAGGAACTGCGCGTGTCGTTGTTCGCGCAGGAACTGGGGGCCAGGACCGGCATCTCGGCCAAGAAGCTGGCCCAGCGGGTGACCGCCCTGCGCCAGGCCTGAGCCCGGCCCGCCCCCGGCCACCGGCAGGGGGCGGTCGATGCTGGCTTACTTGGTCCGGCGCACCTTGGCGCGGGTGTTCACCCCTTCCACGCGCAGGTACCAGACGCCAGCGACGCCGGGGGCGATCGACACGCTCGCATCGGTCTTGCGCACGCCCGACAGCGTGGTGTCATCGGTCTGTTCCCATTCCTGGGCATTGGCCAGCACGTACTTGCGCCCCTTGCCGAAGCCGCGGAACTCGCCGGGCAGGGTGCTGGTGATCGGCTCCTTGGTGCCGAAGTCGAAGAAGCCGCGGTTCTTCACGATCACTTCCTGCCGGCCTTCCTCGCGCGCCTGCTCCAGCACCTGTTCGCGCGCGTCGGCGCTGGCGGCCGCCACCTTGCCCTGCAGCCAGCCGTTGAGCGCGGTCAGTTCGGCCGGGCTGAGCTTGTCCAGGCCGGCGGCCTTGAACTCGGCCGGCGACATCTGCTGCTGCAGGTCGCCCTCGACCACGCGTTGGGCCAGCGCCGGCGTGGCCAGGCAAAGCAGGACGGCCGCACTGGCCAACAAGCGTAGACGGGAAAAGCGCATGGCAGGTCTCCGAGGGTTTGCCGCAGTGTAGGGCCAGCGACGGCGTTGCGGGGCGCGGCGGTGGGCGTGCGCACGCCGATGGGGGGTCGGGATGCCCGGGGGGCCGACGGGGTTGATTGTGCGCCACCGGGCGCGGCGCTAGGGGCGATGCCTCGGGGTTGCCTGCATGATGCTGTGAACCGCGCTTCTGTCCCCGGCCTGGATGCCTTGTTGAACCGACCCTCGGCGGCGTCGCTGCCACCGCCCCTGCGCGAGGCGCTGCTGCAGCGCTGGCAGTTGCCCGAGGCCGACCCGCAGATGCACGCCAGCTGGTCGGTGCTGGCCGACACCCTGGACGCGCTGGCCTTGCTTTCGGCCGATGAAAGCGCGCTGCTGGCCGCCTTGTTGTTCGACCTGCCGTGGCTGCGTACCGGCCTGGAGACGCTGCCGCTGGGCGCGTTGAAGCCGGCTGTGGCCGGCCTGCTGGACGGGCAGGACGCGGCCGACCAGGTCTGGGCGCTGCACGCCGGGCGCGATGCCGGGCGCAACAGCGAGGGCCTGCGCCGGTTGCTGCTGTCCATCATCCAGGACCTGCGCGTGGTGCCGGTCCTGCTGGCCCGGCAGCTGGCGCGGATGCGCGGCGCTGACCGCCTGCCGGAGGACGAGCGTCGCGCGCTGGCCCAGCTCACCCGCGACATCCACGCCCCGCTGGCCAACCGGCTGGGCATCTGGCAGTTGAAGTGGGAGCTGGAAGACCTGGCATTCCGCCACCTCGAACCGGACACCTACCGGCGCATCGCGCGCGAGGTGGACGAGACCCGGCTGGCGCGCGAGCGCTACGTGGAAACGGTCAAGAAGGTGCTCTCGCGCGAGCTGCTGGCGCAGGGCATCGGCGCGGAGGTCAGTGGCCGTCCGAAGCACATCTACAGCATCTGGCGGAAGATGCAGAAGAAGAAGCTGGCCTTCGAGCAGCTGTATGACATCCGCGCGGTGCGGGTGATGGTGCAGGACGTGGCCGCCTGCTACGCCGCGCTGGGCGTGGTGCATTCGCTGTGGGCGCCGGTGCCGAGCGAGTTCGACGATTACATCGCCCGGCCCAAGGCCAACGATTACCGCTCGCTGCATACGGCGGTGATCGGGCCGGAGGGGCGCACCATCGAAGTGCAGATCCGCACCCACGACATGCACGCCCAGGCCGAACTCGGCGTGGCCGCGCACTGGCGCTACAAGGAAGGCAGCAAGGGCGCCGAGAAGGCCTTCGACCGCAAGATCACCTGGATGCGGCAGCTGCTGGAGCATTCCCAGGACGGCCACGGCGGCGAGCTGGCCGGGGCGCTGGAGGCCGAGCTGACCGAAGACCGGGTCTACGCGCTCAGCCCCAAGGACGAGGTGATGGACCTGCCGCAGGGCGCCACGCCGCTGGATTTTGCGTACCACGTGCACACCATGGTCGGCCATCGCTGCCGTGGCGCGAAGGTCAACGGCCGCATCGTGCCGCTGACCTACCGCCTGCGCAGCGGCGACCGCGTGGAGATCCTCACCGGCAAGGAGGCCGACCCGCGCCGCGACTGGCTGCTGGCCTCCAGCGGTTTCCTGGCCAGCAACCGTTCGCGGGAAAAGGTGCGCGGCTGGTTCCACAAGCTGGACCGCGCGCGCAACGTGCAGGCCGGGCGCGACCTGCTCGACCGCGAGCTGAAGCGGCTGGGCCTGCAGCACGCCGATCTGGCCGTGGCCGCCAGGAAGTTCCATGCCGAGAGCGTGGACGACCTTTATATCCAGGTGGCGCTGGGCGATACCGGGCCCAACCAGGTCAGCCGCGCGTTGCTGGAAGCCGAACGCGCCGCCAGCCAGCCGGTCGCCCCGGCCCTGCCGCGCCCGACCGCGCGGCGTGGCAGCCTGGGCACGTCCACCTTCACCGTGCAGGGCGTGGGCAACCTGCTGGTGCAGCTGGCGCGCTGCTGCCAACCGGTGGCCGGCGAGCCGATCGTGGGCTACCTCACCCGCACCCGCGGCGTCACCGTGCATCGCACCGACTGCGCCGCGCTGGCGCGGCTGTCGGCGACCAGCCCGCAGCGCATCCTGCCGGTGGAGTGGGGCCAGGCCGGCGGCGGCTACGAAGTGGACGTGGTGGTGGACGCGGTCGACCGGCGCTGGCTGCTGAAGGACATCACCAACCTGATCGCGCAGGAAGAAGCCTATGTGCTGGATATCCACAGCGACAACGTGCGCAACAGTGGCCGCGCGCACCTGCGCCTGCGCCTGAAGGTGAGCGACTACGGCCAGCTTTCCACGCTGCTGGGCAAGCTCGATGCCCTGCCCGGGGTCAGTGAAGCACGACGTCTAGGCTGACCTCACGTGCCCCACGCTAGGCTCACGGAATGAGTCGCCGCCCAGACCACGAGGATGCCGCGCACGCCGCGCTGCGCCGGGTGCGCCGTGAAGGGCGCTGGTGGTGGTTGCAGGCCCGGCATGCGCGGCACGTGTGGCGCTGGGCGCTGCCGGCGGCGCTGCTGGTGTTCCTGGCGCTGGTGCTGCTGCGCGCGCCGCTGGCCAACTGGTTCTGGAACGAACCGCAGATCGAACAGTTGCTGGACCAGGGCGACCGCGCGCTGGCGGCCGGGCGGCTGAGCGCGGCCGATGGCACGGGCGCGCGCGAGGCCTACCAGGCCGCCCTGGCCATGGACGGCGACCGCAGCGAAGCGCGCAGCGGGCTGGCGCGCACCGCGCAGGCGGCCTTGCAGCAGGCGCGCGATGCGCTCGCGGCCGGTGACCTGGAGGCCGCCCGGCGCGGGCTGGCACTGGCGCGCGAGCTGCAGGTGCCGCAACGCGAGGCCGAGCAGGTGGCCCAGCAGTTGCGCGGGCGCGGCAACGCACATGCCGGCGTTGCGGTGCTGCTGGGCCGCGCCGAAGCGGCCCTGCAGGCGCAGCGGCTGGACGATGGCCCGGATAGTGCCCTGCCGCTGTTCCAGCAGGTGCTGGCGGTGGCGCCGAACCAATTGCGTGCGCTGGAGGGCCGCGAGGACGCCTTGTCCGATCTGCTGCAGCAGGCGCGCAGCGCGTGCGAGCGCGGCGAGCTGGCCACTGCGGCCGCGCGCCTGGACAGCGCCCGCCGCTACGACCCCGGCCATGTCGATCTGCCCGCCACCCAGGAAGCGCTCAACAACGCGCTGGAAAAGCGCCTGCAGCAGGCAACGCAGGCGGTGCGGCGGCAACGCTGGGACCGCGCCGCCACCGATTATCAGGCCGTGCTGGCCGCGGCGCCCGACGATGCGGCCGCCCGCCAGGGGCTGCAGCAGGTGATCGAGGCGCAGCTGGCCAACGCCGCCCGGCTGGCGGGCGATTTCCGCTTCGCACAGGCCGAACAGGCGCTGGCCACGGCCCAGGGCCTGGGCGCATCCGAGCGCGCGCTGGCGGCCACGCGGCAGACCCTGGCGCAATCGCGCCAGGCCGAGCAGGCGCTCACCGCCCCCGGCGCACCCCGTGCCCAGCGCGAGCGGCGCCTGCGCGGGCTGCTGGCGCGCATCGTGGAGGCCGAGGCCCGCGGGCAGTTCCTGTCACCGCCCGGGCGCAGTGCCTACGATGCGCTGCGCGAAGCCCAGGCGCTGGCCGCGTACGATCCGCGCGTGCGCGCCGCCGCGCAGCGCCTGCTGCCGGCCAGCCGCCAATGCTTCGAGGATCGACTGCGCGAGAACCGCGTGCAGGCCGCCGGGGCCTGCCTGGACGCCTGGCAGACGCTGGCACCGGGCGAGCTGGCGCTGGCGGCCGCGCGCCGCCGGCTGGCCCAGCGCTGGCTGGCGATCGGCAGCGAACGGCTGGGCGCCGGCGACCTTGCCTTCGCCCAGCAGGCATTGGAGCAGGCCCGCCACTGGCAGCCGGACCTGGCCGAGCTGGGCGCCTTCGAGCAGCGCCTGCGCGATGCCGGCGGGCCCGGCTGAGCGCTCAGCGCAGGAATACGCGCTGCACGGTGTCGCGCGCGGCATCCAGCGAGAAGTGATCGGCCACGTTGCGCCGCCCGGCGCTGGACAACTGCTGCCACAGCACCGGGTCCTGGTACAGGCGCACGACGGCGGCGGCGAAGGCATCGGCGTCGTCGGCCACCAGCACGTCCTGGCCATCGCGCAGGTGCATGCCTTCCACCGCGCAGGTGGTGGCCACCACCGGTTGTCCGTGCGCCATGCTCAGGTTGATCTTGCCCTTGACCCCGGCGCCGAAACGCAACGGCGCCACCGCGATCCGGACCTGGTCCATGTAGGGCGTCACCACCGGCACGAACCCGTGGATCTCCACCCCGGGCTGGGTGGCGGCCAGCGCGCGCAGCGCATCGGGCACGTCCGCGCCGATGCAGTGGAAACGGACCTGGGGCAACTGCGCACGGATGCGCGAGAACACCTCGCCGATGAACCACTGCATGGCATCCACGTTGGGCGGATGGCGGAAGCCGCCGACGAACACCAGGTCGTGGCGCTGGGCCCAGTCTTCGCCACCGGCGGCCACTTCATGCAGGTTGGAGATCAGTTCGACGGTGACATCGGGCGCGTCGGTGCGCAGCTGCTCGCGCTCGGCCGCGCTGACCAGCACGGTGACGTCGGTGGCGGCCATCACCGCCAGTTCGCGGGTGCGGGTGCGCTCGGCATCGCGCAGCAGGCCGGCATTGCCGGCCAGTTCGGCGCCGCGGCGTTCGCGCAGGTAGTGCAGGTCCACCGTGTCGAACACCGTGCGCGCCTGTGGCGCATACCGGCGCAGCAGGGGCAGGCATTCGCTGGCCACGTGATGGCGCACCATCATCACCACCGCAAAGCGCGGACCATGCTCGCGCAGCCACGGGCCGAT
>NZ_JAVWXA010000044.1:0-30164 GCF_036662295.1 Stenotrophomonas sp.
ATGGGTGGCAGCACCCACCGTCAAGCCCCCGCAGCCCGACACCCCGCGACCACCCGGGGTAGAGCCACCCCATGGGTGGCTGCCCCCACCGCAATCAGCAATCCATCACCGGTCGTCGCGCAGCGAGCCGCCGGGCAGGAAGGCCCAGGTGCGGGTGACCTGCAGGATCTCCACGCCGTCGTCGGTCTTGGGCAGGGGCGGGAACGGCTGGGCCAGGCGGACCACGCGCAGGGCGGCCTCGTCCAGCAACGGGGTGCCGCTGCTGCGCAGGATCCGCGCGCTTTCCACGCTGCCGTCGCGGCGCACGCCCACGGTGATCACCACCTGGCCCCCCAGGCGACGCTGGCGCGCCTCGTCGGGATAATTGAGGTTGCCCACGCGTTCTGCCCGGTCCACCCAGGCCCGCAGGTAATTGGCGTAGGCGTATTCCCGGGTGCTGGCCGAGACGAACTTGCGGTTCGGGCGCTTGGCGTACTGCGCCGAGCGCAGGTGCACCTCGGCGGCCAGCCGCGCCATTTCCGCATCGCGCTGCTCGCGCGCGTTCAACGGCGCCTCCGGCAACGGGTGCTCGGGCAGCGGCTGCGGCTGCGCGCTGGCCACCTGCTCGGTGCTGTTGCGGCTGGTCACCACGCGCGCCTGGGGCGGCGGCGGGCTGGCCGCGTCCTGGCGCTGCTGCGGCACCGGCGACAGCCCGGCCTGCGGCTGCGGCACGATCCCGGCCTGGTTGTCGCGCGGACGCAGGGCCTTGTCGTGGTCGCCACCGCCCTGCTGGTTGGCCTGGGCCAGGAAATCGGCCTGCCTGGGCGTGAGCGGGGTCTGGGTCTGGCTGAAGATCACATCCAGGGTGGGCATCAGCGCGGCCTTGTCGCTGACCGCAAAGCCCACCCCCAGGATCAGCAGCGCGTGCACCAGCAGCGACAGCGCCAGGGTCGCGCCCAGGCGCTGGGATTCGCGTCCCTGCATCGGCAGCAGCGGGTCGACCGTCGCATTCATCGCGGCAGGCCGGCCTCGATCGCGTCGAAAAGGGTGCCGGCGATGTTCAGCCCGAACTGCGCATCCAGCTCGCGCACGCAGGTGGGGCTGGTGACGTTGACCTCGGTCAGGTAGTCGCCGATCACGTCCAGGCCGACGAAGCGCATGCCGCGCCGCTTCATCTCCGGCCCGACCTGGGCGGCGATCCAGCGGTCACGCTCGCTCAGCGGGCGGCCTTCGCCACGGCCACCGGCGGCCAGGTTGCCGCGGAACTCGTCGCCCTGCGGGATCCGGGCCAGGCAGTAGTCCACCGGCTCGCCGTCCACCAGCAGGATGCGCTTGTCGCCGGCGGTGATGTCCGGGATGAACTTCTGCGCCAGGGCCAGCGTGCGCTCGCCGTCGGTGAGGGTTTCCAGGATCACGTTGAGGTTGGGGTCGCCGGTGCCGCTGCGGAAGATCGAGCGCCCGCCCATGCCGTCCAGCGGCTTGAGCACGGCCTGGCCGTGTTCGAGCACGAAGGCCTTCAGGTCGGCGTTGCGGCGGCTCACCAGGGTCGGCGGGCAGCACTGCGGGAACAGCAGGGCGGCCAGCTTCTCGTTGAAGTCGCGCAGCCCCTGCGGGTCGTTGACCACCAGCGCGCCGGCCTGCTGGGCCACGCTCAGCACGTGGGTGTCGTAGATGAATTCGGCATCCACCGGCGGGTCCTTGCGCATCAGCACGACCTGGCCGGGGCCGAACACGGTCTGGCTGAACTCGCCCAGGGTGAACCAGTCAGCCTTGTCCTCGCGCACCTGCAGCGGCGCGGTGCGGGCCACGGCCTGGCCGTCGCGCAGGGCCAGCCCACCGGGGCTGACGTAGTGCAGGGCGTGGCCACGGCGCTGGGCTTCCAGCAGCATGGCGAAGGTGGTGTCCTTGGCAATCTTGATGTGGGCGATGGGGTCCATCACCACGATGACGTTCAACGGCATGGTCGCAACCTGGCGGGCAGGGCGATGATGGTAGCCGCAACGGCGCCCGCCTGCCTGCCCCGGCGGGGTGCAACGCAGCGTCCGGCGGGCGCCCGGGTTTGCGCAAATCCGCCGCTTCCGGCCGGCGCCGGGGCGGCTGCGGCTTGGCTGAAGTGATGGCGCTTGAAGCCTGCGCCGGAAGTGCGATATAGATACGCTTTCGCAGCGGCGCCGGACCAAAGCAGAAGCGTCGCGCGCTCGGGGAAAGGTAATGACTGAAAACATGGCTGCGGGTGGGGAACTCGCAGGGCTCAGGGTCATGGTCATCGATGATTCGAAGACCATTCGCAGGACCGCGGAAACACTACTCAAGCGCGAAGGCTGCGAGGTGGTGACCGCGACCGATGGTTTCGAGGCGTTGGCCAAGATTGCCGACCAACAGCCGCAGATCATCTTCGTGGACATCATGATGCCGCGTCTGGACGGGTATCAGACCTGCGCGTTGATCAAGGGAAACCAGCTGTTCAAGTCCACTCCGGTGATCATGCTGTCCTCCAAGGACGGCCTGTTCGACAAGGCGCGCGGGCGCATCGTGGGCTCGGAGCAGTACCTGACCAAGCCTTTCACGCGTGAAGAACTGCTGGGTGCCATCCGCACATACGTAAACGCCTGACCAGGGGGGAAAGGCACAATGGCTCGAATCGTTCTGATCGAGGATTCACCGACCGACCGTGCGGTGTTCACGCAATGGTTGACCAAGGCCGGGCATGAGGTTCTCGAAGCGGACAACGCCGAGGACGGGCTGGTGCTCGTCCGCGAGAAGGCCCCGCACCTGGTCCTCATGGACGTGGTGCTGCCGGGCATGAGCGGTTTCCAGGCCACCCGTGCCATGGCGCGCGATGCGGCAACCAAGCACATCCCGGTGGTCATCGTCAGCACCAAGGCGATGGAAACCGACAAGGCGTGGGGGCTGCGCCAGGGGGCCGCCGACTACATCGTCAAGCCACCGCGCGAGGAGGAACTGATCGCGCGGATCAACCAGTTGGTGGTCTGATGCGTTCTCCTTTCGACATCCTCGAAGCCTACGAACGGCGCAGCCTGGCCCATGCCGTGCAGCTGCCCGAGCGGCAATTCGCGCAGGACCTGTGGCGTGGCGTCGGGTATCGCGTGGGCAAGCGCCACCTGGTCTCGGACTTCCGGGAAGTGGTGGAAATCGTGCCGATGCCGCCGATCACCCCGGTGCCCGGCGCACAGCCGTGGCTGCTGGGCGTGGGCAACCTGCGCGGCAACCTGTTCCCGGTGGTGGACCTGAAGTACTTCCTGGAAGGCGAGCGCACCGTGCAGCAGGAAGGCCAGCGCGTGCTGATCATGCGCCAGGCCGGCGGCGACGTGGCCCTGACCATCGATGAACTGTTTGGCCAGCGCAGCTTCGAGCAGGACCAGGACATCGTGGCCGGGGACCTGGCCAGTGGCCGCTATGCGCATTTCATCGACCGCGCCTTCCACGGCGACGGCCACGACTGGGGCGTGTTCTCGCTCTCGCTGTTGTCGCGTACCCCCGAATTCAGGCAGGCCGCAGCCTGAGCGCTGCTGTCCGTCTCACCGTAGTGAAGATCGAGGTTGAACGATGAGTACTCCTTCGGATACCGCCAAGGCCGGCAAGCTCGGATCGGTGGGAACCAATTTCTGGCTGGGCCTGCTGGCCCTGTCGATGATCGTGTTTGGCGTCAACACCGGCGTGGCCACCTGGCAGGGCAGTCGCCTGGCCGGTGCCAGCACCGGCGCGGCCGACCTGCAGGTGTTGTCCCAGCAGCTGGCCAACCAGGGCCGTGAGGCGGTGTCGGGCAACGCGCAGGCCTTCACCGCGTTCAAGGACACCAAGACCCGCATCGAAAGCACCGTGAGCAGCCTGCAGGGCCGCTATGGCAGCGAAGCCAACGTGTCCGGGCCGCTCAACCAGCTCAGCCAGACCTGGGAGCCGCTCGGCAAGAGCGCGGCCCAGCTGGTGGCCAGCGAGCCGGCGGTGCTGGCCCTGGCCGGCAACGCCAACAACTTCGTCAATGGCGTGCCTGCCCTGCAGGCCCAGCTCAACGAAGTGGTGCGCGCGATGTCGGCCGGCGGCGCACCCGCCTCGCAGGTGTACAACGCCCTGCAGCAGGTGGTGGTGGTGGGCTCGATGGCCCGCCGCGTGACCGAAATGCGCGCCGGCGGTGCCAATGCCGCCGCGGCCGGCGATGCGCTGGCCCGCGACTCGGTGGTGTTCACCCAGGTGCTGGACGCGCTGCGCAACGGCAACGAGGAACTGGGCATCGCCCCGGTCCGCAATGCCGGCGCCCTGGCGGCGCTGGAGCAGTCCCAGAAGCAGTGGGACACCATGAAGAAGGACGCCGACGCGATCCTGGCCAGCTCGCGCCAGTTGTTCTCGGCGCAGTCCTCGGCCGCGGCCCTGACCGGCGGCGCGACCAAGATGCTGGATGACAGCAAGAAGCTGTTCGAGGCCTTCTCCTCGTTCGGCTCGGTGCGCGATACGCGCCTGTTCCCCAACTTCTGGCTGGGCGTGATTTCCGGCGCGCTGTCGCTGGTGGCCATCATCGGCTTCGTCAGCAGCACCGTGCGCAGCCGCTCGCGCGAACAGGACCTGCGTTACCAGACCCAGGTGGAGTTCAACAGCCGCAACCAGCAGGCCATCATGCGGCTGCTGGATGAAATCAGCTCGCTGGGTGAAGGCGACCTGACGGTCAAGGCCTCGGTGACCGAGGACATGACCGGCGCGATCGCCGACGCCATCAACTACGCCGTGGACGAACTGCGCCACCTGGTGACCACCATCAACGACACCTCGGCCAAGGTCGCGCTGTCCACCCAGGAAACCCAGGCCACGGCCATGCAGCTGGCCGAAGCGGCCGGCCACCAGGCCAACCAGATCACCTCGGCCTCCGACCGCATCGGCGAAATCGCCTCGAGCATCGAACAGGTGTCGCGCAACTCGGCCGAGTCGGCCGACGTGGCCCAGCGCTCGGTGGTGATCGCCGCCGAAGGCGCCGGCGTGGTCCGCGAGACCATCCAGGGCATGGACCAGATCCGCGACCAGATCCAGGAAACCTCCAAGCGCATCAAGCGCCTGGGCGAGTCCTCGCAGGAAATCGGCTCGATCGTGGAACTGATCAACGACATTTCCGAGCAGACCAACATCCTGGCGTTGAACGCCGCGGTGCAGGCGGCATCGGCCGGTGAGGCCGGTCGCGGTTTCGCCGTGGTGGCCGACGAAGTGCAGCGCCTGGCAGAACGCACCTCCGGTGCGACCCGACGCATCGAAGGCCTGGTCCAGGCGATTCAGGCCGATACCAACGAAGCGGTCAGCTCGATGGAGCAGACCACCGCCGAGGTGGTGTCCGGTGCGCGCCTGGCCGAGGATGCCGGTACCGCACTGACCGAAATCGAACGCGTGTCCAACGCGCTCAACAACCTCATCAAGAACATCTCGATCGCCGCCCAGCAGCAGTCGTCGGCCGCTTCGGACATCACCCGCACCATGGGCGTGATTCGTCAGATTACCGGCCAGACCTCGCAGGGCGCGGGACAGACCGCCGAGTCGATCGGCCATTTGGCACAGCTGGCGGCCGACCTGCGCCGCTCGGTTGCCGACTTCAAGCTGCCGGCGTGAGCCGCGGGCAGGGCGGAGAGGGAAGGAATCAGCAGATGATGCATCGCCAGACGCAATTGCACGACACGCGCGCCCCCCTGCCGGGAGTTCCGGCATGAGCACGCTGCGCGATGCCATGAGCCACGCTGCCCTGGGCTGGGTGAAGCCGGAGCTGGACGAGACCCTGCGCCAGGTGCGCAACGAGGTCGAGTACTACGTGGAAGACCCTGCCGACGGCAGCCGCATGCGCTTCTGCGCCGGGTACCTGCACCAGGTGCAGGGCACCTTGCGCATGGTCGAGCTGTACGCCCCGGCGATGGTGGCCGAGGAGCTGGAGCAGCTGGCCAACGCCATCGGCGCCGGCCAGGTGCCCGACCGCGACGAAGCCTGCGCCACGCTGATGCGCGGCAGCGTGCTGCTGCCCGATTACCTGGAGCGCCTGCAGAACGGCCACCGCGACATTCCGATCGTGCTGCTGCCGCTGCTTAACGACATCCGCTCGGCACGCGCCGCGCCGGGCATCAATGAAAGCGTGCTGTTCGCCTTCGCCCCGGACAGCGTCAGCGCCACCGAGGCCGAGCTGGACCATGCGCGCGGCAGCCTGAGCGGCCGCAACCGCGAGCTGCTGGACACCGTGGGCAACGCGGTCAAGGAAGAACTGCTGCGGATCAAGGACGCGCTGGACCTGCACCTGCGCACCGGCGGCGAGCCGGTGCATCTGCAGACCCAGGTCAACGATCTGGGCGCGGTCGCCGATACGCTCGGCATGATGGGCCTGGGCGTGGCCCGCGGCGTGGTCGTGCAGCAGCGCGATGCGTTGCGCGGCGTGGTCGATGGCCAGCAGCAGATCGACGAAGGCCTGCTGCTGGATATCGCCGGCGCGCTGCTGTACGTGGATGCATCGCTGGACGACCAGGTCGCCCACCTGGGCGCCGGCGGCAGTGGCGAGGACGACCCGAGCGCGGCGGAAAGCCGGCGCACGGTGGAAGTGCTGGCGCACGAGGCGATCGCCAATTTCGCCGCCGCCCGCGAGCATTTCGTCGCCTTCATCGAAACCAACTGGAACCACCAGCAGCTGCAGGAAGTGCCGCGCCTGCTGGGTGAGGTGTCCGGCGCGCTGCGCATGCTGGACCTGGCCACCCCGGCCGACTACCTGCAGGGCGTGCGCCAGTACATCGCGGTGGAGCTGATCGGCCGCCAGCGCGTGCCCAGCGGTCGCCAGCTGGACACCCTGGCCGACGCCATGGCCAGCCTGGAGTACTACCTGGAAGCCCTGCGCGAACGCCGCCCGGGCCGCGAGGAAATCCTCGACATCACCCGCACCAGCCTGGAAACGCTGCGCTACTGGCCGCTGCCGGATGCGCATGCCGCCGCCGCCGACGCCAGCGCCGAAGCGCTGCCGGTGGCGCCCGAAGCCATCGAGCTTGCCCCGTGGGAAGCGCCCTCGGCCGACCTGGTCGAGGTGGGCGTGACGCCTGCCGCGCCCGCGCCGGGCAGCGTGCCGCCGGCCCTGCCGGATTTCACCTTCGAACCGCTGACGCCGGCCACCGAGGCCCCGGCGCTGGTGTTCGCCGCCTCCACCGCGACCGCGCCGGAAAGCACGCAGTGGACGCTGGCCGATTCGGCCGAGCGCGACGCGCCCAGCGCCGGTTTTGCGCATTTCGACCCGGTGATCGCCGAAGACAGCCATGCCACCCGTTGGGACGCGGTGCCGCCGATGCACGTGGCGCTGGATGCGCTCGATGCACTGGACGCCGCCGACGCCGCGCACGCGGCCGCCGAACCGGATGCCCCGTTGGTGAGCGCGCCGGCGAGCTTCGCCGGTGGCTTCGACCCGGTGGCGGCCGAGCACGACGCGCTGGAGATCAGCGACGCGCCGATCGAGTTCACCTTCGACGCACCGCTGCACAACGCCGGCGACGTGCTGTCGCTGCAGATGGAAGACGTGCCGATGCAGGTGGACGTCGGCGTGGTCGAGATGCTCGACGCGGCGCCGGTTCAGGCGGCCGAGGTTGAGGCGATCGAGGCATTCGCGGCGCCTGCAGCGGAGGCAGTCGAGCCGGTCGTGGCCGTTGCGGCGACGCCGGACGCAGCGCAAGACGCGCCGCCGGTCGCCGCGTTCGACGCGCACGCCGAGGCGGCGATCGCGCCGGTCGAGGCGCCGCAGGATGCAACGTCCGAAGACAACGTTGAAACCATCGAGGCCATCGAGGCCTTCGAGGCGGTCGAGGCGGTCGACGCCCGTGATGCGGCGGTCGAAGACCCGTCCCCGGTCGTCACCCACAGCAGCACCGGCGTGCATGCGGCGGTGATCGGCAAGATCGAGCTGGACGACGAGTCGGCCCGGTTCCTGGCCGAGCTGGATGCCGCCGCGGCGCAGTTCAGCACACTGCCGCCGGTCGCCGCGCCGGCCGAGGCCAGCGCGGAGGAGGTGGCCGAGAGCATCGAGGCCGGCTTCGAGGACGACGGCGAGAACATCGACCAGGACATCCGCGAAGTCTTCATCGAAGAGTTCGACGAGGAACTGGTCAACCTGGGCAACCTGCTGCCCGTCTGGCGCGCCGCGCCGGACAACATGGACCGGCTGCGGCCGATCCGTCGCGTGTTCCACACCCTGAAGGGCAGCGGCCGCCTGGTCGGCGCGCGTACCCTGGGCGAGTTCAGCTGGAAGGTCGAGGGCATGCTCAACCGCGTGCTCGACGGCTCGCGCCCGGCCACGCCGGCGGTGGTCGCCATGGTCACCCAGGCCTACGAGGTGCTGCCGCAACTCAACGCCGCACTGCGCGGCGACGGGCGGGTGACCGCCGACCTGCAGGCCATGCAGGCCATTGCCGACCGCGTGGCGGCCGGTGAGGAAACCTTCCACGTGCCGCTGCAGCGTGCGACCCCGGTCGTGGCCGCGCCGGCCCCGGTGGTGGAAACCGTGGACGCGACCCCGGCGGAGGCCGCCACCGAGGCAGCCATGCCCGTGGCCGAACCCACCGGCACGCCGGCCAACATCGACGAAGTGCTGCGCGAGATCCTCGAAGCCGAAGTGGACACCCACCAGGCGACGTTGCAGGCCTGGCTGCGCGATGCCAGCGTGGCACCCCAGCCGGTCACCGACGCGCTGCTGCGCGCGGTGCACACCATGAATGGCGCCTTCGCCATGACCGACGTGCCGGAGATCACCGCCGTCACCGGTGGCGCCGAAAGCTACATCAAGCGTTCGCTGGCCGCCGATGCCACCCCCGATGTCGAGGGCATCCAGGCTCTGTCGGCGACCGCCGAGGCGATCACTGCCACCATGGACGCGCTGCAGGCCGAGGCCCCGCGCATCCCCGTGCAGGCCGCGCTCGCCGCGCGCCTGCAGGCATTGGCCGACACCCTGCCCGAGGCCCGTTGGCCGGCGCTGGTTGCCGACGACGAGCTGGACCAGGACGAGGACGCCATCGAGGTGGCCGACGTGGCCGACGGCGACGCCCAGGACGGTTATGCCCGCCTGGACGACAGCGCCGATGCCCGCCTGCAGCAGGCCGAGATCGAGGCCGATGACCTGTCGGTGATCGCGCCGGACGCGGTGGCAGGCGAGGGCGCTGACGCGGTTGACGCCATTGAAGCGACGGACGCGGTCGAGGCATTCGAGACGGTGGCCGTGGTCGACAGCGTGGACGCGATCGATGCGGTCGACGCAGTGACGCCCACCGAGGCGACCGACGCCGACGCGTTGACGAACGTTGCCGAGCCCGCTGAAACGATTGAAGCGTTCGAGGCTGTGGAGTTCGTCGACGCCGAGGACGCTGCGGAAGCGACCGGCGCCGTTGAAGCGACCGACGCTGTCGAAGAGACTGGCGCCGTCGAAGCGACCGACGCCATCGAACCCGCCAGCACCATCGAACCCGCCCACGCCGAGACCGCCGCCGCCGGCGATACCCACGCCGACCTCACCGACAGCGATGACCTGTCGGCCTACTTCGATGCCGACCTGCCGGTGCATGCACTGTCGGCGGCACCGGGGGATGCCGGCAATGCCGAGGCCAGCGCCGAGGCCAGCGCCGAGGCCAGCGCTGAGGCCGAGGCCGAGGACCACGCCCGCTTCGAGGCGATCGAACTGGCCTCGCTGGACGTCGACACGGTCCACCTGCAGCCGGTCCACGACGCATCGGCCGAGGAGGTGATCGCCGCCCCGACCGCCGATGCGCCGGAGGGCCTGGAGGCGGTCGAGCTGACCGGCGCCGAGGACCTGTCGCGCTTCTTCGACCCGGCCGACGACAACGCGCCCGCCACCACGCCGGAAGCGGCCGCGCCGACCATCGCCGCCACCGACGTGGACGCCGACGCTGAGCGCCACGCCACCGACGTGGATGCCGACGCCGACCTCGATGCCACGGCCGATGCCCTGGACGACGCGCTCCCGCCGCCGCCGGCCTTCGGCGAACCGGTGGACGAGCAGCAGGCCCTGGACGACGGCCTGACCGTCATCGATGGCCTGCCAGCTGCGGACGCCGACGACAACGACAACGTGCTCGGCCTGGATGCTGGCTACGATCGCCAGGACCAGCGCGAGGAGGCCGACGCCTTCGCCGACGCCGCCAACGATGCCGCGCACGAGGCGCCGACCCCGTTCTTCGAACTGGAAGACGCCCCGCAGACGCCGGCCACCGCCGGCCATGCCGCCGACATCGTCAGCGCCGCGCTCGCCGCGGCGGCCGCACCGGCACCCGCCGAGGCGGTGGACGAGGCCGAGGAAGACAGCGCCGATGCGCTGGACTTCAGCGTGCTCGACCAGGAGCTGGTCGATATCTTCGTGGAGGAAGGCAAGGACCTGCTCGACCATTGCGATGGCCTGATCAGCGAGCTGCGCGCGGCCCCGAACGACCGCGAGGTCATCGCCGGCCTGCAGCGTGACCTGCACACCCTCAAGGGGGGCGCGCGCATGGCCGGGATCAACCCGATCGGCGACCTCGGCCACGGCATCGAATCGCTGCTGGAAGCCGTCGCGGCCAACCGGACCGACATCGATCGCAGCGACGTGCAGTTGCTGGAGCGTGGTTTCGATCGCCTGCACCAGATGCTGACCCGCACCGGCCAGCACCGCAGCGTGGTCATGCCCGAGGACCTGATCGGTGCGTTCGAACAACGCACCCAGGGCCGCATCGAGCCGCAGGTGGACGACGCTGCCGCCGCGCCGGTCGACACCGCCCCGGTGGGCGCGGTCGACACGACCGTCGCCGCCGCGCCGTTGTCCGCCCCGGTGCCGCTGGAAGCCAGCGCCGAGGAAGACAGCCTGGCCCGGCCGCAGCAGGAACAGGTGCGTGTGCGCGCCGACCTGCTGGACCGCCTGGTCAACCACGCCGGTGAAGTGGCGATCTACCGCTCGCGCCTGGAACAGCAGCTCGGTGCCTTCCGCGGCGCCATGGGCGAACTGGACCGCACCAATGCGCGTCTGCGCGACCAGCTGCGCCGCCTGGACCTGGAAACCGAAGCGCAGATCGTCGCCCGTTACCAGCGCGAGCAGGACCAGGCCGACCACAAGTTCGATCCGCTCGAACTGGACCGCTTCTCCACGCTGCAGCAGCTGAGCCGTGCGCTGAACGAATCGGCGGCCGACTTGAGCGGCCTGCAGGGCGTGCTGGACGACCTGTCGCGCCAGTACGACGTGCTGCTGCAACAGCAGTCGCGCGTCAGCTCGGAGCTGCAGGACGGCCTGATGCGCGCGCGCATGGTGCCCTTCGACGGCCTGGTGCCGCGCCTGCGCCGCGTGGTTCGCCAGGCTGGCCAGGACACCGGCAAGCAGGTCCACGTCACCCTGGAAGGGACCCACGGCGAACTGGACCGCAACGTGCTCGACCGCATGGTCGCGCCGCTGGAACACATGCTGCGCAACTCGGTCGCCCATGGCTTGGAGACCCCGGAGCAGCGCCGCGCCGCCGGCAAGCCGGAAGAAGGCGAGATCGCCATCCGCCTGCGCCGCGAAGGCTCGGAAATCGTGCTGGAAGTGGCCGATGACGGCGCCGGGCTGGACCGCGAGGCGATCCGTCGCCGCGCCGAGCAGCGTGGCCTGGTACAGGCCGATGCAACGCTTGGCGACGCCGAACTGGACGCGATGATCTTCTCGCCCGGGTTCAGCACCGCCGACCAGGTCAGCCAGCTGGCCGGGCGTGGCGTGGGCATGGACGTGGTGCACAACGAAGTGCGCCAGCTCGGCGGCTCGGTGGACATCCACTCGGTGCGCGGCCAGGGCGTCACCTTCACCCTGCGCCTGCCGCAGACGCTGGCGGTCACCCAGGCGGTGTTCGTGCAGATCGGCGACACCACCTTCGCCGTGCCGGTGGCCTCGGTCAGTGGTATCGGCCGGATCTCCCGCGAGCGCTTTGAAACCGCCAACGGCGGCTACCACTACGGTGGCGAGGAGTTCGCGCTGCACGATCTGGGCACGCTGATCGGCCAGGCCCAGGCTCGCGCCGAAGGCCAGGCCCAGGTGCCGCTGCTGCTGGTGCGTGCCGGCGACCTGCGCGTGGCCGTGGCCATCGACCAGGTGCTGGGCAACCGCGAAATCGTGGTCAAGCCGGTCGGCCTGCAGATCGCCTCGGTGCCGGGCATCTACGGTGCCACCATCACCGGCGATGGCCGGGTCGTGGTCATCCTCGACGTGGCCCCGCTGGTCCGCCGCTTCATCGCCAACCCGCACAAGCCGATCGCCGAGGCCACCCAGGTCAGCGACCGCGAGGCGCCGGTGGTGATGGTGGTCGACGATTCTCTGACCATGCGCAAGGTCACCGGCCGCATCCTGGAGCGCCACAACTTCGAAGTCACCGTCGCCCGCGACGGCATCGAAGCGCTGGAGCGCCTGGAAGAGCGCGTGCCCGACCTGATGCTGCTGGATATCGAAATGCCGCGCATGGATGGCTATGAACTGGCCACCGCGATGCGGGCCGATCCGCGTTACAAGGATGTCCCGATCGTGATGATCACCTCGCGCAGCGGCGACAAGCACCGTCAGCGCGCCTTCGAAATCGGCGTCCAGCGTTACCTGGGCAAGCCTTACCAGGAACTGGACCTGATGCGAAACGTGTACGACCTGCTGGGGATCGCCCGTGTCCGCGAATGACCTGCCTACGCTGTTGTCCGTAGCGCTGCTGGCGCGGGTCGGTCCGGCCCGCGATCGGCTGCGCGAGGCGCTCGGCCAGGCCGGTGCCACCCTGGTGCTGGAAGAAGACCCCAACACGCTGGAGCTGCAGGCACTGCGCGACGCCGCGCCGGGTGCGGTGCTGATCGCGCTGGAGCCGGCCATCGAAGACGCGCTGGAACGGCTCGACCCGGTGCTGGCCTCGCCGTCGCTGACCCTGATCTTCGACGAGGCCGAACTGGCCGCGCGTCGCGAGGGCTGGGAAGCGCAGCGCTGGGCACGGCACCTGGTGGCCAAGCTGCAAGGCCACCTGGACGTGCTGCCGCCAGGCTCGGAACAGGACGGCCTGCTGCAGCCCGAACCGGGCCTGCCGACCACGCCGGCACAGTTGCACGCCGATGCCCCGCTGGAGTTCCACGTGCGCGAGGCGTTCGATGCCGCCGGCGATGTGCCGGCCGACGGCCTGTACCCGGCGCCGGAGACGCGCGGCGAACCGATGTCGCTGGAAGAGGCGCTGGCCGCCCTGCAGCCGCCGGCCGCCGCACCACCGGCCGCGCCGCCGCCGATGGCACCGCCGCCGGTGCCGCTGGGCGATCACAGCAGCTGGTCGCTGGTGGACGATGATGCCGCCGCCCCGGCCGCGCCTGCGCCGGCAAGCGCGCCGGCCGCGCCGTCGGGCGATTTCGACACCGCGCGCCTGTCGCTGGTCGAGCTGGAGGCCGAGCGCCCTGCCGACGGTGCCGCCGCCGGTGCGGTGCTGGTGCTGGCCGGCATCGGCGGCCCGGATGCGCTGCGCCGCCTGCTGGCCTCGCTGCCGGCCGGGCTGGCCACGCCGGTGCTGGTGCACATGCGCCTGGATGGTGGCCGTTACGGCAACCTGGTCAAGCAGATGGCGCGCGTGTCGGCGCTGCCGGTGCTGCTGGCCGAAGCCGAACAGCCGGTCCAGGCCGGCAACGCCTACATCCTGCCCGATGACGTCGGCCTGGCCCTGCGCCAGGGCGGCCTGTATTTCAACGCCGATGCGCAGGGCGTGCAGGTCGGCACGCTGCCGGCCGCGCACAGCGCGGTGGTGCTGCTCAGTGGTGCCGATGCCAGCCAGGTGGAATCGGTGCTGGGGCTGGCGGCCGAGGGCGCGTGGGTGGCCGGGCAGGTCGGGGAGGGGTGCTACGACCCCACCGCCGCCAATGCCGTGGTCGCCGCCGGCATGGACGCGGGCGAGCCGCCGCAGCTGGCCGAACGCATCGTCGATCGTTGGGGCGTGGCCGAGTAAGCGCCCGCGCCGCCCCTTTTCCAGGAATCACGCCATGAGTTACGCCAGCAACGACGAAATCCGCGGGGTATTGATCCAGGCCGGGCACGAACGCGTGCTGCTGCCCAATGCCACCGTGGCCGAAATGATGTCCAAGGTGGCCGTGCAGGCCGTGCCCGATACGCCGGCCTGGCTGGTCGGCCAGATCGCCTGGCACGGCTGGGACGTGCCGCTGCTGTCCTTCGCGCGCCTGTCCGGGCTGGGCGAGGAGGCGGTCAGCGCCACCAACAAGGTGGTGGTGCTCAAGGCACTGGGCGGCAATGCGCGCCGGCCGTATTTCGCCCTGCTCACCCAGACCTTCCCGCAGCTGATCTCGGTGCCGCGCGATGGCCTGCTGGCCGACGCCTCCGAGGAAACCCTGCCGCAGGGCGTGCACATGCGCGTGCTGCTGGGCGAACAGAGCGCGCTGCTGCCCGACCTGGATGCGCTGGAATCGGCGCTGGACGAGGCCTACCCCGTCGCGGGGTGAGTCGTCGCGTTCGCGACACCTCCCCACGATCTGCTGCGCAGATCGCGGGCCCCCCGCGCCATATGCCTCCAGATCCCCGCGCCTGGCGGCGCGCCCCCTTGACTCAAGGGGGCTGTTCCACCCGATGCTTGCTGCTGTGCTGGCGCACACGATTTCGCCCGCCGGTAGAGCCCCGCCATGCGTGGTTACCGTCGCCGCTCAGCCCAGGTCGCCCAACCGCGCCTGCACCGCCGCGATGGCGGCCAGCCCGGCGGTTTCGGTGCGCAGGATGCGCGGCCCCAGCTGCAAGCCCTGGAAGCCGGCGTTGGCCAGGGCCATGCGGTCGCGCGGCGACCAGCCGCCTTCGGGCCCGATTGCGATCACCACCCCGCCCGGCGCCGCCGGCAGCGTGGACAGCCGGTGTTCGCCCAGCGGGTCCAGGGTGAGCTTGAGCGCGTCGGCCGGCATCGCCAGCGCCGCCTCCTGCACGGCACGCGGCGCGGCCACCGCCGGCACCCGCGCGCGCCCGGATTGCCCGCAGGCCGAGACCACCACGCTGTGCCAGTGCGCCAGGCGCTTCTCCGCCCGTGCCGCGTCCAGCTTCACTTCGGTGCGTTCGGCGTTGACCGGCACGATCGCCGCCACGCCCAGTTCGGTGGCCTTCTGCAGGATCAGGTCCATCTTCTCCCCGCGCGCGATGCCCTGCAGCAGGGTGATGTGCAGCGGCGACTCGTTGTCCACCGCCAGCGCCGCCTCGATGCGCACCTGGGCCTCGCGCTTGGTCGCTGCCACCAGCGTGGCGGTGTAGTCCTGGCCATCGCCATTGAACAGCACGCAGCCTTCGCCCTCGCGCAGGCGCATCACCCGCACCAGGTGGTTGGCCGCGTCCTCGGGCAGGGACAGGGTCTGGCCCACCGCCAGCGGGTGGGGAACATGGCAACGAGTCACGCGCATGCAACGGCCTCCTCGATCGCGGCCAGGGTGGTCTGGGCCAACAGGTCCAGGTGTTCGTCTTTCACGCAGTACGGCGGCATCCAGTACAGCACGTTGCCCAGCGGCCGCAGCACCACCCCACGCTTCAGCGCGGCGGTATAGGCATGCAGCCCCACCCGCGCCGCGGCGGGGAAGGGCGTGCGCTTGTCGCCGTTGCGGGTCAGTTCGAAGGCCACCACCATGCCGGCCTGGCGCACGTCGGCCACGTGCGGGTGGTCGTGGAAGGGCGCGGCCAGCGCACGCATCACCTCGGCGGTGCTGCGGTTGCGCGCGATCACGTCCTCGCCGGCGAAGATGTCCAGCGTGGCCAGCGCGGCCGCGCAGGCCAGCGGGTTGCCGGTGTAGCTGTGCGAATGCAGGAAGGCGCGCTCGCGCGAGTCGTCCAGGAAGGCGTCGTACAGCGCCTGGGTGGCCAGCACCGCCGACAACGGCAGGAAACCACCGGTCAGGCCCTTGGACAGGCACAGCAGGTCCGGCATCACCCCGGCCTGCTCGCAGGCGAACATGGTGCCGGTGCGGCCGAAGCCGGTGGCGATCTCATCGGCGATCAGGAAGGCACCGTTGGCATCGCACAGCGCACGGGCGCGCTGCAGGTAGACCGGGTCGTGCATGCGCATGCCGCCGGCGCATTGCAGGCGCGGTTCCAGGATCACCGCGCAGATCTCGCCCGGGTGCTGGTCGAACAGGGTGGCCAGCGCGTCGGCGGCCTGGTGTGCGCGCTGGGCCGCGCTCTGGCCCGGTTCGGCCAGGTAGGCGTCGGGCGAGGGCGCGAACAGCGCCTCGCTCAGCAGCGGGGCGTACACGCGGCGATACAGCGGGATGTCGCCCACCGACAGCGCCCCCAGCGTCTCGCCGTGGTAGCCGTTCTCCAGCGCCACGAAGCGGGTGCGATGGGTCTCGCCGCGGTTGCGGAAATAGTGGAAGGCCATCTTCAGCGCCACCTCCACCCCGGCCGAGCCGTTGTCGGCGTAGAAGACCTTGGCCAGCGGGTCGCGCCCGGCCTGGCGCGGGGCGATCGCCAGCAGGCGCTCGGCCAGCAGCACCGCCGGCTCGTGGCTGAACCCGGCCAGCATCACCTGCTCCAGCTGGGTGGCCTGGGCGGCGATGGCCGCGCCGATGCGCGGTTGCGCATGGCCGAACAGATTGGTCCACCAGCTGCTCACCGCATCCAGGTAGCGGCGGCCGTCGTGATCGATCAGCCAGGGGCCTTCACCCCGGGCAATCGGCAGCAACGGCAGGGTGTCCGGGTGCTCGCGCATCTGCGTGCACGGGTGCCACAGCACGGCCAGGTCGCGATGGCGCCACTGGTCGGCCAGCGTCAGGGGGGCTGGGTCTGCTAGCATTTCGGGCTCATGAAGACGTTTTCACCAGCACCCATTCTAGAGATGCTCGCATGAGTCGTCGCCTGCCCATCATCCACGCCATCACGGACGAGCAGAGCGGCCCGTTCCAGCGCCAGCATCTGGACCTGGAGTTCTCCAACGGCGAGCGCCGCCGTTTCGAGCGCCTGGTCAGCCATGGCCATGGCGCGGTGGTGGTGGTGCCGATGCTGGATGAGGAGACCGTGCTGCTGGTGCGCGAGTATGCCGCCGGCATGCACCGCTACGAACTGGGCCTGGTCAAGGGCCGCATCGACGCCGGCGAAAGCCCCGAGCAGGCCGCCGACCGCGAACTCAAGGAAGAGGCCGGCTACGGCGCCCGCCGCCTGGACGTGCTGCGTGCCATGACCCTGGCCCCCACCTACATGAGCCACCAGTCCTGGCTGGTGGTGGCCCGCGACCTGTATCCCGAGCGCCTGCCCGGCGACGAGCCGGAAGAGCTGGAGGTGGTGCCGTGGAAGCTGGCCGACCTGGACCAGCTGATGCTGCGCGAGGACTTCTCCGAAGGCCGTTCGCTGGCCGCCCTGTTCATCGCCCGGCAGTGGCTGGGCCGCGGGGCATGATCAAACTCACCACCGACCTGCGCGAAACCGTCATCGCCATCGCCCAGGACGCGGCCGCGGCGATCATGGCCGTGTACGCCACGCCCTTCGAGGTGGAGATCAAGGCCGACCACAGCCCGCTGACCGCCGCCGACCTCGCCGCCAACCAGGTGATCGAACGCGGCCTGCAGCAGCTCACCCCGGACCTGCCGATCCTCTCCGAGGAATCGGCACACGTGCCCTGGGAGGTGCGCCAGCACTGGGGCGCCTACTGGCTGGTCGATCCGTTGGATGGCACCCGCGAGTTCGTCAAGCGCAACGACGAGTTCAGCGTCAACATCGCGCTGATCTACCAGGGCGCGCCGGCCTTCGGCGTGGTCCTGGCCCCGGTCAGCGGGATCGCCTGGCACGCCATGCGCGGCGAGCTGGCCTACCGCCGGCACGGCATGCACGACTCGGTGCTGCGCACCCGCACCCCGGCCACCGCGCCGCTCAAGGTAGCCGCCAGCCGCTCCCACCGCAGCGCGCAGACCCAGGCGCTGCTGGATCGGATGGGCCCCATCGAGCTGGTCGCGCAGGGCTCCTCGCTCAAGTTCTGCCGGCTCGCCGAAGGCACCCTGGATGTCTATCCGCGGCTGGGGCCGACCGCCGAATGGGACACCGCCGCCGGCCAATGCGTGCTGCACGCCGCCGGTGGCGCGGTGTTGTCGGCGGCCACCGGCAAGCCCTTCCGCTACAACCGCCGCGAAAGCCTGCTCAATGGCGATTTCGTGGCCCTCGGCGATACCCGCCTGCCGTGGCGGGACTGGTTGCCGCCCGCATGACGGCCAAGGAACCTGCGATGTCACCCAGCACGTCACCCACCGCCGAACTGGACCGCCTGCTGGCCATCATGGCGCGCCTGCGCGATCCGCAGCATGGCTGCCCGTGGGACCTGCAGCAGGACTTCGCCAGCATCGCCCCGTACACGGTGGAAGAAGCCTACGAGGTGGCCGACGCCATCGACCGTGGCGACCTGCACGACCTGCAGGATGAACTGGGCGACCTGCTGCTGCAGGTGGTCTTCCACGCGCAGATGGCCAGCGAGCAGCAGGCCTTCGGGTTTGCCGACGTCGCCCGCTCGATCAGCGACAAGATGCAGCGCCGCCACCCGCACGTGTTCGCCCAGGCGCAGGTCGAGGGCGCCGAGGCGGTCACGGCCAACTGGGACGCGATCAAGCAGGCCGAACGCACGGCCAGGGGCCATGCCGATACCTCGGCCCTGGCTGGCATCGCGCGCGGGCTGCCCGAGTGGCAGCGTGCGGTGAAGCTGCAGGCCCGCGCCGCCCGCGTCGGCTTCGACTGGCCCGGCCCGGCGCCGGTGATGGACAAGGTGCGCGAAGAACTGGACGAGGTGGCGGCCGAGTTCGCACGCGGCCCGGTGGCGGACAACCACGCGCGGCTGCAGGAGGAACTGGGCGACCTGCTGTTCGTCTGCGCCAACCTGGCGCGGCATGCCCGGGTGGATGTCGGCGCGGCGCTGCGCCAGGCCAACCACAAGTTCGAGCGCCGCTTCCGCGCGATGGAAGCGCAGGCCGATGCCGCCGGGCAGACCCTGGCCGGGCTCGACCTGGACGCGCAGGAACAGCTCTGGCAACAGGCCAAGGCCGACGAAGCCAAGCCGTGAAAACGCTGCTGCTGTTCATGGCCACCGCGCTGGCCGAGATCCTCGGCTGCTACCTGCCGTGGCTGTGGCTGCGCAAGGACGGCAGTGCCTGGCTGCTGCTGCCGGCGGCCGCCAGCCTGGCCCTGTTCGCCTGGCTGCTGACCCTGCACCCGGCCGCCAGCGGGCGCGTGTACGCGGCCTACGGCGGGGTCTATATCGGCACCGCGCTGCTGTGGTTGTGGGCGGTCGATGGCATCCGCCCCAGCCGCTGGGACCTGCTCGGCGTCGGCCTGTGCCTGGCCGGGATGATGGTCATCATGTTCGCCCCGCGCAGCGCCTGAGACGCACCGCCGGCGGCGGCAACCGGCCCCGGCACGAACGCGGCCGCACGCGCTATGCTGCGCCCATCCGGTCCTGCAGGGCGCACGATGTCCCGCTTCGCCAGCTTCCGCGAGTTCTATCCGTTCTACCTGGACGAGCACCGCAACACGGTGTCGCGCCGGCTGCATTTCGCCGGCAGCTGCGGGGTGCTGCTGCTGGTGGCCTTCGCGATCGTGCGCGGCCAACCCGGCTGGCTGCTGGCCGCCCTGGGCTGCGGCTACGGGTTCGCCTGGGTCGGCCACTTCTTCTTCGAGAAGAACCGCCCGGCCACCTTCAGGCATCCCTTCTATTCCTTCGCTGGCGACTGGGTGATGTTCTGGGACATCCTCTGCGGGCGGATCCGGCTCTGAGCCGGCGCGCCATCGCCCCACTGCTTTCGCCCCTGGATGGGCATGACGTATCAAGGAGTCCGTGATGTTTCCAACTGCATTGTTCTCGCTGGTCCTGGCGCTGGTCGCCGTGGTGATCCTGTTCAAGGCGGTGCGCATGGTGCCGCAGGGCTATGAATGGACGGTGGAGCGCTTCGGCCGCTACACCCACACCATGTCGCCCGGCCTGCATTTCCTGATCCCCATCGTGTATGGCGTCGGGCGCAAGGTGAACATGATGGAGCAGGTGCTGGACGTGCCCGGGCAGGAGGTCATCACCAAGGACAACGCGGCGGTGCGCGTGGACGGGGTGGTGTTCTTCCAGGTGCTGGACGCGGCCAAGGCGGCCTACGAGGTGGCGATCCTGGAGGTGGCCATGATCGCGCTGGTGCAGACCAACATCCGCACCGTGATCGGCTCGATGGACCTGGATGAATCGCTCAGCCAGCGCGAGGTGATCAACGCCAAGCTGCTCAGCGTGGTGGACCATGCCACCAACCCGTGGGGGGTGAAGGTCAACCGCATCGAGATCCGCGACATCCAGCCGCCGCGCGACCTGCTCGATGCCATGGCCCGGCAGATGAAGGCCGAGCGCGAGAAGCGCGCGCAGATCCTGGAGGCGGAGGGCTCGCGGCAGTCGGAGATCCTGCGCGCCGAGGGCGAGAAGCAGGCCACCGTGCTGGAGGCCGAAGGCCGCAAGGAGGCCGCCTTCCGCGATGCCGAGGCGCGCGAACGCCAGGCCGAGGCGGAGGCCAAGGCCACCCGGATGGTGTCCGAGGCGATCGCCCAGGGCGATGTGCAGGCGATCAACTACTTCATCGCGCAGAAGTACGTGGAGGCGTTCAAGGAACTGGCCACCTCGCCCAACCAGAAGCTGGTGCTGATGCCGATGGAGGCCAGCGGCGTGATCGGCTCCATCGCCGGCGTGGCCGAGCTGGCCCGCGAAGCGTTCGCCAGGCAGGAAGAAAAGAAGCCCACGCGCGCGGTGCCGCCGCGGGTGGGGGGCTGACATGCGCTGGGAAGTGGTCGGCTGGGGCGCGCTGGCGCTGCTGCTGTTCGCCGCCGAAGCGCTGGCGCCGGGCGCGTTCATGCTGTGGATCGGCATCGGCGCGGCGGCGGTGTTCGTGCTGGTCGCGGTGTTCGGCGACATCCCGCTGCTATGGCAGGTGGTGGCCTTCGTGCTGCTGTCGGTGGTGTCCATCCAGTGCTACCGGCGCTGGGGACGCGGGCGCGACCGGCAGAGCGATGCGCCGTTGCTGAACCGGCGGGCCGAGCAGTTGATCGGCCGGGTGGTGACCCTGGACCAGGCCATCATCGCCGGCAAGGGGCGGGCCAGGATCGACGATGCCTTCTGGGTGGTGGATGGCCCCGAGCTGCCGGCCGGCAGCGCGGTGCGCGTAGTGGCGGTGGCGGGCATGACGTTGAAGGTGCAACCAGCCTGAGCGGGGTCGCGTCGCACGCGAATGGCCGGGGTGACGCAACGCCGCAGGCGTTGTGAAGACGGTTCTGGGATAATGCGCGTCTTGCCTTCATTCCCCCGGAAACCGGTCATGACCCAGAAGACGCTTCTCAACGACACCCACCGTGCGCTCGGCGCCAAGATGGTCGATTTCGGTGGCTGGGACATGCCCATCCACTACGGTTCGCAGCTGGACGAGCACCACCTGGTGCGCAGCGATGCGGGCATGTTCGACGTCAGCCACATGACCGTGGTCGATCTGCGCGGTGCACAGGTCAAGCCGTTCCTGCGCACGCTGCTGGCCAACTCGGTGGACAAGCTCAAGGCCACCGGCAAGGCGCTGTACTCGTGCATGCTCAATGCGCAGGGCGGGGTGATCGACGACCTGATCGTCTATTACATGGCCGACGATTTCTTCCGCATGGTGGTCAACGCCTCCACCCGCGAAAAGGACCTGGCCTGGATCCGCGAGCAGGCCACCGCCTTCGACGTGGAAGTGATCGAGCGCGAAGACCTGGCCATCATCGCGGTGCAGGGCCCGACCGCCCGTGCCCGCGTGATCGGCCTGCTGGGCGAGGGCGATCGCGCCGCGCTGGAGAAGCTGGGCCGTTTTGCCGCGCTGGAGACCACCACCGCCGAGGGCACCGCGCTGTTCGTGGCGCGCACCGGCTACACCGGTGAGGACGGGTTCGAGATCCTGCTGCCGCAGACGGCCGTGGTGGGGTTCTGGAACGCGCTGGCGGCCGCGGGCGTACGGCCGGCCGGGCTGGGCGCGCGCGACACGCTGCGCCTGGAGGCGGGCATGAACCTCTACGGCCAGGACATGGACGAGGCGATCACGCCCTACGAGGCGGCACTGGCCTGGACGGTGGCGCTGGACGAGGGCCGCGCGTTCATCGGCCGCGACGTGCTGGAGGCGCAGAAGGCGGCCGGCGACGCGCGCCAGATGATCGGCCTGGTGATGGACGAGAAGGGCGTGCTGCGTCATGGCCAGGCGGTGCTGACCGCCAGCGGCCAGGGCGAGATCCTGTCGGGCACGTTCTCGCCCACGCTGGGCAAGGGCATCGCCTTCGCGCGGGTGCCGGCCGGCGAGCTGGGCCAGGTGCACGTGGACATCCGCGGCAAGCAGGTGCCGGTGCGGGTGGTGAAGTTCCCGTTCGTGCGCGAAGGCCAGGCCCAGCCGGGCGTGCTGGTCGAGGCCTGATTTTTTTCGTGGCGCCGGCCTGTGAGGGCTGGTCGCCGCTGGTTACACTACCCCCGTTTCCCGACCCCTGAAATTCCTTGGAGCAGTCCCATGAGCGAGATCCCCGGCGACCTCAAATTCCTCAAGTCCCATGAGTGGGCACGTGTCGAAGGCAACGGTCGCGTCACCGTCGGTATTTCCGACCACGCCCAGGGCCTGCTCGGCGACCTGGTGTACGTCGAGCTGCCGGCGGTGGGCGACGAAGTGAAGGCGGGCCAGCAGGCGGCCGTGGTGGAGTCGGTGAAGGCCGCCTCGGACGTGTACAGCCCGATCACCGGTACGGTGGTGGAAGTGAATTCGGCGCTGTCTGACAAGCCGGAGACGATCAACGAAGACGCCTACGGCGAAGGCTGGATCTACGTGGTGGAGTTCACCGCCAACGACGAGTTGAACGACCTGCTGGGCCCGGACGAATACGCCGAGCTGCTGGAAGACGACGAGCACTGAACGTCGTCGGGTTGAAGAAACGGCCGCCTTGAGCGGCCGTTTTTTTTTGGTTCGCCGCCCGTCTTCGGGACGGCGGTCTGCACAAGCACGCGAGTGCGTTGCCCCAGGCGGTTGGCCGGTGCGCACCGAAAAACCCGGTCGTGCCGGCCGCTGGCCGGCATCCCACACCCCCCCCTGTTCCCGGGGACCACCGACCAACAGCCAGTGGCAGGTTCGCCGGCGCCTGCGTCGACCGACGATCACCGGCACCGGCACCGGACATCGTGCCGGGCGGTTGGCACATGTGCGGGTTCGATGTCGCCATCGTTATCCGCACGTGACGGAAAACGGACGCGCCGTCGCGTCGTGCGCGCGCTTCGCCGCGCTCATGCATCCGCGTTGGGCAGGTCGTGGCGTGGGGCATGAGCGCGCGTCGGGCGATCGCATCGCGCGCCGACCGATGCCATCGGCGGTGCGTTCGGCGGTGCCGGGCGAGGACAACGTCGTGGTCGAGACCGCCCGAAAGTTTGCGCATTTGTGCAATTCCGATGGCAAAACACGATCGAAGATGTGAAAAGTTTTCGTGCCCGTTTGGGTGCCGTGCGGGTAGGCCGGCGGGCGTGCCTGCCGACGCGTGCACGCTCGGCGTGGCAACGGCGGTGCACGCGCGCTGCAAATACGAAAGTGCTTCTTTTAAGTGGTTTTCGTTTCATGCGTGATGCGCGCGAGGGGGTGCCGGCGTGCGCGCGCGTGCGCCGGACACGGTGCCGGTGGCGTGTGCGGCGGGGCCGGACGCGGCGTCGCGGACGCGCGCCATGTGAAAATTTTTGGCCGGGGTTGTTGACAGTGAAAAAAAGCGTGATTAGGTTTCGCCACAGCAGACCTTGCTGCGAACAGAGTGAGCAGAATCGACATCCAGTCGCGAAGCACAACCTGGACATCCACCTCGCGTCAGAAGACGGTGGAGAAGGCTTCGCTTCCCTCGGCGAACCGCAAGGCCCCTTCCCATCCGGTACCGGCCAGGCCACCTGCGGCAGGTATCCCCGTATCCGTCACGACGCGCTTGACGCGACGGCGGTCCCCGCGATGTCCACCTGCGGGTTTGCTTTACCTGGGCGTTTCAACTCCATAGATCACTGACGAGGAGCCATCCCATGGCAACCAAGAAAGCTGCGAAGAAAAAGCCGGCCGCCAAAAAGGCCGTCAAGAAGGTAGCCAAGAAAGCCGCTGCCAAGAAGGCCGTGAAGAAGGTAGCCAAGAAGGCGGCTGCCAAGAAGACGGTGAAGAAGGCAGCCAAGAAGGCCACCGCCCGCAAGGCAGTGAAGAAGACGGCGAAGAAGGCAGTCCGCAAGGTCGCCAAGAAGGCCGCCGCCAAGAAGGCAGTGAAGAAGACGGCGAAGAAGGCGGTCCGCAAGGTTGCCAAGAAGGCCGCCGCCAAGAAGACCGCGAAGAAGGCAGTCCGCAAGGTAGCCAAGAAGGCCGCGGCCAAGAAGGCAACCAAGAAGACCGCCAAGAAGGCGACCAAGAAAGTAGCCAAGAAGGTCGCGCGCAAGCCGGCGGCCAAGAAGGCGACTGCCAAGAAGGCCTCGGCCAAGAAGGCAGTGAAGAAGGTTGCAAAGCGCAAGCCGGCCGTTCGCAAGAAGAAGGCCGCTCCGGTCGCCCTGCCGGCAACCCCGGCACCGCTGATCTAAGTCGTTCCCGATAGCCGCACCCTGAAACCCCTTCCCCGGCAGCCCAGCGGGGAGGGGGTTTTTTTATGGCGCTTCGGCCATCTGCGGGGCTCTGCAACACCTTGCCCAGCAGATAGGCGAAGAACCAAAAAAAGGCGGCCAAGCGGCCGCCTTTCCCTCTCACCCCACTGCCGCGATCAACGCGGAGAGGCGGTCGCGCGATTGGACGACACGCCCTTGCGCTTGTTGGCCGGCGCGCTGTCCTCGGCCATCAGGCTGTCGCTGCCGAAGTCGGTGTCCACGTCCAGCCAGCGCTGGGTCGGCAGGCCCATGGCCTGGTCCAGGATGGTGGGCAGCAGGCCGCTGGGCAGGCTGCTTTCGCCGTTCCACATGATCGCGATGCCAAGGTCGCGCTCGGGCACCAGCGCGACCAGGCCGCGATACCCCTGCACGGCACCGGCATGGAATACCACTTCGTGGCCGGCATAGTCGAAGTTGCGCCAGCCCAGCGCGTAGCCGGCCGACTGCAGGCGCTCGCGGCGCCAGCCCGAGCGCATCTCGCCGGGGGTGTTGATCAGGGTCGAGTGCAGCGTGGCCAGCAGCGGGGCAGGCAGCACGTCGGGGCGGTGGCCGGTGTGGGCCAGCAGCCACTGCGCCATGTCACTGGCGCTGGCGTTGACGCCGGCCGCCGGGGCCAGGCGGTAGTAGGTCGGCTTGGGCGTCAGCGACACCCAGCCGTTGCGGCTGCGCACGTGCGGGCGCGCCCAGCGCGAGCTGGCCTGGATGCCGGCCAGGCCCATGCTGGCATCGTCCATGCCCAGCGGCTTGAACAGCCGGCGCTCCACCGACTGCTCGTAGAAGCTGCCCGAGGCCGCGTAGACCACGTCGCCGATCAGGCTGAAGGCCACGTTCTGGTAGGCGTAGCAATCGCCAGGCAGGCACTTGAGCGAGGTCGAGGCCAGCTTGTGGGTGAGCGTGTAGTACTCGGCGTTGGCTTCCACGTCGCGGTCATAGGCGTTGTACGGCAGGCCGACGCGGTGGCTGAGCAGGTCGGCCACGGTCAGCCGGTCGGTCGCCTCCGGCGAGCTCAGCTGGAAGCCCGGCACGTACTCGGTGACCTTGCTGTCCCAGCGCAGCGTGCCGTCGTTGACCAGCAGCCCGGCCATCGTCCCGGCGAATGCCTTGGACAGCGAGGCCAGGCGGAACACGGTGTGCGCATCGACCATCTGCGGGTTGTTGACGTCGGTGACGCCATAACCGCGCGCGCTGAGCACCCGGCCACCCTGCACGATCGCCACGGCCATGCCGGGCACGCGCTCGCCGTAGGTCAGCTGCTGGGCCATCGATTCGATCGCGGCCACGTTGAAGCCCTGTGCCGGCGGCAACACCTTCAGGTTGGACGGCGAGGCGCGGTAGGCGGCCGGCTGCGTGTGCGGGATCGCCGCGGCGTTCTCGATGTTCACCGGGAAACCGGCGGACGTGGCAGCGGGCGTCTGCGCCGTGGAGGACATGGCGATGGGCATCAGGATGCCCAGCAAGCCGGTGGCCGCCGAACGGATCGGTCGACGCCTGTTGGTGTGATTCATGGTGTGGGACCCGTGCGCGACAGCTGTGCCTGATTCTAGCGCCGCTTTTCCCCATTGCACAAACCAAGCGAAGATGAATGCGTATCTGGTTGAAAAGGCCCGCTTTTTGCATGCATTCCAGGCCCCGGCGGCGGGGGCCTTGGCGCAGCCCTGTTCAGCTTCTACCGGCCGCTTCGGCGATCCAGTGCGCCGCGCGTTCGGCCAGCATGATGGTCGGCGCATTGGTGTTGCCGCTCACCAGCGTGGGCATCACCGAGGCATCGACCACGCGCAGGCGGCGCAGCCCGTGCACCCGCAGCTGCGGGTCGACCACGGCCTGGGCATGGGTGCCCATCGCGCAGGTCCCCACCGGGTGGTAGATGCTCTCGGCCTTGGCGCGGATGAAGGCGACCAGCGCCGCATCGTCCAGGTCCTGGCGCGAAGGAAAGATCGGTGCACCGCGCCAGCGGTCGAACGCCGGCTGGCGCAGGATCTGCGCGGACAGCCGCACGCACTCCTTCATCATCGCCAGGTCCACGCCCTCGGCATCGCCCAGGTAGTTGGCCTCGATCCGCGGTGGCGAGGCGGCATCGGCGTCGCGCAGGGCGATCCGGCCGCGGCTGCGCGGGTGCAGGGCGCACGCGTGCAGGGTGTAGCCGTCGCCGGGCAGGCGGTGGCGGCCGTGGTCGTCGAGCATGGCCGGCACGAAGTGGAACTGCACGTCCGCGCCCGCGCCGGTGGCCAGCGCCGAGCGGGCGAATCCGCCGGCTTCGGCGATGTTGCTGCTGCCGGCGCCGCGATGGCCGCGCAGGAAGTAATCAAAGGCGATGCGCGCCTGGTTGCTGCGGTCATAGCTTACCCCCGGCTGGGTGTGCACCAGCGTGCAGATGTCCAGGTGGTCCTGCAGGTTGCCGCCCACCCCGGGCAGGTCGGCGCGCACGCTGATGCCGTGGCTGCGCAGTGCGTGCGCCGGGCCGATGCCCGAGAGCATGAGCAGCTGCGGGGAATGGATGGCGCCACCACTCACGATCACCTCGGCGCTGGCCGCAGCGTGGCGGTGCTGGCGCCCCTGGCGGTAGAACACGCCGCTGGCGGCATCGCCGTTGAAGCTCAGCGCCGTGGCGTGGGCGCCGGTCAGCACGGTGAGGTTGGGGCGGTGCCGTGCCGGGCGCAGGAACGCGGTGGCGGTGGAGCAGCGGGCGCCGTCGCGCTGGGTGAGCTGGTACAGGCCCACGCCCAGCTGCCCATCCCCGTTGAAGTCCGGGTTGCGCGCATGCCCGGCCTCCACCGCGGCCGCCACGAAGGCCGCCGAGAGCGGATTGTGGTGGCGCAGGTCGGCCACCGACAGCGGCCCGCCCGCGCCGTGCAGCGCGCTGGCGCCGCGGCTGTTGTCCTCGCTGTGCAGGAACCACGGCAGCACCTGCGCCCACTCCCAGCCGCTGGCACCGGCGGCGGCCCAGCCGTCGTAGTCGGCCGCCACGCCGCGCACGTAGCACATCGCATTGATCGAGCTGGAGCCGCCCAGCACCTTGCCGCGCGGCCACCACAGCCGGCGCCCGTCCAGCGCCGGCTCGGCATCGGTGTGCAGGTTCCAGTTGATGCGGCGGTTGTTGACCAGCCGCGCCAGCCCCGCCGGCATGTGGATGAACGGGTTGCGGTCGCGTGGCCCGGCTTCGAGCAGCAGGACCCGGCAGCGCGGATCGGCACTGAGCCGGTTGGCCAGCACGCAGCCGGCCGACCCGGCGCCGACGATGATGTAGTCGTACATATGTCCCCTTGGCGGCGACCGTCCCCACGGCGGTTCCCGAGCATAGGGCAGTGCGGCCGCCAGCGGGGCGGCGTCGGCCGGCCCGCACCGTTGCGCCGGTGGACCGGGCCGAGACTGGCGATGTTGCGGTGCATCGTTTACCGTGCGCGCTCTGCCGCCCGGAGTTCGCACGATGCCGCCGTTGCCACGCCACCCTGACCGGGAATGGGTGCGATGAGTGCTGCAGGCGCCGCGACGACGCGGCCGGGCCTGCGCGGGGCACTGCGCCAGTCGCCGCCGTTGATCTGGGCGTGCGTGTACTTCTTCTGCCTGCTCAGCGGCTACTACGTGCTGCGCCCGGTGCGTGAGGCGATGGCCGCCTCGGCCGATCTGGAAGCGGTGTTCCCGCCGGTGCTGATCGCCTGGTTCACCAGCCACGGCATCGCGCTGAAGGACTTCGTGCTGCAGTTCCTGTTCACCGGCGTGTTCGTGATCATGCTGGTGCTGCAGCCGCTGTACGGCGCGGTGGTCAGCCGCTACCCGCGCCGGGTGTTCCTGCCGGCGGTGTACGGCTTCTTCATCGCCTGCCTGCTGGGCTTCTACCTGCTGTTCGACAGCGGCGTGCCCGGGCGTGGGATGGCGTTCTTCTTCTGGGCGGCGGTGTTCAACCTGTTCGCGGTGGCGGTGTTCTGGAGCTTCATGGCCGACGTGTTCTCCAACGCCCAGGCGCGCGCGGTCTACGGCTACATCGGGGCGGCCGGCACGGTCGGGGCCTTCCTCGGCCCGATCATCACTTCGGCGCTGGTGGAGCGGGTGGGCATCGCCAACCTGATGCTGGTCTCGGCCGGTTTCCTCAGTGCCTGCCTGGTGTGCATCTGGCGGCTGCGGCTGTGGGCGGTGGCGCGCGAGCAGGCGCAGCAGCTGGCCTCGGGCGAGACCCCGATGGGCGGCAGCGTGCTCGATGGCCTCAAACTGATCGCGCGCGAGCCGCTGCTGCGCTGGCTGGCGGTGCTGGTGCTGTTCGGGGTGGGGATCGGCACGCTGCTGTACAACGAGCAGGCCGCGATCGTGCGCCGGCTGTACACCGACCCGACCGCGAGCACCGCGTTCTTCTCGCGCGTGGACCTGGCGGTCAATGCGCTCACCCTGGTGCTGCAGCTGGGCCTGACCCGCTGGCTGCTGTCGCGGCATGGCATCGCCCCGGCGCTGCTGATCCCCGGCTTTGCGATCATCCTGGGGTTCTCGGTGCTGGCCGCCTCGCCGTTGCCGATGCTGGTGGCGCTGGTGCAGGTGATGACGCGCGCCAGCGAGTTCTCGCTGGCCAAGCCGGCGCGCGAGACGGTGTACACGCGGGTGGACCGGCAGTGGCGCTACAAGGCCGGCGCGGCGATCGACACGGTGGTCTATCGCGGTGCGGACCTGACCTTCGCCTGGGTGCACAAGGGGCTGTCGCTGTTCGGCTCGCACGCGGTGTTCGCCGGCGGCCTGGCGGTGGCCGGGATGATGACTGCCGCCGCGTTCGGGCTGCTGCGCGAAGAAAAGAAACTGCCGGCCGAGCGGCCGGAGTAAGCTTCACCGATCATCCCCTAGGCCTGCCCATGTACTGGATTGCCCTTTCGCTGACCCTGCTGGTCGCGCTGCTGCACGTGTACTTCCTCGTGCTTGAAATGTTCCTGTGGACCCGGCCGCTCGGGCTGAAGACCTTCCGCAACACGCCAGAGAAGGCTGAAACCACCCGCGTGCTGGCCGCCAACCAGGGCCTGTACAACGGCTTCCTGGCCGCCGGCCTGGCGTGGGGGTTGTTCGACCACCTGCCGATGCTGGTCAACTTCATGCTCGGCTGCGTGATCGTGGCCGGCTGCTACGGCGCCTACAGCGTCAACAAGCGCATCTTCTTCATCCAGGCGGTGCCGGCGATCCTGGCCGTGGCCGCGTGGTGGGCCGTGCCGGCGTAATACGGGTCGGCGCGCACGACGCGCGCTGGATCTTTTCCTGCGCGGCGGCCGGTGGGTCGGCGGGTCAGGCGCTGGGCGCGCATCCCCTTTCCGGCGAATGTCCTCCGGCGCCGGCCTTCGGCCGCCGCCTCCCCCTTTATTTCGCCTCCAAGGGCATGCGCGCCCAGCGCCTGACCCACCGACCCACCGGAGCATTCCCGGCTGCTCGCCTGCGCCGCAAGCCGAGCCCCGTAGCGGCCGCCAGGCCCCTGGGCAAAATAAGGTTCTTCGCCCATCTGCGGGGTAAAGGCTTTGCTGAAGCACGCGCGTGCATGCCTTGTCGCGTGGGGCGGGTACGGGCCGCAGAGCGGGACTTGCAGCGTGT
>NZ_JAVWXA010000045.1:0-25727 GCF_036662295.1 Stenotrophomonas sp.
GGTATGGGTGTGGCAATGCACCTCGAACGTACCGGCCTCGATCATCGCGCGCGCCTCGCTCCAGCGCATCATCACATCGTCGGCGCGGTCTTCGCGCAGGATCGCCGCCTCGCAGCCGCGATGGTCCGGCGTCGCCGGCAGCGCCGCTCCTGCCTGGCCCGCATGTGCGCGCACCGGGCCTTCGCCCATCCAGCCGGTCACCACGAACACCACCGCGTGCATCCCGTATTTCTGCAGGATCGGGTGCGCGTACACCCAGTTGTCCAGGTAGCCGTCATCGAAGGTGATCACGATCGACTTGCGCGGCACCGGCTCGCCCGCCAGGAAGCCGGCGTACTGCGCCAGCGTCAGCGACGTCCAGCCGTGGCGGGCCAGCCACGCGATCTGGCTTTCGAAATTCTCCGGCGACACCGTGATCATGCCCGGCGACGGGCTCACGTGGTGGTGCATCAATACCGGCACGGATCTAGCGTTGGCCATGGCCCAGTTCCTTCAACCACTGGTGGTAATAGTGTTCGGTCGCTTCGGTATGCCCGGACGGGGTGAAGCGTTGTGCGCTGCGCATCCATTCCCAGCCGGCGCGGCCCATGCGCTGGCGCAGTGCCGGGTTCTCCACCAGCGCCTGCAGCGCCTCGGTCAGGGCCGGGCGGTCGCCGAGCGGGGCGAGGATAGCATTGCTGCCTTCCAGCACCATTTCCGGCACCCCGCCCACGCGCGTGGCCACGATCGGCACGCCCACGTGCGCCGCTTCCAGGAACACCGTGCCCGCCGCTTCCTTGTGCGTGGCCAGCGCGAACACGTCGAAGCCGGCCATCAACCGGCACGCGCCGTGCCGATACCCCAGCAGGTGCACCTGCGATGCCACGCCCAGCTCGCGGCGCAGCGCTACCAGCCTGTCCATCACCGGCTGGCCGTCGCCCACGATCACCAGGTGCAGGTCGGGGTGCTGCCGGCACAGCGGGGCGATCGCCTGCAGCAGGTCCAGGTGGCCCTTCGGCTCGCGCAATACCGCCACGCAGCCCACCACCACCTGCGCCTGATCAAAGCCCAGCTCGGCCCGCACCTGCGCGCGCGTGTCCTGCACGCACTGCCACGGATCCGCGCTGTCGATCTGCGACCACTGCGGCGGCACCGCGATCGGCGGCACGATGCCGATCCGCGTGTTGTCCACCCCGCGCGACACCAGCAGCTGCTTGACATAGCTGCTCACGGTCATCACCCGGTGTGGCAGGCCGGTATAGGTCAGCAGCGAATTGATCGGGCTCATCAGGTGGCGCGAGCGCACCACCAGCGGGGCGCCGGCCAGCCGCGCGCCGGCGGCGGCGATCAGGCTGTCGCGCCGGCTGGTGGTGTTGACCACGTCGAAGCCCTGCCGCGCCACCAGCCGCTTCACCGACCAGATCCCGCGCATCAGGCGGAGCAGGCCGCCCATCTTCAGCCAGTGCACGGTGAAGCCCGCCTCGCGCGCCAGCTCGCCCAGGCGCGCCCCGGGCTGGCACAGCAGCGACACGTCGTGCCCGCGGTCGCGCATGGCCAGCATGTGGCGGTAGATGTAGATCTCCTGGCCGCCAAATCCCTTGGCCGCTTCGGCGTGCAGGATCTTGAGCGGGGCCAGCGCGGGCGCGGCATTCAGGGCCGAACGGGGGCCGGGCGCGGTGTCGCCATCGGCATCGGCCTGCGTCGCCGGCGCAGGCGCCGTCCCGCTGCGGGCCACGTGATCGGGCGCCGGGCGGGCGAAGGGCAGGGCAACGCGGGGGTGGAAAGCATCCATGGGAGCGGCTCGGGTGGCACGAAGGGCAGGGGACGTGGCGGTGGCTGCGTCGTCGACCCGTCCAGGCGGAGGCGGGCGGCGCATTGTATCGGTTTGTATCTTTGTGTCGGCAGTACCGTTCGTCCGATCTGGCACAATGTTCAGCCGGGCCACCGTGATGGCCCGGGCCCCACCCGAACTAGCCAGGAACCGCTGTGAGCCAGATCCCGACCCTCGACATCACCCGTTTCGACAGTGACCGCGACGCGTTCGTCGCCGAACTGGGCGCGGCCTACCGCGAATGGGGATTCGCCGGCATCCGCAACCACGGCATCCCGCAGGCCGACATCGACGGCGCCTACGAGGTCTTCAAGGCCTTCTTCGCGCTGCCGGAAGAGACCAAGCGCAAGTACCACGTGCCCGGCAGCGGCGGCGCGCGCGGCTACACGGCCTTCGGCGTGGAGACGGCCAAGGGTTCCCAGCACTTCGACCTGAAGGAGTTCTGGCACATCGGCCGCGAGATCCCGGACGACTCCCGCTACCGTGACGTGATGGCCCCGAACCTGTGGCCGAGCGAGGTCCCGCACTTCCGCGAGCGCGGCTATGGCCTGTACCAGGCGCTGGACGAGCTGGGCTCGCGGGTGCTGTCGGCCCTGGCCCTTCACATCGGGCTGCCGGAAACCTTCTTCGCCGACAAGACCAACAACGGCAACTCGATCCTGCGTCCGATCCACTACCCGCCGATCACCGCGGTGGACATCCCCAACGTGCGCGCCGGCGCGCATGGCGACATCAACTTCATCACCCTGCTGGTGGGCGCGAGCGCGGCCGGGCTGGAAGTGCAGGCGCACGATGGCAAGTGGGTGCCGTTCACGTCCGACGCGGACACCATCGTGGTGAACATCGGCGACATGCTGCAGCGCCTGACCAACCACGTGTATCCCTCCACGATCCACCGGGTGGTCAATCCCCCGGGCGAGCAGGCCCGCCAGCCGCGCTACTCGGTGCCGTTCTTCCTGCACCCCAATCCGGACTACCTGATCGACGTGCTGCCGACCTGCATCACCCCGGAAAACCCGAGCCGCTACCCGGAGCCGATCACGGCCCACGGCTTCCTGGAAGAGCGCCTGCGCGAAATCAAGCTGAAGTAAGTGATCCCACCGGGATGACGGAAGGCCGCCGCAAGGCGGCCTTCCGTCATCCCGGCAGGTACCGAGCGCTGGTCGGGATGCGCTTCGGCCTTCCCCTGCCGCCCCCATCCAGCCGTCGCGGTACAGCCCGCACGCAATATCCATTTGAAATGTAAGCGTTTTCGCAGCCACGCCGCTTCGTTACATCCGGTATCATGGGCGGCTGATACCCAATGGAGCATCGCCATGCGCCGCAAGATCGTCGCCGGTAACTGGAAGCTGCACGGCAGCCGCCAATTCGCCACGGACCTGGTCAGCGACCTCGTCGCCAGCCTCCCGCGTGACGGCGTCGACGTGGTGATCCTGCCGCCGTTGCCGTACCTGGGCGAGCTGGTCGAGGCCTTCGAAGGCCGCGCCATCGCCTTCGGCTCCCAGGACGTCAGCTCCAATGAGAAGGGCGCCTACACCGGTGAGGTCTCCGCCGCCATGCTGGCCGAAGTCGGTGCCCGCTACGGCCTGGTCGGCCACTCCGAGCGTCGCCAGTACCACAGTGAAAGCAGCGAACTGGTCGCCCGCAAGTTCGCCGCCGCCCTGCATGCCGGCCTGGTGCCGGTGCTGTGCGTCGGGGAGACCCTCGAGCAGCGCGAGGCCGGCCAGACCGAGCAGGTCATCGCCGCCCAGCTTGCCCCGGTCCTGGCCCTGGTCGGCCCGGCCGGCTTCCAGCATGCCGTGGTTGCCTACGAGCCGGTCTGGGCCATCGGCACCGGCCGCACCGCCTCCAAGGAGCAGGCCCAGCAGGTCCATGCGTTCATCCGTGGCGAAGTGGCCAAGCTGGATGCTAGAATCGCCGATTCGTTGCCGATCCTGTACGGCGGCAGCGTGAAGCCCGACAACGCAGGGGAACTGTTCGCGCAGCCCGATGTCGATGGTGGGCTGGTGGGCGGCGCCTCCCTGGTGGCCGCGGACTTCCTGGCCATCGCCGATGCGGCGGCCGGGCGCTAATTAGTAATGTTGCCGGCCCCTTTCGCCGGCACGACATGTCCGAGGACGGATTCGAAATGCTGATGTTGATCCTCAATGTGGTCTACGTGCTGGTGGCGGTTGCCATGATTGCGCTCATCCTGATGCAGCGTGGCTCCGGTGCCGCCGCAGGCTCGGGTTTCGGCGCCGGCGCCTCGGGGACCGTGTTCGGCGCGCGTGGCGCGTCCAACTTCCTGTCCAAGTCGACCAAGTGGCTGGCCGTGGTGTTCTTCGGCATCAGCCTCTTCATGGCCTGGTATGCCAGCCATGGTTCGCGTCCGGCCACCGGTCAGGACCTCGGCCTCATGTCGGCCCCGGACGCCTCGGCTCCGGCCGCGCCCGCCGGCGAGCTGCCGGCCGTGCCGAAGGCCCCGGAAAGCCCTGTCCAGCAGCCGGTTCCGCAGGCAACTGTGCCGGCTCAGGCGGAAACGCCGAAATCGGGTGAAGAAAAGCCTTCCGAAGGCACCCAGACTCGCTGAAGACGGTTACAATATGCGGCGCACTGAGGGAATCCGATAGGGAATCCCCTCGGTGCGAACGTAAGCCCAGGTGGCGGAATTGGTAGACGCACTACCTTGAGGTGGTAGCGACTTAGGTCGTAGGGGTTCGAGTCCCCTCTTGGGCACCATTTTGTTTGTAAGCGGGTTCGTCTGGCGCGCAAAGCGCCAGGTAGCGGTATCCGTCCACTCCCCCATGCCAACACGCCTGCAGGCGTCGCGGCAGAGGCAAGAGAGAATCGCTGTGCTGGCCGAATATTTGCCGTCTCTGCTGTTTCTGATCGTTGCCACCGGTATCGGCGTCTCGCTGATGCTGGTCGGCCGATTCCTCGGTCCACGACGTCCTGATCTGAAAAAGCTCTCGCCGTACGAATGCGGCTTCGAGGCTTTCGAGGACGCGCGCATGAAGTTCGATGTGCGCTACTACCTGATCGCGATCCAGTTCATCGTATTTGACTTGGAAATCATCTTCATCGTGCCGTGGACCCAGGTCTTCATGGAACTGGGCGCACGTTCGCTGGTCACGATGGGCCTCTTCGTGGGCATGCTTTTCCTCGGTTTCATTTACGTCTGGAAGAAGGGAGCGCTGGAATGGGAGTGATTCAGACGCTCGACGGCCTGATGAACAACCCGGTCCCGGAAGGGCGGGTCGATGACATCCTGCGCCCCGAAGGCGACAACCCGCTGCTGGAAAAGGGGTACCTGACCACCAGCGTCGATGCGTTGTTGAACTGGGCGCGTACCGGCTCGATGTGGCCCATGACCTTCGGTCTGGCCTGCTGCGCCGTCGAAATGATGCATGCCGGCGCCGCGCGCCTGGACCTTGACCGTTACGGCGTGGTGTTCCGCCCGTCGCCGCGTCAGTCCGACGTGATGATCGTGGCCGGCACCCTGGTCAACAAGATGGCCCCGGCGCTGCGCAAGGTCTACGACCAGATGCCGGACCCCAAGTGGGTCATCTCCATGGGCAGCTGCGCCAACGGTGGCGGCTACTACCACTACTCCTATGCAGTGGTGCGTGGCTGTGACCGCGTGGTGCCGGTGGACGTCTACGTCCCGGGCTGCCCGCCAACCGCCGAAGCGCTGGTGTACGGGATCCTGCAGCTGCAGAAGAAGATCTGGCGTACGCAGACCATCGCCCGCTGACATTCCTCCTGACAAGAGCACGCCAAGCCCCCATGGCAGAGCAAGCACCTTCCTTCATCGACCGACTCTCCGCACGTTTTGCTGGTGCGCAGGTCTTCGTGGTCGAACCCCGCGGCGAAGTGACGCTGGAAGTGCCCGCCGCTGACTGGCATGCCACCGCCGTGGCGCTGCGCGACGAATTCGGTTTCGAGCAGTCCGTGGACCTGTGCGGCCTGGATTACCTCGGCTACGGCAGCGACGAATGGGATACGGCCGATGTGTCGTCCCAGGGCTTCAGCCGTGGCGTCGAGGGCAAGTCCGTCGGCCGTTTCGCGTGGGGCGAGTTCCCCACCCGCGAAACCAGCGACGGCGCCCAGCCGCAGCCGATCCCGCTGCAGCGTTTTGCCGTGGTCGCCCAGCTGCGCTCCTACCAGCACAACCTCACCATGCGCATCCGCTGCTTTGCGCCCAATGAGGAACTGCCGGTGGTCGCCTCGCTGACCGACGTCTGGCCGGGCCTGAACTGGTTCGAGCGCGAGGCGTTCGACCTGTATGGCGTGATCTTCCAGGGCCATCCGGACCTGCGCCGGATCCTGACCGACTACGGTTTCGTCGGCCATCCGTTCCGCAAGGACTTCCCGCTGATCGGCAACGTCGAAGTGCGTTACGACGAAGAGAAGAAGCGCGTGGTGTACGAGCCGGTCACCTCGGTCGAGCCGCGCGTCGGCGTGCCGCGCGTCATCCGTGACGACGCCCGTTTCCAGACCGCTGCCGGCGAAAGCGCGCAGACGGAGGCCGTAAAGTGAGTGCTGATCTGAGCAAGCGTGAACCCCAGGCCCACCAGGCCTTTGCGAGCAACCCGGCCGAACTGCGCCAGGAAATCCGCAACTACACGATGAACTTCGGTCCCCAGCATCCGGCCGCGCACGGCGTGCTGCGCCTGATCCTGGAGATGGACGGCGAAACCATCATGCGTGCTGACCCGCACGTGGGCCTGCTGCACCGGGGCACCGAGAAGCTGGCCGAGTCCAAGCCGTTCAACCAGTCGATCGGTTACATGGATCGCCTGGACTACGTGTCGATGATGTGCAACGAGCACGCCTACGTGCGCGCGATCGAGACCCTGATGGGGATCGAGGCGCCCGAGCGTGCGCAGTACATCCGCACCATGTTCGACGAAATCACCCGCATCCTGAACCACCTGATGTGGCTGGGCTCCAACGCGCTCGATCTGGGCGCGATGGCGGTCATGCTGTATGCCTTCCGCGAGCGCGAAGAGCTGATGGACTGCTACGAAGCGGTCTCCGGCGCGCGCATGCACGCCGCGTACTACCGTCCGGGCGGCGTCTACCGCGACCTGCCGGACCGCATGCCCAAGTACAAGGAATCGCGCTGGCACAAGGGCAATGCCCTGAAGAACCTCAACGCCTCGCGCGAGGGTTCGCTGCTGGACTTCCTGGAGAACTTCACCGTCGAGTTCCCCAAGCGCGTGGATGAGTATGAAACCCTGCTCACCGACAACCGCATCTGGAAGCAGCGTACCGTCGGCATCGGCGTGGTCACCCCCGAACTGGCGCACGCCTGGGGCATGACCGGGGTGATGCTGCGCGGCTCGGGCATTGCCTGGGACCTGCGCAAGAAGCAGCCGTACGCCAAGTACGACGCCGTCGATTTCGACATCCCGCTGGGCAAGGAAGGCGATTGCTACGATCGTTACCTGTGCCGCGTGGCCGAAATGCGCGAGTCCAACCGCATCATCAAGCAGTGCGTGGCGTGGCTGAAGGCCAACCCGGGCCCGGTGATGGTCAAGAACTTCAAGGTCGCCCCGCCCAGCCGCGAGGACATGAAGGACGACATGGAAGCGCTGATCCATCACTTCAAGCTGTTCAGTGAAGGCTACTGCGTGCCGGCCGGCGAAACCTATTCGGCGGTGGAAGCGCCCAAGGGCGAGTTTGGCTGCTACCTGATGTCCGATGGCGCCAACAAGCCGTTCCGCGTGCACCTGCGCGCGCCGGGCTTCGCCCATCTGTCCTCGATCGACTCGGTGGTGCGCGGCCACATGCTGGCCGACGTGGTCGCCATGATCGGTACCTATGACCTGGTGTTTGGTGAGGTGGATCGATGATCGCCTCTGCCAGCACGACGCCTGACACCCGCCGGCAGCTGCCGGCGATGCAGGTTCTGGTTTCCCATGATTCTGCATTTGTTGAGGTCGGCCGATGAAGGCGACAGGTAATTTCGAGGCGGCGCGCGACGTCGACCCGATGGTGGTGCTGAGCGACAAGACCCGCGCGCACATCGATCACTGGCTGTCCAAGTTCCCGCCGGACCGCAAGCGTTCGGCGGTGCTGCAGGGGCTGCACGCCGCACAGGAACAGAACGCAGGCTGGCTGACCGACGAGTTGATCGCCGGCGTGGCCAAGTACCTGGACCTGCCGCCGGTGTGGGCCTACGAGGTCGCCAGCTTCTACTCGATGTTCGAGCTGGAGAAGGTGGGCCGCCACAACGTGGCCTTCTGCACCAACATCAGCTGCTGGTTGAACGGTGCCGAGGACCTGGTCGCGCACGCCGAGAAGAAGCTCGGCTGCAAGACCGGCCAGTCCACCGCCGATGGCCGCATCTACCTCAAGCGTGAAGAAGAATGCCTGGCCGGTTGCGCCGGTGCGCCGATGATGGTCATCAATGGCCATTACCACGAGCGCCTGACCGTCGAGAAAGTCGACGAGCTGCTGGACGGGTTGGAGTAAGACATGGCACATCATCACGCACCCAGTGGTCCGGTCGGTCCCGCGCCGTTGCCGCACCAGGTGGTCTACACCACCCTGCATTACGACACCCCGTGGTCGTATGAAAGCTACCTCAAGACCGGTGGCTACGCCGCCCTGCGCAAGATCCTCGAAGAGAAGATCTCGCCGGAGCAGGTCATCGAAATGGTCAAGCAGTCCAACCTGCGCGGCCGCGGTGGCGCCGGCTTCCCGACCGGCCTGAAGTGGTCCTTCATGCCCAAGGGCAGCATGCAGAAGTACATCCTCTGCAACTCGGATGAATCCGAGCCGGGCACCTGCAAGGACCGCGACATCCTGCGCTACAACCCGCACTCGGTCGTGGAAGGCATGGCGATCGCCTGCTACGCCACCGGCTCGACCGTGGGCTACAACTACCTGCGCGGTGAGTTCCACCACGAGCCCTTCGAGAACTTCGAGCAGGCCCTGGCCGACGCGTACGCGAACGGCTGGCTGGGCAAGGACATCCTCGGCAGCGGCGTGGACATCGACATCTACGGTGCGCTGGGCGCCGGCGCCTACATCTGCGGCGAAGAAACCGCGCTGATGGAGTCGCTGGAAGGCAAGAAGGGCCAGCCGCGCTACAAGCCGCCGTTCCCGGCCAACTTCGGCCTGTACGGCAAGCCGTCGACGATCAACAACACCGAGACCTATGCCTCGGTGCCGGCGATCATCCGCAACGGCCCGGAGTGGTTCGCCGGCCTGAGCCTGACCAAGAACGGCGGCCCGAAGATCTTCTCGGTCTCCGGCTGCGTGCAGCAGGGCGGCAACTTCGAAGTGCCGCTGGGCACCACCTTCGACGAGCTGCTGGAAATGGCCGGTGGCCTCAAGCCGGGCCGCACCCTCAAGGGTGCCGTGCCGGGCGGTGTGTCGATGCCGGTGCTGAAGGCCGAAGAGCTCAAGGGCCTGCAGATGGACTACGACACCCTGCGTGCCCTGGGCACCGGGCTGGGGTCGGGCGCCATCGTGGTGCTCGATGACAGCGTGTGCTGCGTCAAGTTCGCCTGCCGCATCAGCCAGTTCTTCCACAAGGAATCCTGTGGCCAGTGCACCCCGTGCCGTGAAGGCACCGGCTGGATGCACCGCGTGCTCGAGCGCATCGTCGCCGGCAAGGCGACCATGGAAGACCTGCACCAGTTGAAGGCAGTGGCCGGCCAGATCGAAGGCCACACCATCTGCGCGTTCGGTGAAGCGGCGGCATGGCCCATCCAGGGCTTCCTGCGCCAGTTCTGGGACGAATTCGAGTACTACATCGTCAACGGTCATTCGATGGTTGACGGCAAGAAGGTGGAGGCAGCCGCTGCATGAGCGCGCAACCCGTAAATCCGAGCGTGCCACCGGACCACGTCACCGTCGAGATCGACGGCCAGGCGCTGGTCGTGCCCAAGGGCTCGATGATCATCCAGGCCGCCGACAAGGCCGGCATTCCGATTCCGCGCTTCTGCTACCACGAGAAGCTGCCGATCGCGGCCAACTGCCGCATGTGCCTGGTCGACGTGGAAAAGTCGCCCAAGCCGGCGCCGGCCTGCGCCACGCCGGTCATGGATGGCATGAAGGTCGCCACCCGCAGTGAGAAGGCGCTGAAGTTCCAGCGCTCGGTGATGGAATTCCTGCTGATCAACCATCCGCTGGACTGCCCGATCTGCGATCAGGGCGGCGAGTGCGAACTGCAGGACGTCTCGCTGGGTTATGGCCGTTCGGTCAGCCGCTTCAACGAGCGCAAGCGCGTGGTGCCCGACGAGGACATCGGTCCGCTGGTGGCCACCGAAATGACCCGCTGCATCCAGTGCACCCGCTGCGTCCGCTTCACCGCCGACGTCGCCGGTACCTACGAGCTGGGTGGCATGTACCGCGGTGAAAACCTGCAGATCGGCACCTACGACGGCAAGCCGCTGACTACCGAGCTGTCGGGCAACGTCGTGGACGTGTGCCCGGTCGGTGCGCTGACCAACAAGGTGTTCCAGTTCCGCGCCCGTCCGTGGGAACTGACCGCGCGCGAATCGCTGGGCTACCACGACGCGATGGGCTCCAACCTGTTCCTGCACGTGCGTCGCGGCGAAGTGCTGCGCGCGGTGCCGCGCGACAACGAGTCGGTCAACGAGTGCTGGCTGTCCGATCGCGACCGTTACTCGCATCAGGGCCTGTACAGCGAAGACCGCGCGGTCAAGCCGATGCGCAAGGTCAACGGCGAGTGGCAGGAAGTGAGCTGGGCCGAAGGCCTGGCCGCGGCCACCGCGATCCTCAAGGCCAACCAGGGCGAGCACCTGGGCGTGCTGGTGCACCCGGCCACCTCCAACGAGGAAGGCGCGCTGCTGGCCCGCCTGGCCACCGGCCTGGGCTCGACCAACATCGACCACCGCATCAACAACCGCGATTTCTCCGACGCCGCCACCGCCGAGGTCTTCGGCCTGCCGCTGGCCGAGATCGAAGGCGCGGACAGCATCGTCGTGCTCGGCAGCAACATCCGCCACGAGCTGCCGCTGCTGCATGCCCGCCTGCGCAAGGCCCAGACCACGCGCAGCGCGAAGATCCACGCCGTCAATCCGGTGGACTTCGATTTCGCGTTCAAGCTGGCCAGCAAGCAGATCGTGGCCCCGTCGGCCTTCATCGACGCGCTCGGCAATGCCGACCTGCGAGAAGCGGTGAAGGGCGCCAACAACGCCGTGCTGATCGTCGGTGGCATCGCCGAAAACCACCCGCAGGCCGCCGCCATCCGCGCCGCCGCGCGTGATTTCGCCGCCGCGACCGGTGCCAAGCTGTGCCGCATCCCGCAGGGCGCCAATGCGATCGGCCTGTCCCGCGCCGGCGTGCTGCCGGCCGGCAAGGACGTCAATGCCATGCTGGCCCAGCCGCGCAAGGCCTATGCCCTGTACGGCATCGAGCCGGGCCTGGACTTCGCCGACGCCGCCGCTGCCCGCAAGGCGCTGGCCGGTGCCCAGGTGGTGGCCTTCAGCCAGTTCGCCTGTGCCTCCACCCGCGACGTGGCCGACGTGATACTGCCGATCGGCGCACTGCCCGAAGTGGACGCCACCCTGACCAACCTCGATGGTCGCGAGCAGTCGGCGCGTGCCGGCGGCAAGCTGCCGGGCGAGGCGCGTGAAGGCTGGCGCGTGCTGCGTGCCTTGGGCGGCGAGCTGGCCCTGGCCGGCTTCGAGTTCACCGACCTGGCCGGCCTGCGTGCCAGCCTGGCCCCGGTCAGCGTGACCGTGGCGGCCTCGGCGGCAACGCCGGTGGCGGGCGAGGGCCTGGAAGTGGCCTCCACCGCTGCGATCTACCGCACCGATGCGGTGGTCCGTCGCGCCCAGGCCCTGCAGTCGCACCCGCTCAACAACGCCCCGCGCATCGTGCTCAATGCCGACGATGCCGCCCGCCTGCAGTTGGCGGAAGGGCAGATGGCCAAGGTCGGCACCGACGCCGGCCGCGCCACGCTGCCGGTGGTGGTCGACGCCCGCGTCGCCGCGGGTGCGGTCTGGATCGAATCGGGCCACGGTGCAACCGCGCCGCTGGGTGCCGCACGCGTAACGGTGGTGGCTGCATGAACGAATTGCTGTTGAACGCGGTCGACCCGCTGCACCAGTGGCTGCTGTCGCTGGGCGAGATCGGTGCGCTGCTCTGGATCATCCTGAAGATCCTGGTGATCGCCATGCCGGTGATCATCTCGGTGGCCTTCTTCGTGGTCTGGGAGCGCAAGCTGATCGGCTGGATGCACGTCCGCCATGGCCCGATGTACGTGGGCATGGGCATCTTCCAGGCCTTCGCCGACGTCTTCAAGCTGCTGTTCAAGGAAATCATCCAGCCGGCCAGCTCGCACAAGGCGATGTTCATCCTTGCGCCGCTGATCACCCTGGCCCCGGCCTTCGCGGCCTGGTCGGTGATTCCCTTCGACGCCAAGATCGTGCTGTCCAACGCCAATGCCGGCCTGCTGTACCTGCTGGCGATGACCTCGCTGGGCGTGTACGGCATCATCCTGGCCGGCTGGGCGTCCAACTCCAAGTACGCCTTCCTGGGCGCGATGCGCGCCTCGGCGCAGATGATCAGCTACGAAATCGCGATGGGCTTTGCCCTGGTCGGCGTGATGATCGCTTCGGGCAGCTTGAACCTGAGCAGCATCGTGATGGCCCAGGCCGGCAGCTCCGGCTTCTTCGACTGGTTCCTGCTGCCGCTGTTCCCGCTGTTCGTCGTGTACTGGGTCTCCGGCGTGGCCGAAACCAACCGCGCGCCGTTCGACGTGGTGGAAGGCGAGTCGGAAATCGTCGCCGGCCACATGGTCGAGTACTCCGGTGGTGCGTTCGCGCTCTTCTTCCTGGCCGAATACGCCAACATGATCCTGATCAGCTTCCTGATCTCGATCTTCTTCCTCGGCGGCTGGCTGAGCCCGATCCAGGGCTGGGTCACCGCGGACATCTCCCCGTGGATCGACTGGATCTGGAAGGGTGGCTGGCCGTGGCTGCTGCTGAAGGTGTTCTTCTTCGCCAGCGCCTACATCTGGTTCCGAGCCAGCTTCCCGCGCTTCCGTTATGACCAGATCATGCGTCTGGGCTGGAAGGTCTTCATCCCGCTCACCATCGCGTGGATTGCAGTGACGGCGTTGATGGTGTTCTACGGCGTGATCCAGAAGGGCGTCTAAGTGATGAACAGAATTACCCATTACTTCAAAAGCCTGCTCCTGCTCGAGCTGCTCGGCGGTCTGTGGCTGACCCTGAAGTACGCCTTCAAGCCCAAGTACACGCTGATGTACCCGATGGAGAAGTTCCCGCAGTCGCCGCGTTTCCGTGGCCTGCATGCGCTGCGCCGCTATCCCAACGGGGAAGAGCGCTGCATCGCCTGCAAGCTGTGCGAGGCGGTGTGCCCGGCACTGGCGATCACCATCGATTCGGCCAAGCGCGAGGACGGCAGCCGTCGTACCACCCGTTACGACATCGATCTGTTCAAGTGCATCTTCTGCGGCTTCTGCGAAGAAAGCTGCCCGGTGGACTCGATCGTGGAGACCCACATCCTCGAATACCACTTCGAGAATCGTGGCGAGAACATCGTTACCAAGCCGCAGCTGCTGGCCATCGGTGATCGGCTTGAAGCCGAAATCGCCGAGCGTCGCGCCGCCGATGCCGCTTTCCGCTGAGGTTCAATGATGGATTGGGTAAATATCAGTTTCTGGGTCTTCTCCATCGTGGCGGGCATCTCCGCCGCGGCGGTGATCAGCGTGCGCAATCCGGTCTATGCCGTGTTGTGCCTGATCCTGACCTTCTTCTCCGTGGCCTGCATCTGGATCCTGGTCGGCGCCGAATTCCTCGGCGTGGCGCTGGTCCTGGTGTACGTGGGCGCGGTCATGGTGCTGTTCCTGTTCGTGGTGATGATGCTGGACATCGACGCCAGCAACCTGCGCGAGGGCTGGGTGCGCTACCTGCCGATCGGCCTGCTGGTGGCCATCACCATGCTGGTGCAGATGCTGGTGCTGATCGGGGTGAAGGGCAGGGCGGTCAATCCGTTCCCGGCCGACAACGCCGCCGCGCTCGCCGCCGACAGCTCCAACATCACCTGGCTGGCGCGCAGCCTGTTCACTGAATACCTGCTGCCGTTCGAGTTCGCCGCCGTCATCCTGACCGTGGCCGTCGTCGCCGCGGTGATGCTGACCCTGCGCCGCCGCACCGGCCTGAAGACGCAGAACCCGACCGAGCAGACCATGGTCAAGGGCAGCGACCGCCTGCGCGTGGTCAAGATGGACGCCGAAAAGCCGGTGGTCCACACCCTTACCCGGCCGTCCAGCGACGAGGAGGCAACGCCATGATCACCCTCGGCCATATCCTGGCGCTGGGCGCGCTGCTGTTCTGCATCAGCCTTGCCGGCATCTTCCTCAACCGCAAGAACATCATCGTGCTGCTGATGTCCGTCGAGTTGATGCTGCTGTCGGTCAACATCAATTTCGTCGGGTTCTCGCGGGAACTGGGTGATACGGCCGGACAGCTGTTCGTCTTCTTCATCCTGACCGTGGCCGCGGCCGAGGCCGCCATCGGCCTCGCGATCCTGGTAACCCTGTTCCGTAATCGCCGCACCATCAATGTCGGCGAAGTCGACTCGCTGAAGGGCTGATCCGTAGATGGAAATCACTCTCTCCAAGAGTCTGTTGATCGCCGTGGTGCTCGCACCGCTGATCGGCAGCATCATCGCCGGCCTGTTCGGCCGACAGGTCGGTCGCATCGGCGCACAGACGGTCACCCTGCTGGGCGTCGCCGCCAGCTGCATCATGTCCAGCTACGTGCTGTACATGCTGCTGTGGGGCGGGGCGCAGCCGTTCAACCAGAACATCTATACGTTCTTTGAAGTGGGCCAGTATTCGGCGCATGTCGGCTTCATGATCGACAAGCTCACCGCCATGATGATGGTGGTGGTCACCTTCGTGTCGTTCCTGGTGCACGTGTACACCATCGGCTACATGCAGGACGACCCGGGCTACCAGCGCTTCTTCAGCTACATCTCGCTGTTCACCTTCTCCATGCTCACCCTGGTGATGAGCAACAACTTCCTGCAGCTGTTCTTCGGCTGGGAAGCGGTGGGTCTGGTGTCTTACCTGCTGATCGGTTTCTGGTTCAAGCGCCCGACCGCGATCTTCGCCAACATGAAGGCCTTCCTGGTCAACCGCGTGGGCGACTTCGGCTTCATCCTCGGCATCGCCGGCGTGCTGTGGGTGTTCGGCACCCTGGACTACGCCACCGTGTTCGCCAATGCGCCGATCCTGGGCAGCCCGCAGGCACAGCTGCAGGTCTGGTCCGGTGCGATCAACCTGTTCGGCACCTCCTTCCAGGTCTTCGACGCCCCGGTGATCTGGTCGGTGGCCACCATCATCTGCATCTGCCTGTTCATCGGCGCCATGGGCAAGTCGGCCCAGGTGCCGCTGCACGTCTGGCTGCCGGACTCGATGGAAGGCCCGACCCCGATCTCGGCCCTGATCCACGCCGCGACCATGGTGACCGCGGGCATCTTCATGGTCACCCGCATGTCGCCGCTGTTCGAGCTGTCGCAGACCGCGCTGAACTTCGTGCTGTTCATCGGTGCCACCACCGCGTTCTTCACCGGCCTGATCGGCATCGTGCAGAACGACATCAAGCGCGTCGTCGCGTACTCCACGCTGTCCCAGCTGGGCTACATGACCGTGGCGCTGGGCGTGTCGGCCTACTCGGCGGCCGTGTTCCACCTGATGACCCACGCCTTCTTCAAGGCGCTGCTGTTCCTGGGTGCCGGCTCGGTGATCATCGCGATGCACCACGAGCAGGACATGCGCAAGATGGGCGGCCTGCGCAAGTACATGCCGATCACCTTCATCACCATGTGGATCGGCACGCTGGCCCTGGTCGGGACGCCGTTCTTCTCCGGCTTCTATTCCAAAGACACCATCATCGAAGCGGCGCAGCACCACGCGCACGTCTCGCACAGCTGGGTGGCCACCTACGGCTACTGGGCGGTGCTGGGTGGCGTGATCGTGACCAGCTTCTACAGCTTCCGCCTGCTGTTCCTGACCTTCCACGGCAAGGAACGCTTCCGCGACGCGCATGACGACCACGGCCACGGCCATGACGATCACCATGCCAACGCGCATGCAGTCGATGCCCATGCCGCCGACGCCCACCACGGTGACGCGCACCATGACGACCACGGCCATGGCCACGGTCCGCATGAGCCGCACGAAACCCCTTGGGTGGTGACGCTGCCGCTGATCCTGCTGGCGATCCCCTCGATCGTGATCGGTTTCTTCAGCATCGGTCCGATGCTGTACGGCACCGACTGGAAGGGCACGCATGCCGAGCACGCGATCCCGGGCCAGGTCCATTCGTTCTTCACCGGCATCGTCGATTTCTACGACCCCGCGCGCAACACCATCGGTGCGCTGGCCGAAGAATTCCACGGCCCGGTCGCCTTCGCGATCCACGGGATGATGGCCCCGGCCTTCTTCCTCACCGTGGCAGGCTTCCTGCTGGCCGTGCTGTTCTACCTGTGGAAGCCGGAGCTGGCGGGCAAGGCCCGCAAGACCTTCGCGCCGCTGGTGTCGGTGCTGGAGAACAAGTACGGCTTCGACAAGCTCTGGATCGGCGGCTTCGCCGGTGGCGGCATCAAGCTGGGCAAGGTTTCGCGCGCCATCGACACCAATGTGGTCGATGGGGTGGTGGTCAACGGTTCGGCTCGCCTGATCGATCTGGCGGCCAACCTGCTGCGTCGCACCCAATCCGGTTTCCTCTATCACTACGCCTTCGCGATGATCATCGGCCTGATTGCCCTCCTGGGCGTCCTGATGCATTACCTGCGTTGATGACCTGTACGGAATAAGAAGACGTGTCGAACTGGCCTCTACTCAGTGTTCTCATCTGGCTGCCGATCCTCGGCGGTGCCCTGATCCTTGCCATCCGTGACGCCCAAACCGCCCGCTGGGCGTCCCTGGGCGTGGCGGTGCTGACCTTCGTGGCCAGCCTGTCGCTGCTCAGCGGCTACGACGTGGGGAACGACGCGCTGCAGTTCGTCGAAACCCGCGCCTGGATCCCCACCTACAAGATCGGCTACAACCTGGGCGTGGACGGCATCGCGATCGCGCTGATCCTGCTGACCACCCTGGTCTCGGTGCTGGCCCTGATCGGTGCCTGGAGCGCGATCGACAAGCGCGTCAACCAGTACGTGGCCGCCTTCCTGATCCTGGAAGGCGTCACCGTGGGCATCTTCGCGGCGACCGACGCGATGCTGTTCTACGTCTTCTTCGAAGCCATGCTGATCCCGATGTTCCTGATCATCGGTGTCTGGGGTGGTCCGCGTCGCATCTACGCCGCCCTGAAGTTCTTCCTGTACACCTTCCTCGGCTCGGTGCTGATGCTGGTGGCGCTGATCTACCTGTACCTCAAGGGCGGCAGCTTCCAGCTGGCCGACCTGTACCAGCTGCAGCTGTCGGGCAAGGAACAGACCTGGATCTTCTTCGCGTTCCTGATCGCCTTCGCGGTCAAGGTGCCGATGTTCCCGGTCCACACCTGGCTGCCGGACGCCCACGTGGAAGCGCCGACCGCCGGTTCGGTGATCCTGGCCGCCATCGCGCTGAAGATCGGTGGTTACGGCTTCCTGCGCTTCAACCTGCCGATCGTCCCGGACGCCTCGCAGGAATGGGCCTGGCTGGTCATCACCCTGTCGCTGATCGCGGTGATCTACGTCGGCCTGGTCGCGCTGGTGCAGGACGACATGAAGAAGCTGATCGCCTATTCGTCGATCGCGCACATGGGGTTTGTCACCCTGGGCACCTTCATCGCGCTGTGGCTGGTGCGTGACGCCGGCAACGCCGACGCCGCCCGCCTGGGCCTGCAGGGTGCGATGGTGCAGATGGTCTCGCACGGCTTCGTCTCCGGTGCCATGTTCTCCTGCGTGGGCGTGCTGTACGACCGCATGCACAGCCGCCGCATCGCCGATTACGGCGGCGTGGTCAACGTGATGCCGTGGTTTGCCACCTTCGCCATGCTGTTCTTCATGGCCAATGCCGGCCTGCCGGGCACCAGTGGTTTCGTGGGTGAGTTCATGATCATCATGGCCAGCTTCCAGCGTCATCCGGCGCTGGCACTGGGCGCGGCGACCACCCTGGTCATCACCGCGGCCTATACGCTGTGGCTGTACAAGCGCGTGTTCTTCGGTGAAGTGGCCAACGCCCATGTCGCCGAACTGAAGGACATCAACGGTCGCGAGTGGCTGGTGCTGGGTGTATTTGCCGTGGGCACCCTTGCCCTGGGCCTGTACCCCAAGCCGCTGACCGACCTGATGGAGCCCTCGATCGCGAAGCTGGCGATGCAGATCGCATCCAGCAAGCTGCTGTAATCGGGCCGTCGAGAGTATTGATTCCAGGATTTGATGATGACCACCTCGCCGCTGTTGCCACTGACCGCCGCCGACCTGCCGCCGCTCGCCCCCGAGCTGGTGCTGATCGGTAGTGCGTTTGCCCTGTTGATCCTGGATCTTTTCATCAGTGAGAAGAACAAGATCTGGACCCACCTGCTCTCGGTCGCCGCGCTGGCCGTGGTGCTGTTCATGCTCGCCACGGGAGTGGGCGGGCAGGGCGATGTCTTCCACGGCATGTTCGTCCGCGATACCGCGGCGGACGTGATGAAGACCGTGATCGTGCTGTGCAGCGGCCTGACCCTGGTCTACGGCTGGAGCTACCTGCGCGAGCGCAAGCTTTACCAGGGCGAGATCCCGGTGCTGATCCTGTTCGGCACCGCCGGCATGATGATCCTGGTCTCGGCCGGCAGCCTGCTGATGGTCTACCTGGGCCTGGAACTGCTGGCGCTGTGCTCCTACGCGCTGGTGGCCAGCAACCGTGAGAACGGCCTGGCCTCCGAAGCGGCGATGAAGTACATCGTGCTGGGTTCGCTGGCCTCGGGCCTGCTGCTGTATGGCATGTCGCTGATCTACGGCGCCACCGGTTCGCTGCACCTGGACGCGATCCATGCGGCCATCCCGCATTCGGAAGAGCGCGTGCTGCTGCTGACCGGCGCGGTGTTCATGATCGCCGGCGTGGCGTTCAAGCTGGGCGCGGCACCGTTCCACATGTGGCTGCCCGACGTGTACCAGGGCGCCCCGGCGCCGATCGCGCTGTTCATCAGCTCGGCGCCCAAGCTGGCCGCGTTCGGCATGGCCTACCGCCTGCTGGAAGTAGGCGTGGGCCCGCTGTCGGACGAGTGGAAGTACCTGATCGGCGGCCTGGCGGCACTGTCGCTGGTGATCGGCAACCTGATGGCGATCGCGCAGACCAACCTCAAGCGCATGCTGGCCTACTCGACGGTGTCGCACATCGGCTTCCTGCTGCTGGGCATCGCCGGCGGTGGCGAGCAGGGCTACGCGGCGGCGCTGTTCTATGCGCTGAGCTACGCGATCATGTCCACGGCCGGTTTCGGCGCGATCATCGCGCTGTCGCGAAGTGGCTTCGAGGCGGAGAACATCGAGGACTTCAAGGGCCTCAATGCCCGCAACCCGTGGATGGCCGGCCTGGTGCTGTGCATCATGGCGTCGATGGCCGGCATCCCGCCGTTCCTGGGCTTCTGGACCAAGCTGGCGGTGCTGGGCGCGGCGATCAACGGCGGCATGCTGTGGCTGGCGATCCTGGGCGTACTCTGCGCGGTGGTGGGTTGCTTCTACTACCTGCGCGTGATCAAGGTCATGTACTTCGACGAGCCGGTGGGCGAGCCGCTGCCGGCCAACAACGACCGCGTGCTGGGCGTGGTGCTGGGCGTGAACGCCCTGGCGCTGCTGGCCCTGGGCCTGTCGTGGAACCCGATCATGGAGTGGTGCCAGAAGGCATTTGCACATATCGCTTAAAAAACGATACAAAACTGCGCAGATCGTGTAATATTCGTTTCCTGAGTTGTTGATGCAGCGGCTTTGCCAGAAGATCGTTGTGCAGGTGTCAACCCTGGGTTGATCCAACAATTCGACCGTTTATGTTGCGGGGTGGAGCAGTCTGGCAGCTCGTCGGGCTCATAACCCGAAGGTCGCAGGTTCAAATCCTGCCCCCGCTACCATATAACTCCGGTGCAAGCCGGAGGCAGTGCACGGACAAGGCGATGCCGGCAACGGGGTCGCCTTTTTCGTTCCAGGCCAGATCCCTTGCGGGTGAGGCCGCACTGGGGTTCACCGGGTCATTGTTTCAAAGGGGTTGCACGGGATGTAAAACTCCCTTACAATTCCGCTTCTGCTGCGGGGTGGAGCAGTCTGGCAGCTCGTCGGGCTCATAACCCGAAGGTCGCAGGTTCAAATCCTGCCCCCGCTACCACAGAAAATCTGCAGTGCAGATGCAGTAGACGAAAAGGCGATCTCGGCAACGAGGTCGCTTTTTTCGTTAGGGGTGGTGGTTTTTTTCAAGAGCGCAAAGCGCAAAGCGCAAGCAAAGGCCAGGGCAACGGCAACGGCAACGGCAACGGCAACGGCAACGGCAACGGCAACTGCAACTGCCGATTTGCTGGCATCTGGGAGGGCGGGGGCATGGGTAGGGTTTCGGGGGCCGCCCCCAGTACCTCCCGGTTGGGTCGTTTTGCGCCCTCCATGGCGCAAAATCGGCCCCGCAATCCCACCCATGCCAGCGCCTACGTAGAAGGTCGGTGCGCATGCAAAGTCGATCAGGGCTTTTCATCTTTCTCCTCGTCCACTTCTATCAATCTGTCCTTGGTCCTCGTCCTCGTCCTCGTCCTCGTCCTCGTCTTTGTGTGATGTGTCAGATGGGGTGAGTGATCAGGTTGACGGAGGATGGGGTGGGGAGGTGGGGTGTTCGTTGGGTCATGCAGCAGGCATCGGCGCCTTTGCCGCTGTTCCAATGACTGACCGATCGGTATCCAGGTGGCGGGGTGGGTGGGGTGGCGGGACCGTTGCGCCGCATGGATTCGGCGCACCAGCCCCCAAGGATGGGGTCACCGCGTGTCCCGCCCCCCCCCCCAAACCCGCGCCGGGGCCGGGGGACCCATCCCGGCCCCTTGGGGCCCCGGGGGGGGGGGGGGGGGGGGGGGGGGGGACCGTTGCGCCGCATGGATGCGGCGCACGAGCCCCCATGGATGGGTTCACGGCGTGTCCCGCCACCCCGCCCATCCCGGCGCCCTCGACCCGCCCAGCCAACCCAGGCTCCGGCTTGGGCTTTGGCTCCGGCCCTGGCTCTCCGCTCTGGCTCTTGGCTCTTGGCTCTTGGCTCTTGGCTCTTGGCTCCTGGCTGTTCAGGTTCAGCAACAACCCACCCCAACCATTGCACCAGCGCGGTGCAACGGCTATCATCAGCGGCTTAGCGGACTGTCCATACGTATCCCCTTGCGGGATGTGAATGGGCCCGCAACCGGCTTCCAGGAACGGCAACCTGTACCCAGGCCGCCGTGACCCCCTCGGAAGACTGGGCTCGCAGGAACGCACGCCGCGTGTGCTCCTGCTACCGGAATCCAGCATGACCGGAGTTGTACCGGACAAGGGGCCCAGCGGGCCCTTTGTTGTTTCCGGGGCATGTCCAGTAGAGCCCGGCCAGCGCGACTGGCCACCCCGTACCTCTTTCAACGAACAAGGCAGACTGTGAGCGACAAGGCAACCGAAATCGCGAATCTGCTCGCCCCCACCGTTCAGTCGCTGGGTCTCGAGCTGCTGGGCGTGGAGTACCTGACTGCCCCGGGTGGTGCGACGCTGCGCCTTTACATCGACGTGCCGCTGGCCGAACAGCCCGAGCGTATCGTCAACATCGACGACTGCGAGCGCGTCAGCCGAGAAGTGTCCGCCCAGCTGGACGTCGAAGATCCGATCAGCGCCAATTACACGCTGGAAGTATCGTCGCCCGGCGTCGATCGCCCGCTGTTCACTGCCGAGCAGTTCCAGCGCGCCATCGGCGAATCGGCCAAGGTCACGCTGAAGCTGCCGCAGGACGGCCGTCGCCGCCTGCAGGGCGAGATCCTCGCCGTGGATATCGAACAGGGCAACGTCACCTTCAAGGTCGACAACTCCCCGTTCACCGCCGATGTCGAGAATATCGACAAGGCACGCATCATGCCGGACTGGGCCGCCCTCGGCCTGGCTCCGACCAAACCGACTGGCCCGGCACCCAAGCAGGGTGGCAAGGCGAACAAGAAACCATCCAACGAGCCGGCGGCCAAGAAGCCGCGCGCGGAGTGAGCCAATGAGCAAGGAACTTTTGCTGGTAGTGGATGCGGTCGCCAATGAAAAGGGCGTTCCGCGTGAAGTGATCTTCGAGGCCATCGAGGCTGCATTGGCGTCCGCCGCGAAGAAGCGCTACCCCGATGAAGAAGTGCTGGCCCGTGTGTCGATCGACCACAAGGACGGCAACTACGAAACCTTCCGCCGCTGGGAAGTGGTGGCCGATGACGTGGTCATGGAATCGCCCGATCGCCAGATTCGCCTGATGGATGCCATCGACGAAGCCGAAGGCGTGGAAGTCGGCGACTACATCGAAGAACAGATCGAAAACCCGGACTTCGGCCGCATCGCCGCACAGGCCGCCAAGCAGGTGATCGTCCAGCGCGTGCGCGAGGCCGAACGCCAGCAGGTGGTCGATGCGTGGAAGGATCGCGTGGGCGAGCTGGTCACCGGCGTGGTCAAGCGCGCCGAGCGCGGCAACATCTACGTCGACCTCGGCGGCAACGCCGAAGCCTTCATCCCCAAGGACAAGGGCATTCCGCGCGACGTGCTGCGCGCCGGCGACCGCGTCCGCGGCTACCTGGCCGAAGTGCGTTCGGAACCGCGTGGCCCGCAGCTGTTCATCAGCCGCGCCGCCCCGGAATTCATGATCGAACTGTTCAAGCTCGAAGTGCCGGAAGTCGGCCAGGGCCTGGTCGAGATCAAGGCCTGTGCACGTGATCCGGGCGACCGCGCCAAGATCGCCGTGCTGGCCCACGATGCACGTACCGATCCGATCGGTGCCTGCATCGGCATGCGCGGCTCGCGCGTGCAGGCCGTGTCCAACGAGCTCAATGGCGAGCGCGTGGACATCGTGCTGTGGAACGAGAACCCGGCCAACTTCGTCATCAACGCCATGGCGCCTGCCGAAGTGCAGTCGATCATCGTCGATGAGGAAAAGCACTCGATGGACCTGGCCGTCGCCGAAGAGCGCCTGGCCCAGGCGATCGGCAAGGGCGGCCAGAACGTGCGCCTGGCCAGCCGCCTCACCGGGTGGCAGCTCAATGTGATGACCCAGGACCAGGTGACCGCCAAGTCCGAGGCAGAGCAGGGCGTGGCCCGCCAGTTGTTCATGGACAAGCTGGAAGTGGATGAAGAAATCGCCGCCATCCTGGTGACCGAGGGCTTCAACACCGTGGAAGAAATCGCCTACGTCCCGGTCGGCGAACTGCTGGCCGTGGAAGGCTTCGACGAAGACATCGTCGAAGAGCTGCGTGCCCGTGCCCGCGATGCGCTGCTCAACGAGGCGCTGGCGGTGGAAGAGGGTCTGGAAGACGGTTCGCCGTCCGAAGACCTGCTCGCCCTGGAAGGCATGGACGAGGCGACTGCCTACGCCCTGGCCGGCCACGGCGTGCGAACCAGTGAGGACCTGTCGGACCTGGCCGCCGACGAGATCCTCGAGTTCGGCATCGAGGACCTGGACCAGGAGCGCGCCGCCGCCCTGATCCTGGCCGCCCGAGCCGAGGAGATCGCCCGCCTGGAGCGCGGCGAATGAGCCAGCGATGAACAGTGCCCTGACCCGATCAGGGCTTAGACTCCGCGCTGCCTTCGCACGTTTCGAGGGAGCGCCAACCAGATCATAGGATCCGAATGTCGCAGCAAACCACCATCCGCAAGCTTGCCGAACTGGTCAACACCCCGGTCGATAAACTGCTCGTCCAGCTTGCCGAAGCCGGCATGAAGTTCAGCGGTCCCGACCAGGTCGTGACCAGCACCGAGAAGGTGAAGCTCCTGGGCTTCCTTCGTCGTTCGCATGGCAAGACCGAGCAGCCCGTCGAGAGCACCGACGAGGCCGCCAAGAAGATCACCCTCAACCGTCGCAAGTTGCAGGAAGTGACCGTCAGCGCCGGCCGCAGCAAGACCACCGTCAATGTTGAAGTGCGCCAGAAGCGCACCTACACCAAGGACAGCAGTGGCAAGGCGATGACGCCGGATGAGGAGCGCGCCGACATCCTGCGCAAGCTGGAGGAATCCCGCCAGCGCAATCTGGACGAGCAGCGCGCACTGGCCGAGAAGGACCGTGCGCGTGACGAGGAAATCGCACGCAAGCGCCAGGAAGAGGTAGACGCCAAGGCGCGTGCCGAAGCCGAGCGCCAGGCCGCCGAAGCCGCCGCCGAAGCCGCGCGCAATGCGCCGCCGGCCCCGGTTGCCGCCAAGCCGGCTGCCGCCGCCGATGCGCCGGCCCGCGCCGCGCGCCCGTCGGCGCCGTCGTCGGCCCGTCCGGCGCCGCGTTCGGATGACCGCAACTCGAACAACAACAACAACCGTCCGGGCGCCAAGCGCGACGACGAGGGTGGCAACCGCTTCGCCGGCCAGCTGCACCTGTCGGCCGCCGATCGTGCCCGCCGCGGCAACAACAGCAACTCGCGCGGTCGTCCGACCGGGCGCGTGCAGCACGGCGGTCGCCGTGACAGCAACCAGTCGCGCAGTGGCGGCGGTGCCCATGGTTTCGAGCGTCCGGTCGCCCCGATCGTGCGTGATGTGACCATCGGCGATACCGTCACCGTGGCCGACCTGGCCCAGAAGCTGGCCCTGAAGGGCGGCGATGTGGTCAAGGCGCTGTTCAAGATGGGCGTGATGGCCACCATCACCCAGACCATCGACCATGACACCGCAGCGCTGGTGACCGAGGAACTCGGCCACAACGTGATCCGTGCCAACACCAACGACGCCGAAGACGCGCTGCTGGCGCTGGCCGGTGGCAACCAGGGCGAGCAGGTCGCACGTCCGCCGGTGGTCACCATCATGGGCCACGTCGACCACGGCAAGACCTCGCTGCTGGATTACATCCGCCGCACCAAGGTCGCCACGGGCGAGGCCGGTGGCATCACCCAGCACATCGGTGCGTACCACGTTGAAACGCCCAAGGGCGTGATCAGCTTCCTGGATACCCCGGGCCACGCGGCGTTTACGTCCATGCGTGCCCGCGGTGCCAAGCTGACCGACATCGTGGTGCTGGTGGTGGCCGCCGACGACGGCGTCATGCCGCAGACCAAGGAAGCCATCCAGCACGCCCGCTCGGCCGGCGTGCCGCTGATCGTGGCGATCAACAAGATCGACAAGTCCGGCGCCGATCCGATGCGCGTCAAGAACGAGCTGCTCACCGAGCAGGTCGTGTCCGAAGACTTCGGTGGCGACATCCAGATGGTGGAGATCTCGGCCAAGGCGGGCCTGGGCATCGACGACCTGCTGGACGCGATTTCCATCCAGGCCGAACTGCTGGAACTGAAGGCCGTGGCCGATGGCCGCGCCAGCGGCGTGGTCATCGAGTCCTCGCTGGACAAGGGCCGTGGCCCGATCGCCACCGTGCTGGTGCAGCAGGGTTCGCTGAAGAAGGGCGACTACCTGGTCTGCGGTATCCAGTACGGCCGCGTGCGCGCCCTGTTCGACGAAACCGGCAAGCAGCCGGACCAGGCGGGTCCGTCCATCCCGGTGCAGGTGCTGGGTCTGTCCGGCGTGCCCGATGCCGGCGACGACTTCGTGGTCGTCGAGGACGAGCGCCTGGCCAAGGACGTCGCGCAGCAGCGCGAAACCAAGCGCCGTGAATCGCGCCTGGTGCAGTCGGCCGGCAGCCGCATGGAAGACATCATGGCGACCCTGGGCAAGGGCGATGGCCAGCAGGTGCTGAACCTGGTGATCAAGGCCGACGTGCAGGGTTCGGTGCAGGCCCTGAGCCAGGCGCTGGTCGCGCTGTCCAACGAAGACATCCGCATCAACGTGATCCACTCCGGCGTGGGCGGCATCACCGAGTCGGACG
>NZ_JAVWXA010000045.1:25827-29968 GCF_036662295.1 Stenotrophomonas sp.
GACATCCGCATCAACGTGATCCACTCCGGCGTGGGCGGCATCACCGAGTCGGACGCCAATTCGGCGGTTGCCTCCAAGGCCACCGTGATCGGCTTCAACGTGCGTGCCGATGCCTCGGCCCGTCGCATCATCGAATCCAACGGCGTGGACCTGCGTTACTTCTCGATCATCTATGACGTGATCGATCAGGTGAAGCAGGTGGCCTCCGGTCTGCTCGGCGTGGAAATCCGCGAAGAGATCATCGGTATCGCCCAGGTGCGCGACGTGTTCCGCAGCTCGAAGTTCGGTGCGGTCGCCGGCTGCATGATCATCGAAGGTACGGTCAAGCGCAGCAAGCCGATCCGCGTCCTGCGCGACAGCGTGGTGGTGTTCGAAGGCGAGCTGGAATCGCTGCGTCGCTTCAAGGAAAACGTCGAGGAAGTCCGCAACGGTACCGAATGCGGTATCGGCGTGAAGGCTTACAACGACGTCAAGCCGGGTGACCAGATCGAGTGCTTCGAGCGCATCGAAGTGCCGCGCACCCTGTAATGTCGTGGCGTGGCCCGGCCAATGGTCGGCCCCTGCCATGGCGTAACGCCCGACCCTTGGTCGGGTTCCGCAACCCTGTAGCGCCCGGCCGTTGGTCGGGCGACAACTGAATCAAGAGTCCCTCGTGCCAAAAACCTTCCATCGAACCGACCGTGTTTCCGCCCAGATCCGCCGTGAACTGGGAACGCTCGTGCACAACGCGGTGCGTGAACACGGGCTGCCTTCGGTGAGCGTCTCCGACGTGGAGATCACCCGTGACATGGCCCATGCCAAGATTTTCGTCACGGCGCTGATGCCCGAGCGTTCGGTGGAGGCCATGAAGGGCCTGAAGGAACTGGCCTGGGGGCTGCGCATGGAACTGGCGCGTGCGATGAAGCTGCGCCACGTGCCCGAGCTGCATTTCCACTACGATGATTCGGTGGACCGCGGCGAGCGCATCGACAACCTGCTGCGCGAGCTGCCCGATACGCTGGCGGCCGAACAGAGCCGACAGCCCGAGGGCGACGCCGAGGACGGCGAAGCGGACGACAGCGGCAAGAAAAACGATTGATGGACCAACAGCCCGAAAGGGCTGTTGTCTTATGGGGCGGTGCCCGGGTCGGCAAGCGACCGCGCCGCTGAACGCCGGCATCCCCGGCCGCGCCGCACGGCGCCGATTGAAACCACGATATGGCATCCCGAATCACGTTCCGCCGCCTGGACGGCATCCTGCTGCTCGACAAGCCGGGCGGCATGAGCTCCAACGCGGCCCTGCAGATCGCGCGCCGCCTGTACCGCGCCGACAAGGGCGGCCACACCGGCAGCCTGGACCCGCTGGCCACCGGCCTGTTGCCGCTGTGCTTCGGCGAGGCCACCAAGATCGCCGGGCTGCTGTTGGGCTCGGCCAAGGCCTATGACGCCGAGGTGGTGCTGGGCCAGACCACCGACACCGACGATTCGGACGGGGCGGTGCTGCGCGAGCGGCCGGTGCCGCCGATCAGCGCCGACCAGCTGGAAGCGGCCCTGGCACCCCTGCGTGGGCCGATCCGCCAGCGCGCCCCGATCTATTCCGCACTCAAGCAGGGCGGGGAGCCGCTGTACATGAAGGCGCGCCGGGGCGAGGCGATCGAGGCCCCCGAGCGCGACGTGGAGGTCCACGCGCTGGAGGTGCTGCAGCAGCGCCCGGACGGGTTGTCGTTGCGCGTGACCTGCGGTTCAGGCACCTATATCCGCAGCCTGGCCCGCGACCTGGGCGAGACGCTGGGCTGCGGTGCGCATATCGCCGGGCTGCGGCGGTTGTGGGTGGACCCCTTCCGCGATGCCCCGATGGTGTCCCTGGACACCCTGCGCGACCTGCAGGCCGCGGGCGACGAGGCGGCCATGGACGCGCTGCTGCTGCCGATCTCGGCCGGCCTGGCGCATTACCCGCAGGTGCGGCTGGACGCCGAACAGGCCCGCCGCTTCTGCCTGGGCCAGCGCCTGCGCGACCCGGCCTGGCCGCCGGGGGTGGTGACGGTCTATGGGCCGGAACAGGCCATTCAGGGTCTGGGCCAGGTGGCCGCCGACGGCATGCTGGCGCCCCAGCGGCGCTTCAACCTCTGACCCTCACGGCCCCCGGACCTTGTCCCGGACGGCCGCGACCGTTACAATTTCGCGGCGTTTTCAGGCATCCCGCTTGGCGCGGTTTCATCCTTTCGTTCACGGCGAGTCACGCGGTACGTCAATGCGACGTTTCTGCGGGCCACGCATCCAAGAGAAAATAGAAATGTCGATCGACACCCAGAAGGTTATTGAAGACAACAAGCGCAGCTCGGCCGATACCGGCTCCCCGGAAGTGCAGGTCGCCCTGCTGACCGCCCGCATCGAGCTGCTGACCGGCCACTTCAAGACCCACAAGAAGGATCACCACAGCCGTCGTGGCCTGCTGCAGATGGTCAACCGCCGCCGCAGCCTGCTCGACTACCTGAAGAAGAAAGACGGCGTGCGTTACAAGGCCCTGATCGAAAAGCTCGGCCTGCGTCGCTAAGCAGGAATCCCGACCGCGGCGCAGGAATGCGCCGCGGTTTTGTTTTGGTAGTACCGCATCAAACGCCTGGACCGGACCTCCGGTCACCCGTCGACGGCAAGGGTCGCCGACGGTCCATTGAAGACAGCATCCTCCCAAGGAATCCCCCGTGGCAAAAATCACCAAAACCTTCCAGTACGGCAAGCACACCGTCACGCTTGAGACCGGCGAAATCGCCCGCCAGGCCGGTGGCGCCGTCATCGTCAAGTTCGACGACACCGTGCTGCTGGTCTCCGCCGTGGCTGCCAAGAGCGCGCGTGAGGGCCAGGACTTCTTCCCCCTGACCTGCGATTACCAGGAGAAGTTCTATGCCGGTGGCCGCATCCCGGGCGGGTTCTTCAAGCGCGAAGGCCGCGCGACCGAGAAAGAGACGCTGATTTCGCGCCTGATCGATCGCCCGATCCGTCCGCTGTTCCCGGAAGACTACAAGAACGAAGTGCAGATCATCGCCACGGTGATGTCGCTGAACCCGGACATCGACGGCGACATCGCCGCGCTGATCGGCGCCTCGGCCGCCCTGTCGCTGGCCGGCACCCCGTTCAAGGGCCCGATCGCCGCCGCCAAGGTTGGTTACAAGAACGGTGAGTACATCCTCAACCCGACCGTGACCGAGCTGAAGGATTCGGAGCTGGAGCTGGTCGTGGCCGGTACCGCCAACGCCGTGCTGATGGTGGAATCCGAAGCCGCGCTGCTGTCCGAAGACGTGATGCTGGGCGCTGTGACCTTCGGTCACCGCGAAATGCAGAAGGTCATCAACGCGATCAACGAGCTGACCGTGGAAGCCGGCACCAAGCCGTCGACCTGGGTCGCCCCGGCCAAGAACGACGCCCTGATCAGCGCCCTGCAGGAAGCCATCGGCCCGCGCCTGGGCGAAGCCTTCCAGGTGCGCGACAAGCTGCAGCGCCGTGACGCCATCTCGGCGATCAAGAAGGACGTGACCGAGTCGCTGGCTGGCCGCGTGGCCGCCGATGGCTGGAACCCGGCCGAACTGTCCAAGGAATTCGGCGAGCTGGAATACAGCACCATGCGCAACTCGGTGCTGGACACCAAGGTCCGCATCGACGGCCGTGCGCTGGACACCGTCCGCCCGATCGCCGTGAAGACCGGCATCCTGCCGCGTACCCACGGTTCCTCGCTGTTCACCCGCGGTGAAACGCAGGCCATCGTGACCATCACCCTGGGCACCGCCCGTGATGGCCAGGTCATCGATGCCGTGTCCGGTGAGTACAAGGACAACTTCCTGTTCCATTACAACTTCCCCCCGTACTCGGTGGGTGAGACCGGCCGCATGATGGGTCCGAAGCGTCGCGAAATCGGCCACGGCCGCCTCGCCAAGCGCGGCGTGCTGGCCGTGATGCCGTCGCTGGAAGCCTTCCCGTACACCATCCGCGTGGTGTCGGAAATCACCGAATCCAACGGCTCCTCGTCGATGGCCTCGGTCTGCGGTTCGTCGCTGGCCCTGATGGACGCCGGCGTGCCGGTCAAGTCGCCGGTGGCCGGTATCGCCATGGGCCTGGTCAAGGAAGGCGAGCGCTTCGTCGTCCTGTCCGACATCCTGGGTGACGAAGA
>NZ_JAVWXA010000046.1:0-29566 GCF_036662295.1 Stenotrophomonas sp.
TGCATTCCCGCCCCTTCACATTTCCCCCTCAACCCACCCTTTACACACGCGCAAGGACGTATTTTCAGCGTGTCCCTGCACACCACCCCCACCGACCCGGCCCGACTCCCCCGCGGCGCCGCTTTTGAAGTGGCTCTTGACCTTGCTTCCAACCAGGCACCCCGGCCCAAAAACCCCCACCAACCCAGCCATGCGATAATCCCGCATTCCCCTGGCAACAACGCTCCCCATGACCCGCACCGCTCTTGTCACCACCGCCCTGCCCTACGCCAACGGCCCGCTTCACCTGGGCCACCTGGTCGGCTACATCCAGGCTGACATCTGGGTGCGCGCGCGGCGAATGAGCGGCGGCAAGACCTGGTTCGTCTGCGCCGATGACACCCATGGCACCCCCATCATGCTGGCCGCCGAAAAGGCCGGCGTGACCCCGGAAGCCTTCATCGCCAACATCCAGGCCGGCCACGAGCGCGACTTCGCCGCCTTCGGCGTGGCCTTCGACCACTACGACTCCACCAATTCGGCCGCCAACAAGGCCCTCACCGAAGCCTTCTACCTCAAGCTCGAGGCCGAAGGCCACATCGCGCGCCGCTCGGTCGCCCAGTTCTACGACCCCGCCAAGGGCATGTTCCTGCCCGACCGCTACATCAAGGGTATCTGCCCGGTCTGCAGCAGCCCGGACCAGTACGGCGACAACTGCGAAGTGTGCGGCGCCACCTACGCCCCCACCGAGCTCAAGGACCCGCGCTCGGTGATCTCCGGGGCCACCCCGGAAATGCGCGACTCGGAGCATTTCTTCTTCGAAGTGGGCCACTTCGACGCCTTCCTGCGCGAGTGGCTGGCCGGCGACGTCGCCCTGCCCGGGGTCAAGGCCAAGCTGGGCGAATGGCTCAACGCCGAGGGCGGCCTGCGCGCCTGGGACATCTCCCGCGACGCGCCGTATTTCGGCTTCGAGATCCCCGGCCAGCCCGGCAAGTACTTCTACGTCTGGCTGGACGCGCCGATCGGCTACCTGTCCAGCTTCAAGACCCTGTGCGAGAAGACCGGCGAAGACTTCGACGCCCACCTGCGCGCCGGCACCCACACCGAGCTGCACCATTTCATCGGCAAGGACATCGTCAACTTCCACGGCCTGTTCTGGCCGGCGGTCCTGCACGGCACCGGCCACCGCGCGCCCACCCGCCTGCACGTCAACGGCTACCTCATGGTCGATGGCGCCAAGATGTCCAAGTCGCGCGGCACCTTCGTGATGGCCCGCACCTACCTCGATGTCGGCCTGGAAGCCGAAGCGCTGCGCTACTACTTCGCCGCCAAATCCGGCGGTGGCGTGGAAGACCTCGACCTCAACCTGGGTGACTTCATCGCGCGCGTCAACGCCGATCTGGTCGGCAAGTTCGTCAACCTGGCCAGCCGCTGCGCCGGCTTCATCAGCAAGCGCTTCGACGGCCGCCTGGCCGACGCGCTGCCCGATGCGGCCCAGTACGACCGCTTCGTCGCCGCCCTCGCCCCGATCCGCGAGGCGTACGAGCGCAACGACCCGGCCGCCGCCGTGCGCCTGACCATGACCCTGGCCGATGAAGCCAACCGCTACATCGACGACCAGAAGCCGTGGGTGATCGCCAAGCAGGACGGCGCCGACGCGCAGCTGCAGTCGGTCTGCACCCAGGGCCTGAACCTGTTCCGCGTGCTGGTCACCGCGCTCAAGCCGATCCTGCCGGCCACCGCCGCCCAGGCCGAGGCCTTCCTGGTCGCACCGGTGCAGGACTGGACCGACATCGCCCGCCCGCTCACCGCGCACACCATCGCCGTGTACGCCCCGCTGTTCACCCGAATCGACCCGAAAATGATCGACGCCATGACCGACGCCTCCAAGGACACCCTCGCCGCCGCACCTGCCGCACCTGCCGCCCCGGCCAAGCCCGCCAAGCCGGCGCCTGCCCCGGCACCGGCAGCGGCAGCGGCGGCCACCGACGGCCCGGCCTACATCGGCATCGACGACTTCGCCAAGCTCGACCTGCGCATCGGCAAGGTGCTGGCCTGCGAATTCGTGGACGGCTCGGACAAGCTGCTGCGCTTCGAACTGGATGCCGGCGACCTCGGCACGCGCCAGATCTTCTCCGGCATCCGCGCCAGCTACGGCGAACCGGAAAAGCTGGTCGGCCGCAGCGTGGTCTTCATCGCCAACCTGGCCCCGCGCAAGATGCGCTTCGGCCTGAGCGAGGGCATGATCCTCTCTGCCGGTTTCGATGGCGGCGCGCTGGCCCTGCTGGACGCCGACAGCAGCGCCCTGCCCGGCATGCCGGTACGCTGATCGTGGCGGTGGGGCGGCCGGTCCGCCCCGTCCTGCGGGCCTGCACGGAAGAAGGGGCGGTATGGAACTGGCGCTGTTCGATTTCGACCACACGGTCACCACCTGCGATACCTACGGCCGCTTCCTGCGCCGCGTGGCCACGCCCGAACAGCTGGCCCAGGCCTGGTGGAAGGTCGGCCCGTGGCTGCTGGCCTACCGGCTCAAGCTGATCTCGGCCGCGCGCATCCGCGCGCGCGTCACCCGCCTCACCTTCAGCAACCGCCATGCCGAGGACATCGGCACCCTGGCCGCCGGCTACGCCCGCGACGTGCTGCCCGAGGTGGTGCGCCCGCAGATGCTCGAACAGATCCGCTGGCACCTGCAGCAGCGCCATACCGTGGTGATCGTGTCCGGTTCGCTGGACCTGTACCTGCGGCCGTGGTGCGATGCGCTCGGCCTGGGCCTGATCTGCAACCGCCTGGAAAGCCGGGATGGGCGCCTGACCGGGCGCTATGCCGACGGCGACTGCGCCCCGCACAAGGCCGACCACATCCGCCAACGCTACGACCTGTCACGCTACCAGCGCATCCACGCCTACGGCGACAGCCGCGAAGACCGGCCCATGCTCGCCCTCGCCCATGACCGCTGGTATCGCGGCAAACCGCTCAAGAAATGAAGTCCCCCGCGCAGCCGACGCCACGCATGCCCACCGCTCCCCCGCCCCTGATCGAACGCCTGGACCGCCTGTTGCCGCAGACCCAGTGTGGCCAGTGCGGCTTCGACGGCTGCCGTCCGTATGCCGAGGCCATGGCCCGCGGCGAGGCGGGCGTGGACCACTGCCCGCCTGGCGGCGATGCCGGCGCACGCGCGCTGGCGCATGTGCTGGGCGTGGCCGCGGTGCCCTACGACCGGCAGCGCGGCGAACATGCGCTCGCCCAGGTGGCCGTGGTCATCGAAGCCGACTGCATCGGCTGCACCAAATGCATCCAGGCCTGCCCGGTGGATGCGATCGTGGGCGGCGCCAAGTACATGCACACCGTCCTGGCCGACCTGTGCACCGGCTGCGGGCTCTGCATGCCGCCGTGCCCGGTGGACTGCATCGACCTGGTCGCCGCGCCGGGCCGGTAGTGCCACGCCATGCGTGGCAGCTACCGGTCGCACGCACAGGCTTACGGCAGGGCCGCGGTCACCACGATCTCCACCTTCCAGCTGGGATCGGCCAGCTTGGCTTCCACCGTCGCCCGTGCCGGGGTCATGCCGGCCACCACCCATTCGTCCCACGCCGCGTTCATGCCGGCGAAGTCGTTGATGTCGGCCAGGAACACTTCCGCGCGCAGCACGTGCTGGCGGTCACTGGCCACCAGCGCCAGCAGCTTGTCGATCTCGGCCAGCACCTGGCGGGTCTGCCCGGTGATGTCCTGGCTGGTGTCTTCGGGGATCTGCCCGGACAGGTAGGCGACCTTGTTGTGCACGGTCATCTCGGACATGCGCGGACCTACGTCGAAACGTTCCAACATGGCGATGGCTCCTCTGGGTGATGGGCCATTGTCGCCGATGCGGCGTGAGACTGCCCTCGCCGCCGCGCGACAAGGCCACGACGGGCACAGCGCGCGGCCTTGGCAACGCGCTGCATCCGGCGCACGATGCGCGCGCGGGCCTGCATCGCCCACCTTGACCCTTTCATCGCCTGCCCCGGAGCACGCTGTACCGATGACCGAAACAACCCCTGCGCCGGCCCCGGGCCGCCTGGCCTGGCGACGCGCCGCCACCGTCCTCTTCAGCCTGGCGATCCTGGCCCTGGCCTTGCGCGGGCTGGCCAGCGAATTCGACGAACACGGCTACCGCGCCATCCGCGACGCGTTCCGCCACTTGGGCACGGGCCAGATCGCGCTCACCGTGGTGCTCGGCCTGGCCAGCTATGCGTGCCTGATCGGCTTCGATGCGATCGGCCTGCGCCGCAGCGGCAAGCAGTTGCATCCGGCCCGCGTGGGGATCACTGCCTTCCTCGCCCACACGCTGGGGCAGACACTGGGCTTTGCCGCGCTCACCGGCGGTGCGGTGCGCCTGCGCGGTTACGGTGGCGCCGGCCTGAGCCTGGGCGAGATCGGCCAGGTGGTGCTGATGAGCACGCTCGGCTTCGTGTTCGGCGCGTGGCTGCTGCTGGCCCTGGCCTTCCTGCTTGAACCGGGCGCGGCCGCGCTGGCGCTGCCGGTGTCGGTGCAGGCAGTGCGCGGGTTCGGCATCATCGGGCTGCTCGGCTACCTCGGCACGCTGGTGCTGGTGGGGCGGCAGGGGCGCACCTTCCATATCCGTGGCCACGCGCTGTGGTTGCCCGACCGTCGCACCATGCTCGGGGTCACTGCGTTGAGCGTGGTCGAGCTGGTGCTGGCCAGTGCCGCGTTCTACGTGCTGCTGCCGATGGAGACGCCGACCGGCCTGCCCGGTTTCGTCGGCCTGTACCTGGTGGCGGTGCTGGCCGGCTTGATCTCCAGCGTGCCGGCCGGGCTGGGCGTGTTCGAGTGGAGCCTGCTCAAGCTGTTGCCGCAGGTGGCGCCGGCAGCGGTGCTGGCCGCCGCGCTGATCTACCGGGTCACCTACTACGTGCTGCCACTGCTGCTGGCCACGCTGCTGGCGCTGGGCCCGGCCCTGCGCAAGCCGTTGCGGGTGGGTGCGGGCGCCACGCGCGCCGGCTGGACCACGCTGCGCCCGTGGCTGCCGCAGATCATCGCGCTGGCGGTGTTCAGCGTGGGCGCCGCGCTGGTGATCGACGGCACCCTGCCCACGCCGCGCCGGCACCTGCTCAACGCCTCGCTGCCGATCCTGGAAACCTCGCACCTGCTCGGCAGCCTGGCCGGCGTGGCGCTGCTGCTGATCGGCCAGGGCCTGCAGCGGCGCAGCCACGCGGCCTGGATGCTGGCGCTGGGCATCTGCGTGATCGCCCCGCTGCCGATCTGGCTGCGCGGCGGGCAGGTGCTGATCGCGCTGTCGGCGCTGCTGGTGGCCATGGCGCTGTGGGCATCGCGCCGCGAGTTCTACCGCCAGGGCGCCCTGCTGGACGAGGCCTGGTCGTGGCCGTGGATCCGCAACCTGGGGCTGGTGCTGGTGGCGGTCATCTGGCTGCTGTTCTTCGTCTACAGCCACGTGGAATACCAGAACGAACTGTGGTGGCAGTTCGCGCTGCAGGGCAATGCACCGCGTGCGCTGCGTGCGGTGCTGGTGGTGGCCATCGCACTGACCATCTTCGGCCTGGCGCGCCTGCTGCACAGCACGCGCAGCCCGCTGCCGCCGGCCGATGCATCCACCCTGGACGCGCTGGCGCCGATCCTGGCCGCCGCCCAGGACACCCAGGCCTGCCTGGTGCTGACCGCCGACAAGGCCGTGCTGCAGGATGCCGAGCACCGCGGGTTTGTGATGATGCAGCGCTACGGCGGCTCGCTGATCGCCATGGGCGATCCGGTCGGCCCGCCCGAGGTGGGGCGCGCCTTGATCTGGCGCTTCCGCGAGGAAGCCGACCGGCTCGGGCTGCGCCCGGTGTTCTACCAGGTCGGCGAAGCGTACTGGCAGACCTACCTCGACCTGGGCCTGACCCTGGTCAAGCTCGGCGAGGAGGCCATGGTGCCGCTGCAGGATTTCGGGCTGGAGGGGCGCGAGCGCGCCGACCTGCGCCAGGCCTGGAATCGCGGCAAGCGCGGCGGCCTGAGTTTCCGCGTGGCCCCGCCGGAGGAGGTGCCGGCGCTGCTGCCGGTGTTGGCCGCGATCTCCCAGCAATGGCTGGACGACAAGGCCGGCGATGAAAAGGGTTTTTCGCTGGGCAGTTTCGATCCGGCCTACCTGGCGCGCTTCCCGGTGGCGCTGGTCGAGGCCGAGGGCCGCATCGTGGCCTTCGCCAACCTGTGGCAGGCCCCGGCCGGGCATGAACTGTCGGTGGACCTGATGCGGCACGTGGACGATGCGCCCAAGGGCACCATGGATTTCCTGTTCATCGAACTCTTCCTGTGGGGCCGCGCCCACGACTTCCATCGCTTCTCGCTGGGCATGGCGCCGCTGTCCGGCCTGGCCCAGCACCGCCTGGCCGGGCGCTGGAACCGCTTTGCGAACATCGTGGCCCGCCATGGCGAGCGCTTCTACGGCTTCAGCGGCCTGCGCCGCTTCAAGTCCAAGTTCGCCCCGCACTGGCGCGCCCGCTACCTGGCCGCGCCCGGCGGCGTGCACCTGCCCGCCGCGCTGCTGGATGCCACGCGCCTGATCTCGCTCGACCCGAACCGGTAGTGCCGACCGCGAGTCGTCAGCCGCCCCCCGGCAATGCCGACCGCGGGTCGGCTGCCGACCCTACCGCGCGGGAAGATGCGCCAGCAGCGTCTGCGCCAGGCGGTCGTAGTCGCCCTTGAAATGGTGGTCGCCCGGCAGCTTGATCACCTGCGCGTTGCCAGCCGGCAGCGACGGGCACAGCGCGTCCGCGTCGTCCTCGCCATACAGGCACAGCGTCTTGCCGCTCGGCAGGCGGGCGATCTCCGGCGCGATCGGCAACCCGCCGCCGCCCCCCCCCAGCCAGTTGCTGACATGGAACTCGTAATCGGCGTTCTTGCCCACCGACATCAACCCGATCATCGCCACGCTGTCGCGCACCGCCGGTGACAGCTGGTTGATCGCCGCCGGCAGCACGTCGGCCCCCTGCGAGAACCCGACCAGCACCACCCGCTTGCGCTGCCACTGCTGACGGTAGTGCGCGGCGATGCGCTCCAGATCGCGCGCGAAGCCGTCGGGCGTGCGCGCGGTCCAGAAGTAGCGCAGCGAGTCCACGCCCACCACCGGCACCCCGTTCTCGGCCAGCGCGGCCGCCACTTCCTTGTCCAGGCCGGCCCAGCCGCCATCGCCGGACACGAAGATCGCGAACGTATCGCCCGGCTTGCCCGCCTCCACCTCGACCACCGGCAGGCCCTTGAGCGCATCCGGCGGCGGTGCCAGTGCCACGCCCTTCTGCGCACCGATCACCTCGGCGGCGGCCAGCAGCCCGGGCAGCTCATCGCCGCTGCCGGTGCGCTGGAACTGGCGCCCCATCGCCACCTTGCGCACGAACGCCGCCGCATTGCCGGCCGTGCAGTGGCTGCCGCCGGCCGCATCCAGCCACGGGAAATTCAACTCGGTGGGCTGCAACCGGCCATGGCTCGCACCGGCCCCGCAGACCTGGCGCTCGCGCGCATGGTCGGGGCAGAAGCCGGTGGTGAGCAGGCCGGCGAACACCTGGGTATCGGCCTGCGCGGCCACGGCGTACGCCAGCTCGGCGCCTTCGCCGTCACCGCCGATCAGCGGCAGGTGGTAGCCCGGCACGTGCAGGAATGCCTGGAACCAGCGCGAGAAGTTCTCCACGTCGCCCGCGCCGAACGCGCAGCTGCCGCTGCCTTCGCGGGCCAGCACCTGGTGCAGCCGCGCCACGTCCACGCGCGCCACCAGCGCACCGTTGGCACGCAGGCCGTCGATGCGCTCGGCAGTGCGCGCCGGCTCACGACCGCCGTCGAACCACACCACCACCCGCTGCGCATGGCCATCCGGCAGGTACACCGGCACCTGCTGGAAGCGGCCATGGCTCACCGCCTGCGGAGTCGCGCCCGGGGTTGCCACCGCCACCGACGCCCAGCCCCCGATCACCAGCCCCAGCACCTTTCCCAGCACCTTTTCCCGCCCGGCTGCCCGCATCGTCCCGTATCCCGAAAGAGTCTCCGCCACGATACGCCGGTCGCCGCGCAAGGGCATGTACACAGGCTGGCCGCACGCACGCCGCGCGCGCCGGGTTGGTCAGCGTGCGCCGGCCCGGCGCGACTGCCGCCAGGCGTGCACGGCCACCGCCAGCAGCCACAGCACCACCGCGGCGATCACCAGTTTCTGCCCGGCACCGCGCGGCGGCCCGCGCCACAGCACGTGCAGCCACAGCAGCACGAAGCACAACCAGGCCCAGCCCCAGGCCAGGCCGGCCCAGCGCGACCACGGCGGATCGGCGCGCAGATACCAGCTCTGCAGCAGCATCGCCACGCTCACGCACAGGAAGGCGGTGTTGGCCGACACGCCATGCACCAGCGGGGCCAGCAATGGCGCGTAGCCGGGCAGCCAGCTGTCGCCGATCGCCACGCCCATCAACCCGCTGCCGGCCACGCAGAACAGCAGCGGCGCCGCGCTGCTGCGGCGCGGCGAGCGGCTGCCGGCATGCAGCGACCAGGCCAGCAGCATGATCGCCAGCGCCAGCACGCAATACGCGCTGCGCAGCGCCAACCCCCACGGCCCATGCAGGTACAGGCTCAGCGTGGCCTGCACCCAGTCCAGGTCCGGCCGCGCCCATTGGGTCCACAGCGCGGTGGCGCTGAACACCAGCAGCGCGACGATGGCGACCAGGGCGATGGCGCCCTGCGCGCGCGGGGAATCACGCAGATCGGTGTGGAGGCGCATCGGCGACCCGCTCAGTGATCGGCATCGGGATGGCGCAGCCGCCAGGCCGCCAGCGCGGCCCGGTAGCGCTGCAGCTCCTCGCTGTACAGGTCCAGCACGCACAGCGGGCAGCCGCTGCCGCAGCACTCGTTGGGCCCCGGCTCTTCCGGCGGCAGCGGGCGGGGATCGGATGGCAGGGCAACAAACTCGGGCATGGGCAGGCAGGATCGGTCGGGGACGCCGGCAGCCGGCAACGGCCTCGGCGGGCGCCCATTATCCAATGCGGCGGCGCAGGTTGGCGCGTGCGGCGCGGTCCAGCCGCTGGTGGAAGAAGTCACTGAGGAAGATGCGCGGCTTCAGCAGCAGCTGCTTGAGGAAGCGCCGCCGGTTGAGGCGGAACAGGAAGCCCGGCACATGCCCGGCATATTCCTCGGCGATGCCCTGGTCATAGGCGTCGAACACCGCCGCCGGCGCGCCCAGGATCGCCATGTCGCAATCCAGGAACAGGGCCGCCTCGGCATCGATGTCCGCCGCCGACAGCGCGCCATGGCGGGCGGTCAGCGCGATCAGCGCGACCACCCGGTCCACGTCGATGCCGGTCTGCGGCAGCCCCTGCTCGATCGCCTGCCGTGCCAGCGCCGCCGAACGGGCCTCGTTGTCGCTGCGCCCGGCCTCGTAGATCGCATCGTGGTACAGCGCGGCCAGCTGCACCTCGCGCGGCTGCTGCCAGCCCGGCCCCTCGGCCACCGCCTGGCAGTGCTGCAGCACCGCCTGCACGTGGGCGAAGTTGTGGTACGCCCGCGGCGGCATCGCGTAGGCGGCTTCAAGGTCGGCCTGCATCGCCGGCGGCAGGGAAACGGGATCAAAGCGCATGCCGCCACAGTGGCCGGGCAACGGCGCGCTGGCAAGGGCCGCGCCATGGCAGTTTTTTGACCAGCACGCCGCCGCCCTTGGCACGCGGCGTGTCCACGCGCTTATCCACAGGTTTGCCAAGCGGTGGTCCACACGCGTTGTGGATGGCCGATCGGGCCGACAAGCGGCGGCCCGGCGGCCCGGCACCGGCCTAGACTGGCGCCGGGTACGGTCGTCCCCGGCGAGGAGAGCACGATGTCCGTCTGCAGAATCCCGTGGCTGCTGGCCCTGCTGGTGCCGGCGATGGCGCTGGCCCGCCCGCTCGACGACGCCCCTGTGCCTGCCCCGACGCCGATCCAGGCCGCCGCACCCGCCCCGGCCGCACCGCCCAGCCCCGCGCAGATCCTGGCCATTCCCGCGCCCTTGCAGGCGTTGTTGCAGCAGCGGGTGATCGCCCCGGGCTACGGTCGCGAGCAGCGCGTGGAGCGCCTGGTGCACCTGATCTTCGACGACGACGGCATGGGCCTGCGCTATGACCCCTACGCCACCCAGACCCTCACCGAAACCTGGGAGAACCGGCGCGCCAACTGCCTCTCCTTCACCCTGCTGTTTGTCACCCTGGCGCGGGCGGCCGGGATCGACGCGCGCGTGCAGGAAGTGGCGCAGGTGGTGACGTGGTACGAGGACGAAGGCGTGATCTACAACGTGGGCCACGTCAATGCGGGGGTGAATTTCCGCGGGCGGATGGCGGTGGTCGACCTGGACCGCAACGTGCTCTACGACCGCTACGGCCCGCAACCGGTGAGCGAGCAACGCGCGCTGGCGCATTTCTACAACAACCGCGGGGCCATGCACCTGACCGACGGCGATCCGGTGCAGGCCCGCGCCTACCTGCAGGCCGCGCTGGCGCAGGACCCGGCGTTCGTCTCGGGCTGGAACAACCTGGGCGTGCTCGATGCGCGCAGCGGCAACCTGGCCCAGGCCGAGCACGATTACCGCATCGCCCTGCAGCTCAAGCCCCGCAACGCGGCCAGTCTGACCAACGCCGCCGCGCTGTACCGCCGGCTCGGCGACAGCCGCCAGGCCGCCCTGCTGGCCAAACGCCTGCAGCAGGTGCAGCGGGACGATCCGTTCGCGCAGTTCCGGCTGGGCAACCAGGCCGAGCAGCGCCACGACTATGCCGCGGCGATCCGCTACTACCGGCAGGCGGTGCGCCTGTACGACAGCGCGCACCAGTTCCATTTCGGGCTGGCCCGGGTCTACTTCCTGGCCGGCGACAACCGCCGTGCCTCGCGCGAGATGGCCCGCGCCCGCGACCTGGCCGGCGACACCGGCGCGGCCCTCAAGGCCCGTTACCAGGCCAAGCTGGACAGCCTGGCGCGCTGGCGCCAGCACGCCGCCGGCATCAACTGAGCCGGCTCAGGCCTTCTTGAGGAAGCAGGTCTTCAGCACCAGCCCCTTGATCTTGTCCGAGTTGCCTTCGATGTGCTCGGCATCGTCTTCCACCAGGCGGATGTTGCGGATCACCGTGCCCTGCTTGAGCGGGATCGAGGAGCCCTTCACCTTCAGGTCCTTGATCACCGTGACCGTGTCGCCGCCGGCCAGCACGTTGCCGTTGCTGTCGCGCACCACCACGCCCGGGCCGCTGGCCTCGGCGCTGGTCCACTCATGGCCGCAGTCGGCGCAGATCCACAGCGCGCCGTCGGCGTAGGTATTTTCAAGGGTGCATTGCGGACAGGCAGGAACGGTGGACATGGTGACGCCTTGGGGAAACTGAACAACCCCCATTGTAACCCCCCTCCCCTTCGGCCCTTGCACCGCCCGCCCGCTTGCCGCAAAGTGCGCGCCCCCCGACCTTCGCCCTGGCCCCGCATGAAAATCGGCATCGACTTTGGCACCAGCAACTCCGCCGCCGCCGCGGTGGTGGACGGCGCGGTGGTGCCGATCCAGTTCGGCCAGGCCGAGCAGTTCCGCACCACGGTGTATTTCCCGGAGGTGATGCGCGACCCCAACGACTTCGAGCTGACCCCGGCGCTGGAACACGAGCTGGCCCGCCTGGTCGACGCCGCCGCCCGCGACGCGCGCGCGGCCGGCCAGGAACGCGCGCCCGATGCCCTGCGCCGCGAAGCGCTGCGCGTGGTGCGCCGGCAGTGGATGGAGGAGCAGATGCGCGCCCCGCTCAGCTCCACCAAACTGCTGCAGAACGCGGTGTACGGCGATGACGCACTGGAGGCCTACTTCGAAGAGAACGAAGGCAACCTGGTGCAGAGCCCCAAGTCGATGCTCGGCTACAACCTGCACCCGCGCGCGCGCCAGACCATCACCGGCATCGCCACGCACATCCTGGAACACATCCGCCTGACCGCCTCGCGCCAGCTCGACCAGCCGGTGCGCACGGCCACGCTCGGCCGCCCGGTGCAGTTCCGCAGCTCGATCGGCGCGGCCGGCAACGACCAGGCGCTGGAGATCCTGCACACCGCCGCGATCGCGGCCGGCTTCGACGACGTCGACTTCCTGGAAGAACCGGCGGCGGCGGCCATGCATTACCACGCCCAGAGCGCGCAGGAACACGAAGCCATCGTGGTGGACATCGGCGGCGGCACCACCGACATCGCGCACGCCCGCGTCGGCGGCGCGCATGCCCCCAGGATCCACCGCGCCTGGGGTATCGCCCGCGGCGGTACCGACATCGACCTGGCCTTGAGCCTGGGCGCCTACATGCCGCTGTTCGGCCGCGGCCTCAGCCGCATCCCCGCCCACCACTACGTGGAAGCGGCGATGGTGCAGGACATGACCCGCCAGCGCGACTTCCGCCAGCACAACTACCGCGACGCCGAGGCACCGTGGGGCAAGCGCATGCAGGCCCTGCAGGACACCGGCAACACCGCGCGCCTGTACCGTGAAGTGGAGCGCTGCAAGATCGGCCTCAGCAGCGAGGCCGGGCACGCCAGCGCCCTGGACTTCATCGAACGCGACCTGGCCGTCCAGGTCGACCGCGCACGCCTGGAAGCCGCCGCCGGCCACTACCTGGCGGAACTCACCGCCCTGCTGGAGCAGGTCCGCGCCGACATCGGCCACGACCCGGCCGCCGTGTTCCTTACCGGCGGCATGTCGCGCGCCGGCTACCTGCAGGACGCCGTCGCCGCCGCCTTCCCGGGCGCTACCCTGGTCCGCGGCAACCCCTCCTTCGGCGTGGTCCACGGCCTGGCCTGGGCAGCGGCCGCCTGACCCGCGCGGGGGCAAGGCGCCCGCCGGGATAACGCGGGTCGGCAGCCACGGCAAATCGGCTTGAAAGGCCCCTCCCATGCGCGCCGACCTGCTGTCAGGCGTGTGGCGTGGGTGAGCTTGCGGGACCGTTTTGCGGCATGGATGGCGCAAAAAGAGGTTCTTCGCCCATCTGCGGGGTAAGGCTTTGCTGAAGCACGCGCGTGCATGCCTCGTCGCTTGGGGCGGGCACGGGCGGGGGTGCGCACCGAAAGCCCGGTAGTGCCGGCCGCTGGCCGGCTTCCCACAGCCACCGTTGTTCCCAACGACCACCGACCACCAACCAGGGCTGCGGCCACTGCTTTCCTGAGAGCCACCGACCAACTGTCGCGGGTGGGGGTGTGCGGGTTCGCGGCGAGTCCCGCCACCCCACCCACGCCACGCCCAGCCGTGGAGAACGCCGCCAAAGGCCCGCCCCTCCCGGCCAGGAAAGCCTTGGTTTTCGCGTCCCCACCCCCAGATAAGGGGCAGGCCGACCACGCCGAAACCCAAGCCCCACAAGGCTCAGGGCCGTCCGAGGCGGTCGTATTAACAAAACGTTACGCCGAAAGCGCTATCATCTTTCGGCTTCAGTGCGCAATGCGCATGTCCTCCGGGCCTGGTACAGGCCACCGTCCTCCTCGATGCTGCCGCCTTCGGATCCGTCCCGGGCGCCGGGATCGCTTTTACGCTGTGATCCGGCTCGTACCCCAGCGTGTAGTCCCTGAGCCGCCAAGAGAGATTCAATTGGGCGAACGCCTGGTTGTACCAGCCCCCGACAGCGTTGCCGAACCCGACCCCATCGACTGCCGCCGTTGTGACGCCGTCTGTTGCCGGATGTCGGTCACCGTCATGCCCAGTGATCGCGTCCCCGGCTACCTCCTGGATACCGACGAAGCCGGCCGCACCGTCATGGCCCGCAACGACGAAGGCTGGTGCGCCGCCATCGACCCTTACCACCTGCGCTGCACCATCTATGCGCAGCGTCCCGCCATCTGCCGCCAGTTTGACATGGGCGGCGATGACTGCCGCCACGTGCGGCAGGACTACCGTCGGCAACAGCACGAGCTGTCGACGATTTTTTCCACGCTTCAACCATGACAGGAGCATCCATGGCCCGTACGCCAAAGACCTCCCCCAAGGCAGGCAACACCGTTCGCGTTGACCGTAAGCAGGGTTCCAGCACGGCCGTCAACAGCGCCAGCCTCGCAGCCGACCTGGCCGCGTTCCGCAAGAGTGGTGGCAAGATCGAAGTGCTCGGCAACACCCTTGCACTGAAGAAAGCCAGCTGATGACCTGCAGCCGTCCGCACCGGCATTGCGCCGGTGCGGTGGCCGCACTCAACGCCCCAGCCCCACCCGCACGTTGCCCGAGTGTGCGTTGATCGCGATGTCGCCATCGCCGCTTCCCAGTTTCGCCTCCAGGCTGCGGCCCGGCCCGTAACGCGGCCGCTCCACCGTCCCCGCATCGGACTGGATGTCGCCGCTGAAGGTCTTCACCCGCAACTGCGCCGACACCGCGCGCGGCAGCTGCAGCCCGATCGAACCGCTCACCGTCTCCAGCGTCACCTTGCCTCCCGGTGCCAGCCCCGTCGCCGCCACCGTCAGGCTGCCCGACACCGCTTCGGCGCCCAGCCGCTGCACCCGGCCCGCGTCCAGCTTGATGCTGCCCGACACCGTCTCGGCCGCCACCTCGCCCGACCCGCCCGTCGCCTGGATCGACCCACTCACCGCGCGCAGGTCCAATCGCGGTGCCTGCACCTGCGACCGGATGCCCCCGCTCACCGTGGTCAGGGCCGCTTCGCCGCTGCGCCCGGCGGCGATGATGCTGCCACTCACCGCATTGGCCTGCAGCCGGCGCACGTCCACCTCCGCCACGTCGATGTCCGCACTCACCGTGCCCAGCTGCACCTCCACCGCACGCGGCACCCGCAGCTCCAGCGTTGCCCCGCCACGGCTGCCGGTGCGCGGATACACCACCTCCCAGCGCACCCGGTTGGTGCTGCGGTCCTGCTTCAGCGTAAGCCCATCGGCCATCGAGCCGGTCAACGCGACCTCGTTGCGATCCCAGCCGCGCACGGTCACCTTGCCGGCGATGTTGCTCACCTCCACCCGGCCGCCCGCGCCCAGCGGCGCGCGCTCGTTCACCACGGTGGCCGCATGGGCCGCCAGTGGCAGCAACAGGCCCAGGACCGTGATCAGACGCAATGATGTGTGCATGGTGCAACTCCTCCTTCAGGATGGCAGGCCAGCGGCGGCCATCACCGCCTGCTGGGTAAGTTCAAGACGCAGCGCGTAGGTGCGCTGCAACTGCGACAGCAGCACGCGCGAGCGCGGGTTCTCGGCGAGCGCGGCGCGGATGTGCGCGGCACTGGTATCCAGTTCCTGCAGCGCCGGCTGCCAGTCGCCGCCGACCGGCGTGGCCGGCAACGCGGCCATGGCGTGCTGGTACTCCATCGCCAGCGCATCGGCCTGGCGCTGCACCAGCGTCGGTGGCGGCGTCTGCGGCACCGGCAGGGGCACCACCATCAGCAGCCCCACGGCCGCCGCCAGGCCCAGCCCCACGTGCAACGGCCAGCGCCGGCGCGGTGCGATCACCGCCACCGGCCGTGGCGCATCGGCCATGGCGCGTGGTGCGTCGCCCAGCGGCTGCGGCATCGCCGGCAACTGCGCGGCGATCGCCTGCCAGACCCGCGCCGGCGGCACCCGTTCGGCGGGCAGCGCGCGCAGGCGTGCCTGCAGCGCGGCCGCGTCCGGATCGTGCAGCGGGTGGTCGGTATCGTTGTTCATGCGGTTTCTCCCAACCGCGCGCGCAACAGACCACGCGCACGGTGCAACTGAGCCTTCGAACTGCCAACCGCCATCTGCAGCTGGTCGGCGATTTCCTGGTGTTTCCAGCCTTCGATATCGTGCAGCACCAGCACGGCGCGGGCGCGCGGCGGCAGGGTGTCCAGCGCGCGCTCCAGGTCCAGCGCGGTGCCGGCGCAGCGCTCGTGCGCGGCCAGCGTGGCCACGTGCTCCCTGCCTTCCTCGCCGGCGTCGCATGCCTGCCAGGTGGCATTGGCGCGCAGTTCCATCAGCGCCGCGTTCACCCCCAGCCGGTGCAGCCAGGTGCCCAGGCTGCTGTCGAACCGGAACCCCGGCAGCGCCTTCCAGGCCTGCAGGAACGCTTCCTGCAACGCATCCTCCGCACGCGCCGCCTGGCCACCGCACAGCCGCCACAACACGGCGTACAGGCGCGGCGAATGACGGCGGTAGAGGCGCTCGTAGGCCTGCATGTCACCGCCCACCGCCGCACGCACCAGGGCGTGGTCATCGAGGGCGTCGGCCTCGGTCGGGGTGCGGGGGGCTGGCATGGTGGCGTTGAGCATATCCGTTGGATGCAGGCCGCCGCGAAAAGGTTTAAACCGGCCCGCGCCGACCTGCCCGCTGCCGCCTCTAAACCTTCCAGCCACCCGGCGCATCCAACCAATGCCTCCCTGACCGGCCCATGCCAAGGAACCCGCCATGCCCTCCCGTTGCCTCGCCCTGCTGCTGGCGTTGATCGGCGGTTGCACCTTGCCGGGCAGCCCGCTCACGTTGCATGTCACGATCGCACCGCGCGCGGAGGTCTGCGTGCAGGTGGCCGGGCATGCACCGCTGTGCCTGTCGGCCCTGATCCAGCGGCTGGCGGCGCACCCGCTGTTCTGAGCGGCGTTGACCAGCGCGCGCGGCCAGCGCATTAAGATAGGCGTTTATCGCACTATCGCTGCAAGGATCCGCGCTTCGCATGAAAGACCACCTGCCCACCTGGACCCACGATTGGCTGCAGTACGGGGTGCCGGCCCTGCAGATCCTGCTCACCCTGCTGGCGGCCTGGCTGTTGCGCCTGATCGCCCGGCGCCTGATCCGCCGCGTCGGCGAGCACTACACGCTGCCGCCGGAAATGATCATGGGCGCGCGCCGGGTCTTCACCTTCGTGGTGTATTTCACCGTGCTGCTGGTGGTGCTCAAGATCTTCGGCACCTCGGCCACCGTGTTGTGGACGGCCTTCACCGGGTTTGCCGCGGTCGGCGCGGTGGCCTTCTTCGCCGCCTGGAGCGTGCTCTCCAACATCTTCTGCACGCTGCTGATCTTCACCACGCGTCCGTTCCGCCTGCACGACTACATCGAGCTGCTGGAAAACGGCGAGAAGCCCGGACTCAAGGGCCGGGTGATCGACGTGAACCTGATCTACACCACCCTGCAGGAAACCGACGGCGGCCACGAGGGCACCGTGCTGCAGATTCCCAACAACATGTTCTTCCAGCGCACCGTGCGCCGCTGGCGCGATCCGGCACAGGCCCCGGGCGGCATCCAGGGCGACGGCTGAGCGCAGTGGCGCGCCACCCCGGCGGCTAGCGCAGCTGGCTGTCCTTGCTGCCGCGCCGGTTGTAGCTGCTGCCGCCCTGCGCGACGGCATCGTCGGCCGCCTGGCAGTGCACGCACAGGCGCACGCCCGGCACGGCCTTGCGCCGCGCCTCGGGAATGGGCGCATCGCAGTGTTCGCAATGGGTCGATCCGGGCCCCTGCCCCAGCTGCGCGCGGGCGCGCTGGATCGCCTCGTCCACGGTCGCGTCGATCTGCTCCTGGACCGCGTCGTCGCCTGCCCACCCCGTGGCCATGATGGTGCTCCCATGCCAATGCCAGGCCGTCAGCATAGACCCGGCCCGGCGCCGCCACCCGGCGCGCACCTGAACGCGGCGGACGCCGCGTGAACGCTTCAGCCCGGACTTACCAGACCAGGTCGTCGGGCACCTGGAACTGCGCGTAATAGGCGTCGTCCTCGGCATTGCCGGTGCTCGGCTCGGTGCCGGGCCGTGCGTTGTCCAGCACGATCGCGCTCGCATCGCGCTCGATCACCTTGTCCGCCGCCGCCCGTGGCAGCAGCTCGAAGCCCTCGCCGTAGCGCGCGATCACCAGCGCACCGCTGGCCAGCTGGCGGCGCAGCGCGGCGTTGACCAGCAGCGTGCGGATCAGCGTGCCGTCGTTGAAGCGATATTCGCTCTCGCCTTCGCGCTTGACCTTGTGGGTCTCGATGATCTGCCGCACCTGGGCCTGCAGCTCCTGCGCCCGTGCCTTCTGCTTGCGCTCGGCCTCCAGCCCGCGGTCGCGTTCAGCTTTCTCGGCGCGCAGCCGCTCGGCCTCGCGCTGGCTCTCGCTGGGCGCCACCGGGGCCTTGCCGTGACGGGCCTTGACCTGCTCACGCGCCGCCTGGGACACCTGCGACTTCTTCACCAGTCCAGCCTTGAGCAGCTGCTCCTGCAGCGGATTCGCCTTCGCCATTGCCTTGCATCATGTTTGTTGCGGGATTGCGGGGCCATCATACTGGTCCGCCCGCCCGGCCCCAACCGTCGCCCATGGCAGCCCTGAAATACCTCGCCGGCTACCCCGAGGCCCTGCAGCAGCAGGTCCGCGAGCTGATCGACGGCGATCGCCTGGGCCCCTGGCTGCAGCGCCGCTACGCCGACCTGCACACCGTGCGCAACGACCGCCAGCTCTACGACTACACCCAGGGCCTGAAGGAGCGCTACCTGCGCCAGTCCGCGCCGCTGTCCAAGGTGCTCTACGACAGCCGCCTCCAGGTCCTCAAGCACGCCCTCGGCACCCACACCACCGTCTCACGCGTCCAGGGCAGCAAGCTCAAGGCCAGTCGCGAAATCCGCATCGCCACCGTCTTCCGCGACGCACCCGCCCCCTTCCTGAAAATGATCGTCGTCCACGAACTGGCGCACCTGAAGGAATCGGACCACAACAAGGCCTTCTACCAGCTCTGCACCCACATGGAAGCGGACTACCACCAGCTCGAATTCGACCTGCGGCTCTACCTCACCCACCTGGACGGCAGCAGCGGCTGAAACAACGGCGGCTGAAACAGCTGTGGCTAGACAGATCGGCTAAACAGAACAGAGCGGCTAAACAGACCGGCTGAAGCATCAGCCGTGTCCGCTGGTTCCAAGGCCACCGGCCCGCTGTCAGGGCGTGGCACGGGTGGGTTGGCGGGACCCGTTTTGCGCCATGGATGGCGCAAAAGGAGCTTACAAGGGTGAAGGCGCATGGCTTGCGAGGCACTGCCTCGCATGCGACTGAACGCACAGCCGCCAGCGGCTGGGCCGGGCCGCGGAGCGGGACTTGCAGCGTGTCCTTCAACCCACCATCTCCCCCCACCCAGTACACTCCCCGCCCGCACCCCGCTTTCCGTAGCCCCCCATGACCGACCCGATCCGACTCGACAAACGCCTCGCCAGCCTCATCGGCTGCTCCCGCGGCGATGCCCAGCGCTACATCGAGGGCGGCTGGGTCACCGTTGACGGCCAGATCGTCGAACAGCCCCAGACCCTGGTCGCCGACCAGACCATCGTGCTGCGCGACAACGCCGAAGCCGTCCGCGCCGAAACGGTCAGCATGCTCCTGCACAAGCCCGCCGGCGTCCCCGCCGACCAGCTCTGCGCCATGGTCACCCCCGACAGCCGCAGCGAACTGGACGCCACCGGCGTCAGCCTGCTGCAGCGCCACTTCCATGCCCTGCAGCTGGCCATGCCGCTGGCCGCCGAAGACAGCGGCATGATCGTCATCAGCCAGGACGGCCGCGTGCTCTCCCACCTCAAGGACCGCGGCGCCACCCTCGAACAGGAGTACCTGGTCGAAGTCAGTGGCGAACTGGCGCCCTACGGCATGAAGCGGCTCGCCCACGGCCTCAGCTTCCGCAACTGGCCGCTGCCGCCGTGCAAGGTCAGCTGGCAGAACGAAACCCGCCTGCGCTTTGCGATCAAGCCGGTCCAGCCCGGCCAGTTGCGCGACATGTGCCGCCAGGTCGGCCTGGACGTGGTCAGCGTCCGCCGCCTGCGCATCGGCCGGGTGGCCATGGGCAAGCTCGCCCCCGGCCAGTGGCGCTACCTCGCCCCCGACGAACGCTTCTGAGCCGGCATCGGCGCATGACGGCGAAGCAACCGCTGTGGCGCCGTCTCCTGCGCTGGCTGGCCATCGTGCTGGCCTGCGTGGCCCTGCTCACCCTCAGTGGCCTGCTGCTGGCCGACCACCTCACGCCCCGGGCACTGGGGCCGCGCAGCACCGTGCTGGCCCCGCAGCCGGACCAGACCCCCATCGACCGTGAGGTGGTGCGCCTGCAGGCCGAGCACCCCGACCAGAGCGGCGTCGCCTTCCTCGCCGAGGGCCTGGATGCCTATGCCGCCCGCGCCGTGGTCACCGCGCATGCCGGGCGCAGCCTGGACCTGCAGTACTACATCTGGCAGGACGACCTGATCGGGCACCTCATGGCCCAGTCGCTGTACCAGGCGGCCGAGCGCGGCGTGCGCGTGCGCATCCTGCTCGATGACATGAATGCCCAGGACAAGGACGCGCTGATGATGGCGCTCGATGAGCACCCCAACATCGAGATCCGCCTCTACAACCCGTTCCGCAACCGCCATGGCCTGTGGCGCCTGGTGGAGATGGTGCAGCGCTTTTTCAGCGTCAACCATCGCATGCACAACAAGGCCTGGATCGCCGATGGCCGCGTGGCGATCGTCGGCGGCCGCAACATCGGCGAGGAATATTTCAGCGCCCGGCCGGACGTCAACTTCCGCGACCTGGACCTGCTGGTGGCCGGCAAGGCCGTCGCGCAGGCCAACGACATCTTCGATGCGTACTGGAACAGCGACGCCGCCGTGCCGATCTCGGCGCTGGCCTTCCACACGCCCGCGCAGTTGCGCCTGCTGGTGCGCGAATCGGCGCACGAGGCCACGCGGGACGCCGCCCAGCCCTACCTGCGCCGGGTCGCCCAGTCGCCGTCGGCGCGCTCGTATTACCGCGACGCGGTGGCCCTGCACTGGTCGCCCAACGTGGAGATCGCCTCGGACCCGCCGATGAAGCACCGGCGCGACGACCCGGCGAGCTGGCTGGTCACCCGGCTGGTGCGCGAGCTGCAGGCCACCCGGCACAAGGCCCTGCTGATCTCGCCGTACTTCGTGCCGGGCCAGGAAGGCACCGCCGGCATGGCCGCGATGGTCCAGCGCGGCGCCAGCGTGGGCGTGGTGACCAATTCGCTGGCTGCCAACGACGTGGCGGCCGTGCATGGCGGCTACATGCACTACCGCGCCCCGCTGCTGCGCAGCGGCGTGCACCTGTACGAGCTGAAGGCCCACGGCCACGGCGAGGGGGGCAGCGGCCTGTTCGGCAGCAGCGGCGCCAGCCTGCACACCAAGGCCTTCGTGCTCGATGACCGGCGCGGCTTTGTCGGCTCGTTCAACCTCGACCCGCGCTCGGCCTACCTCAACACCGAGATGGGCGTGCTGTTCGACGATGCGCACCTGGCCGCACAACTGCGCGCGGAGTACCTGCGCCTGGCCGCCCCGCAGCAGAGCTACTGGGTCACCCTGGATGCGCAGGGACAGGTGCGCTGGCTGGACGGTGCCGCGCAGCCACCGGTCCTGCTCGACCACGAGCCTGACACGTCCTTCTGGTTGCGCGCCAGCGCACGCGCGATCAGCTGGCTGCCGCTGGAGTCGCAGCTGTAGCGCACGCCTGGCCATGCCCGCGTGGCCAGGGCCGATCAGTCATCGCCGGGGTCGTCGGCGTCCAGGGTTTCCACCGCGCGCCCGTGCAGGCGCCGCCAGATCCATTGCAGCGCGTGCACCGGCGTGGCGTGCTGCTGCTCCAGGATCGCCAGTGCCTGGGCCTGGCCGATGCGGCCGTGGCGGCACAGCACGCTGGCCGCGGCGGCGGCGCGGGCAAAGCGCAGGCTGGCCGACAGACCGGGCGCGGCGGCATCGCCGTCGCGCAGCAGCGCCTGGTGTACCAAGGGCGGCAACTCCCACGCCGCCGCGATCCGGCTGGCCACCGGCAGCGTCCAGGCGTCCAGCAATTGGGTGGCCAGCGCCCGTGAGGGCGCCGCCGCGCCCTGGTGGGCGGCCGCATCGAGCAGCTGGCGCATCACCAGCGCCGCGCCCAGGCCCTGGGTCAACCCCAGCCACTGCGCGGCAAACGCATCCTCGTGGGTGACCAGCCGCGCGTGGTCTGCGGCCGCGCGCGAGGCCAGCAGCGCGTGCTCCCAGATCACCGTGCCGAACTGCGGGAAGGCCGCGCAGTGAATCTGCATCACCGGCTGCACCAGCACCGCGCTGATGATCTGGCGGATGCCCTCGGTGCCGACCAGCGTCACCGCGCGTTGCAGGGTGTCCACCGGCTTGGCCTGCAGGCGGTACACCGGGCTGTTGGCGATGCGCAGCAGGTTGCCGGTCAACACCGGGTCCTGGCCGATGATCGCCGCCATGGCGCGCGCGGAGGCGTCGCTGTCGTTCACGGTCTGGATCAGCTGTGGCAGCAGCTGCGGGCGGCGCGGCAGGTGCCGGGCCGACCAGTCGCGCTGCTCCAGCGTGGTCACCACCGCCGCGTGCAGGGCCGCCTCGTTCGCGCCCCCGCCGTGGTCGGCATCACCGCTGCGCGAAACCAGCGCCAGTGCGTGCAGGCCGGCCGGCAGCAGGTCGTCGGCCGGCACCCCCGGGGTGGCGGGCGCCTCGCGATCCGGCCGGGCCGGCACCCGCCCGCGCGGCGACGCCACGGGCGCGCGCGCGCCGGCACGCCAGCGTGCGCTGCCCAGGCCGAATGCAACGGCCAGCAGGACCCCCACCCCCACCATCAGCATCCAGGCCATCAAGGCTGTCGCCCCCGCCTGTCCCGCACCCCTGTTCTCGCCACTGCACCCACGTCGTCCGTCCTGGCATTGCTGGTACTGCGCACCGTTGCCACGGCATCGGCGCCATCTTCAGCAACTTTAATGATCCGATGCGTGATCGCTCCGCTCGATGGCAGGCAGGGGCCGGTCTGCGGCGCTGACACCACCCTCCGGCGGAATGCACTAGAATGGCGCCGCGCGACCCGTCACCCGATCCGACGAAGTCGCTTTTTTTGTTTTGCAACCCACATTTTGCTGGTTCGTTCGCCGCTGTTCGCCACCGTTCGCACCATCGGAGCCACCATGTTATTTGAAACCCTCGAAACTTCCGGTCACGAACAAGTGGTGTTCTGCCACAACCGCGATGCCGGTCTGAGGGCGATCATCGCCATCCACAACACCACCCTGGGCCCGGCCCTGGGCGGCGTGCGCATGCGCCCCTACGCCAGCACCGACGATGCGCTGGCCGACGCATTGCGGCTGAGCCGGACCATGACCTACAAGAACGCGCTGGCCGGGCTGAACGTGGGCGGGGGCAAGGCGGTGATCATCGGCGACCCGCGCCAGGACAAGAGCGAGGTGCTGTTCCGCGCGTTCGGGCGGTATGTGGATTCGCTGGGCGGCCGCTACATCACCGCCGAGGACGTGGGCACCGACGTCAACGACATGGAAAACATCTACCTGGAAAGCGAGTACGTCACCGGCGTGCACCAGGTCCATGGCGGCTCGGGCGATCCGGCCCCGTTCACCGCTTACGGGGCGCTGCAGGCGCTGATGGCATCGATGCAGCACAAGCTGGGCCACGAGGAAGTGGGCAAGGCGAGCATCGCCGTGCAAGGCCTGGGCCACATCGGGATGGAGCTGGTGAAGCTGCTGCGCGACCGGGGCGCGAAGCTGCTGGTGACCGATCTGGACAGTGCGCTGGTGGAGCGGGCGGTGACCGAGTACGGCGCCGAGGCCGTGAAGCCCGATGACATCTACGATGTGAACGCAGATGTGTTCGCGCCGTGCGCGCTGGAAGGGGCCATCAACCCGCAGACGCTGCCGCGGCTGAAGTGCAGGATCGTGTGCGGGACGGCCAACAACCAGCTGTCGAGCCTGGAGGTGGGCGATGAGCTGCATGCGCGCGGGATCCTGTATGCGCCCGATTACGCGGTGAACGCAGGCGGGGTGATGAATGTGTCGCTGGAGATCGACGGCTACAACCGCGAGCGGGCGATGCGTCTGATCCGCAGCATCTACCACAACCTGGGGCGGATCTTTGCGCTGTCCGAGCGCGAAGGGATCGCGCCGCAGCGCGCGGCCGACCAGATTGCCGAGACGCGGATCCAGTCGATCGGCAAGCTGAAGATGCCGCTGGGGCGCGCCACGCCGCGCCTGGGAACCTTGCGCGGCAGCTGACCGCCGGTCGGCGGTGACCGCTGCAAAGCAGAAGGGCGCGATGCAATCGCGCCCTTTCTTTTTGTTCTTCGCCCTGGACCGTTGCCCGGTCCGCACCGAACCAGCCGGTAGTGCCGGCAGCGGGCCGGCGTCACGACAGCGCACGGCAACCCCTGTGGCGCCGGGAGTTGCGGCTGAAGCGCGGGGCCCCGGCGGGCCCCGCGTGTTGTGCGGCTTAGAAGGCCGTGGAATAGCGCAGTGCGACCTGGCTGAGGTCGCCGCGCGGGCCGAAGCGCTGGTCGTAACCGAAGGCCACGCGGCTGTGGCGGCTCAACCACGACTCCACCGACAGGCCGAACAGGCCACCCGAGCGCGCCGGCTGCAGGCCCGCCATGGGTGCCCATGCATCGACGCCGACGAAGCTGGCGTCCTGGGTCAGCCCCTGGCTGGAGAGCAGCTGCTGCCATTCGGCGTAACCGCGCAGCGCCCAGCGGCCCCACTGGCGTTCGGCCCGCACGCCGGCCAGGGCCTGGCTGCGCGTGCTGACATTGCCCTGGGTGCGCAGGCCGAAGCCCAGCCCGCCCTGCTCGGTGAAGCGATCGCTGTCCACGCGCGAATAGTCCGCGCCCAGGTACGGCGTCAGCGAGGCGCGGCCATCGCCGAAGCGGTAGCCGGTCTCGACGCTGGCCGCCGTGAAGCTGCCGCCATAACGGGCGTTGACCCCGTACTGGCCGGCGCCCAACAACAGCTGGCGATCGATCTCGCGGGTGAACTGGCCGGCGCCCACCTGGCCCAGCGCGTAGGCGTTGCCGGTGTTCCAGCCGGCATACAACTGCGCCTGCGACTGGCGGTCGCGACCGCGGTCGCTGCCCCAGTCACGGCTGTTGTGGGTGCGGGTTTCACCGAAGGCGAAACCGAGCACGCCGTTGCTGCCCAGCGCCGCATCCTGGCCCATCATCCAGCCGCGCGTGTCGGTGCCACTGGCCGAGAAGCTGCCCTGCCCCACCTCGCCCAGCGTGCTCTGCCAGGCACCGCGCAGGCGCGGCGTGGCGCCCACCTGCCCGAACCGGGCCGACAAGGCGCGGCGGTTGAGGTCGATGCTGTCGAAGGTGGACGCGGTGGCCAATGCATGGGCCTTGCCGGACAGGCTGTCCAGGCTGTCCTGCAGGGCCTGGGTGCCCTGCACGCGCTGCAGTTCACCGGCACCGTCGGCAAAGGCGTTGCCCGCCGCGCCGCCCCGATCCAGCACTTCGAAAGCGGTTTCCACGCGGCCGGCCGAGGCCAGCGTCGCGCCCGCCAGGCCGGCATTGCGGCTGGCCGTGGTGATGTTGATCTGGTCGGTGGTGAGCGTCACGGCGTTGGCGCTCTGCTGCAGGGACATCTGCAACAGCGTGGCCTGGGTGAGGCTGTGGGTGACCGCATCGAACTGGCCACTGATCTGCCCGGCCTGCAGCACCGTCTGGGTCCGCCCGGCCGCCGGCACGTAGCCGCTGACGATGGTGCTGACGTGCACGTTGCCCGCCAGCGCGGCGGTGCCGGTGACGTTCAACGCGTTGCCACCCAGCGCGATCATCAGCTGCGCGCCGGCCCGCTGGGTGTAGTTGCCATCGATGGTGCCGGTGCCGTTGGCATCGCGCAGGATCACGCTGCCGCCGTTGTCGACGTTGCCCTTGATCCGCCCGTCGCCGGACAGGAACTGCAACGCCGAGGCGTTCGCCCCACCCGCGTTGGCCACCACGGTCACGTTGGAGGTGAGGGAGGCGCCATTGCGCAGTGCGATCGTGCCCTGCTCGATACGGGTATCACCGGTGTAGGTGTTGGTGCCGGTCAGGCCCAGCGCGCCCACGCCCTGCTTGATCAGCCCGCCGCTGCCGCTGATGTTGTTGCCCCACACCGAGTTGAGCGCGGTCTGGTTGACGTTGACGGTGGTGTTGCCCCAGTCGAAGCGCGCCGGGCCGTTGATCGCCTTGGCGATGTTGAGCAGGCCATAGCCGAAGGTGCTGTCGACCCCGGCGCTGCCCAGGTCGGTGGCGGTGCCGAGCAGCGTCTGGCGGACCAGGTCGTTGCTGAAATACGGGTACTTCTGCCAGACCAGCGCGGCCGCCCCGGACACCAGCGGCGCGGCAAACGAGGTGCCGTAGTTCCACAGGTACTTGGGCGTGGTGGTGCTGCCGGCGGTGTAGGCCGGATCGACATAGACCGCCGCGCCCGGTGCCGCCAGGCAGTAGCGCGCGGCCACGCCGCAGGCATTGGCGTAGGAGGCCAGCTTGCTCGGGTCGGTGGAGTCCACCGCGGTCACGCTCAGCCAGCCACGCTCCAGGTCGGCCGCCGGCAGCGTGCCGTTCGGGCCCGGCTGGCTGGGCAGTGCCGCCATGCTGGACGGGTTGGCCTTGCTTTCGTTGCCGGTGGCAAACACCACCAGCCCGCCGTTGGCGATGATGAAGGGGCGGTATTCCTGGGCGATCGGCGCGGTGGCGTTGGCGTTGGTCCAGTACAGACCGCCCCAGGAGTTGTTCATGATCTTGACGCCCTGCCCGATCAGGTCCTGGTGGACCGGGGCCAGGCCGAGGGCGCCGCTGACTTCGTTGCCGTTGCCCGAGCCGTCGTCGCTCGGGCGGGTGTCGGCGATGATCCGGGCCGACACGATCTGCGCGCCCGGGGCGATGCCGCCCTGCCAGCTGCCCACGGCCTTGCCGGCGGCCAGTTCGGCCACGGCGGTGCCATGGCCGACCACGTCGTCCACGTTGAGGTTGTTGGTGCGCGAATCGACGTAGCTGTAGTTGGCCAGGACGCGGCCATCCAGGGCGGCGTGGTTGCGCATCACGCCCGAATCGACCACGCCGATGCGCACGCCGGTGCCATCCAGCCCGGCGGTGCGCGCGGCACCGGCCTGGGTGATGGTCAGGTGGGCATCAAACGCCGGTTCGGCCGGTTTGGCGGGAGGCGTGGTCGGCGGGGGCGTGGTCGGCGGCGGCGTCACCGGCGGCGGATCGACGCGCACGTTGTTGCCACCGCCACCACCGCCACACGCACCCAGCGCCGCGGCCATGGCCGTGACCAGCAGAGACCGCCCCAAGACTGCCTTGTTCATCCTTGTATCCCCATTGACGTATTGTTTTCACCCGTCCGGTCGGTCCTCCTGGACCTCGGCCGGCGGCAAGTGCCAAGCCTCTATACTTGGCCGGTAGTTCGCAGTCTGCCGGGAAAACACGCGCACGCCAATGGCACGCGATCCCACTCTTGAAAACCTGCCCACGCACCAACGAGATTGCCATGTCCAACATTGTCATCGCCGCTGCCAAACGCACCGCCATCGGTTCCTTCCTGGGCCAGTTCAACGGCGTCCCCACCCCTGCCCTGGGCGCCGCGGCGATCGCTGCCGCACTGCAGCAGTCCGGGGTCCCGGCAGCGGATGTCTCCGAGGTGATCATGGGCTGCGTGCTGCCGGCCAACCTCGGCCAGGCGCCGGCCCGCCAGGCCGCGATCGCCGCCGGCATTCCGCTGGCCACCGGCGCGACCACGCTGAACAAGGTGTGCGGTTCGGGCATGAAGGCCATCATGCTGGGCCATGACCTGATCAAGGCCGGTTCGGCCAGCATCGTGGTGGCCGGCGGCATGGAGTCGATGTCCAACGCCCCGCACATGCTGCCCAATTCGCGCACCGGCAATCGGTTCGGCAATTTCCAGGCGGTGGACCACATGGCCCACGACGGCCTCGTCAACGCCTACGACGGCAAGGCGATGGGTGAGTTCGCCGAATGCGCGGTGGACAAGTACCAGGTCAGCCGCGAAGAGCAGGATGCCTTCGCCATCGAGTCGGTGCGCCGTGCGCAGGCCGCGCAGGCCAGCGGCGCCTTCGACGATGAAATCGTGGAAGTGACGGTGGCCACGCGCAAGGGCGAGGTCGCGTTCGCGCAGGACGAGCAGCCGGGCCGGTCGGACATCGCCAAGATCCCGACCCTGCGCCCGGCCTTCAAGAAGGACGGCACGGTCACCGCCGCCAGCTCCTCCAGCATCTCCGACGGCGCCGCTGCCGTGGTGCTGCTGACCGAGGAAGACGCGGCCGCCCGCGGGCTGCAGCCGCTGGCGCGGATCGTGGCCCACGCCACCCATTCGCAGGAGCCGGAGTGGTTCACCACCGCCCCGATCGGCGCGCTGCACACGCTGCTGGCCAAGACCGGCTGGAGCCTTGACCAGGTGGACCTGTTCGAGATCAACGAAGCCTTCGCGGTGGTGGCCATGGCGCCGATCCGCGAACTGGGCATTCCGCACGAGAAGGTCAACGTGAATGGCGGTGCCTGCGCACTGGGCCATCCGATCGGTGCTTCGGGTGCCCGTCTGGTGGTGACGCTGGTCAATGCATTGCGCACGCGCGGGGGAAAGCGCGGCATCGCTACGCTCTGCATCGGCGGCGGCGAAGCGACGGCCATCGCCATCGAATTGATTTGATTGGATTTAACGCGCATTTCGCAAAAATGAATGCGCGATCGCTTGACAGCCAAACGTGGCTTGTCATCATGTTGCCGGGCGCGCAATAGCGCGTTGCCTAATCTAACGACGAGGATTCACACAAATGAGCATCAACAAGCTGCTGATCGCGATGGCCCTGGGCCTGGCTCTGACCGCCTGCTCGAAGCAGGAACAGGCTGCTGACGCTGCTGCTTCGGCCAACGAAGCTGCCGCTGACGCCCAGGTCGCTGCCGACCAGGCCGCTGCTGCTGGCGCCCAGACCGCCGACGCTGCCCAGGCTGCCGCCGACACCGCCACCACCGCTGCTGACGCTTCGGCTGACGCCGCTGCCCAGGCTTCGGGCGCTGCCACCGACGCTGCTGCCGGCGCTGCTGCCGACGCTGCCAAGGCCGGTGAAGCCACCGCCGAGCAGGCCAAGGACGCTGCTGAAGAAGCCAAGAAGTAATCACTTCTTTCTTCAAGCAAGTCTGAAGAAGCCGCTGGTTCGCCAGCGGCTTTTTCTTTGGGCGCACGCCGGGCCGACGAGGATCCCAGGCGCCGCTGTACGGATGCCATTGGCCGCCACCCGGCCTTCACGACGGCATGAATAGGCTGGCCTCCCCTACGATCCCTGTACTGGAGAGCGCCATGACCATCCCTCCGCTGACCACTTCCCTGCTGGCCGCCTCCCTGCTGCTCGGCCTGGCCGCGTGCAAGGGCCCGGAGGCCGAACAGGCACGCCAGGACGCCGCGCAGGCCGCCGACAGCGCCAATGCCGCCGCACGCGAAGCGGTGGACAAGGCCGCCGCCTCTACCCGCAGCGCCGCCGATGAAGCCGCCGCCGCCTCCGAACGCGCCGCCGCCGATACGCAGCAGGCCCTGGACCGCGCCGCCGCGGCGACCTCCGAGGCCGCCGGCGAGGCCAAGACCGCCGCCCGCGATGCCACTGCCCACGCCAGCGACGCCACCGCCGATGCCGCCCAGAAGGTGGCCGACAAGGCACGCGACGTGGCCGACGACGCCAAACAGAACGCCGACGCCGCCAAGCACTGACAAGCAGTTGCTGTAATGCCTCGGACGCCCCTTCGCAGGAAGGGGCGTTTTTTTTGTTCTTCGCCCATCTGCGGGGTAAGGCTCTGCTGAACCTCGCGCGTGCATGCCTTGTCGCTTGGGGCGGGTACGGGCGGGGGTGCGGGACACGCTGCAAGTCCCGCTCCGCGGCCCGGCCCAGCCGCTGGCGGCTGGGCG
>NZ_JAVWXA010000047.1:0-4661 GCF_036662295.1 Stenotrophomonas sp.
GGTGGCGGGACCGTCATGCGCCATGGATGGCGCATGCGAGCCTCCACGGACGGATTCACGGCGTGTCCCGCCACCCCACCCGTGCCCGGCCAAGCGAGCGATCCAGCAAATGAGGCGCCGTTGCTGTTGCTGTTGCTGTTGCTGTTGCTCTTGAAATTGCTATACCGCTCTTAAAAAACCAGAAAATCAGAACTCCGCCGCCACCGTCATGAATACCTGGCGCGGCGCGCTGGCGTGGATCGCGTAGCGGGTGCCGGTCGGATCGGTCGGTGCGAAAGAACTGAGCTGGCCCGCGTAGCGCTTGTTGGTCAGGTTGGTCGCATTGAGCGACACCTTCACGTCGCGCAGGCCCAGCCCCGGTCCGAACGCGTAGCCCACCCCCGCATCGAACGTCGTCACGCCCGCCACCGACTGGTCGTTGGTGTAGGTGTAGTAGCGCTTGCCCGTGTACTTGGCGCGCAGGCTCGCGAAGAAACCGTCCCGGTTCCAGCTGATCTCGCTCGACGCCATCCGCTGCGGCGTATCCACGGTGATCTTGCCCGCCACCGGCACGACCGCCCCGCCCGAGGTGTAGTTGTCCTCGTACGTCGTCTTGTTCCACGACAGCGCGTTGTACCACTGCAGCCCGTCCATCGGCTTGAGGATGAACGTCAGCTCCGCGCCGCGGCTCTTTACCGAGCCTACGTTGATGAAGCGCGTCACGCACTCCGGGCGCGTGCCCACCTCGATGCTCGTGCACGGATTGAGCGACAGCAGCCGGTTGTCGAACATCACGTGGTACGCCGCGATCGACGCCTGGTACTTCTCGCCAAAGGTACGGAAGCCCGCTTCCAGCGTCTTCGATTTTTCCGGCTCCAGCCCCGCGCTGGCCGCGAACGATTCCGGCGAGACCTGCAGCGGGCCACCGCTGCCACCGCCCACGAACGCGGCGATGTTCTCCGAGTACGAAGCGAACAGCTCCTGGTTGGGGCTCAGTTTGAAACCGATGCCCGCCTGCGGCAGCACCGACTCCTTCGCCGTCAGCGTGCCCGAGGCATAGGCCGTCTCCGTGCCGGGCTTGGCGTTGGCCGTCATCCGCGTGTTGGGGCTCTTGATCCCCACATCGACCGTGAGCCGGTCATCCAGGAAGCGCATCCGGTCCTGCACGTAGAACTGCCGCGTGCGGATATCGAAGTCCTGGTCGAACAGGCGGCGGTCGGGATGGTTGAGGTACCCGTCATCCAGGAACGGCCCGGTGATGTAGTAGAAGTTGCGCTCCACGTTGTGGTCGTTGCGCTCGTACCACAGCCCCGCCTCCAGCGCGTGGATGCCCCACTGCCAGCTCAACGCGGCCGTGATGCCCTGCCGGTTGATGGTGTAGTTGCTGCTGCGGATGGAGATCGGCAGCGCCTGCGCGGTGCCCGGGTTGGACGGCTGGCCCGGTGCCCACCAGTGGCCCTGGCCGCGGTTCTCGTGGTGGTAGCCCAGCAGCTTCAGGCGCGCGGTATCTCCCAGCGCCAGGTCGGCATCGACCGAGTACAGGTTGTCGTCGCGCAGCGCGCGGCTCTGGTAGTACGCATCATCGATGCTGTTGACGCCGCCGCTGAAGGCGCACTTCTGCGCGTTGTAGGTGCCGGGCGCGCAGTAGGCCGCCGCCACCGCGCGGTCCCAGTCCGGGGCGTAGATGTTCCAGTCGTAGCCCAGCCCGCGCGCGAGCATGCTCTTGGACAGGTAGGCGTAGTTGGCCTGGCTCACCCGCGAGGTGGCCACGAAGGCACCGAAGCGGTGGTCGCCCACGTTCCACACGGCCTTGGCGTTGAACTGCCGGGTGGTCTGGTTCTGGTTCGGCTCGGCCCACATGTCCGCCTCCTGGTGCACGCCGGAGACGTAGGCCGAGAAGCCGTTGAGGTCGCCGGTGTCCACGCGCAGGTAACCGCGGCGCTGGTTGTCGTCACCCACGGTGACGCTGGCGCGGCCGCCGAACTCGGTGGACGGGTCCTGGGAGAAGTACTGGATCGTGCCGCCCAGGTTGCTGGTGGAGGCCACACCCAGCGAGCCGATGCCCTGGGACAGCTCGGCACCGGCGAGGTTCTCGGCGATCAACGCACGCGCGATGCTCAGCCCGTTGTAGTTGCCATAGCTGTTGTCGCCCAGCGGAATGCCGTCCAGCGTGTAGCCCAGGCGACTCTTGTCGAAACCGCGCAGGGTGATGCTCTGCGATTCCTCGTTGGCGCCGAACGCATCATTGGACTGCACCGACACGCCCGGCAGGCGGTCGAGGATCTTCTGCCCACTGGTGCCCGGCGGCAACACCTCCTTGTCCACCGTGCCGATGCGCTGCACCTGGCGGGTTTCGCCCTGGCCGATCACCGACACGGTGTCCAGGGTCTGCGCGCTGAGCGCAACGCTCGCGTTGGTGGCGTTGTTGGCGTCTATGTCGGCGGCGTGGGCCGAAGCGCTGCACAGCGCGATCGCCACGGCGATCGTCAGGGGTCGGTTGAGCATGATGGTCCGTTGCAGGGGGGATGGTGACCTGCGCGATGCAGGTGCGCGGCCATCATGCGAGCGCAAGATGAAAGCATTCTTACGTGCGTGGCGATGCGCGATGAAGTGAGACGTAGCGCAAAGAAACTCACGGCATGCCTGCGCGTGGCCGCTAGAATGGCCACCCTCATCACTGCCACGGACATCGGCCCATGAACGAACAGGACTACAGCGCCGCCACCTGGCGCCTGCTGCACGACCATCTGGTGCAGGCCACGCCGGAGCAGCGGCATCTGTATGTCGCGCGCTCCAACTATGGCGACAACGGGCGTGCGCTGGCATGGTTGGCCGACCAGCCCGACCTGGACCGCGCCACCGCGCTGATGCTGTTCTGGAGCGTGGGTGCGGGCTGGCATGCACAATACGAGACCATCGACGCGGTGCCCGAGTACGCGCGCGACACCCACCAACTGATCGCGCGGGTGCAGCAGCGCTACCTGGCCGGCTTCTACGCCGACCACGGCATCGCCTTCGATCCCGGCCACTGGGACGGCGCCGGTCCGCACGAACACGCGCCCGAAGAACTGCAGCGCATGCCACCGCAGATGTTGCAGGCGGTGGACGGCGACCTCGCCATCGATCCCTTCGACGAGGCCTACAGCGAGGACTACGACGATGGCCTGCCGATGGCCCTGGTCGAGCAGCTGTATGAACTCGCCGACGCCCACATCGCCTGGGAAGCCGCCAACCCGTCGGCCGCGTAGGTTGCCCCGGTTGGGTGGGATGCCTCAGTTGGTGGTGAGGCGTCAGGCAGGCCAACACCAGCGGCGGTGACCTACTCCGGCGCCAGCTGGTCCATGCGGATGCGGTTGGCGAACAGCGAAAACGCCAGCATGCCGGCCAGCCCGTTGGCGCGGCTCACCCAGTGCGGCAGCCAGCGGGGCGGGCGCAGGATGCCCTCTTCGAACAGCGGTGCGAAGGCCAGCGCGTCGGTGAGCGACATCTTGCCGGCGAACAACCAGCGGCACACCTGCAGGCGATCCTCGGCCAGCATGTGGCGGAAGAAGGTGTGCACCGAGACCAGTCCGCGCAGGTACACGGTGTCCTTGGTGAAGGCCGCGCCACCAGTGGGCGGCACGCCGCGGAACACGCGCTGGGCCGAGGCGAAGCTCTCTTCGTTGTTCTGCCCGGCCTCGCAGAAGTAGCGGAACACCTCGATGAAGTCGGCGCCCTCGCGCGCCATCGCGATGGCCTCGGTGCGCAGGCTGATGCGCTTGAGCCGTTCGATGTCGATGCTGCCGGTGATCTGCTCGGCGAAGGTGGCCAGGCCTTCCTGGGTGGCGGTCACGCGCGGGGAGGACAGCGCCAGGCTGGGCAGGTGCGGCTGCTCGCGGCCATTCAAGGCGGTCAGCGAATGCACCAGTGCCTCGTGGTGGAACAGCTGGGCGCGGTCGTAGGCACTGAAGCGCGCACTGGTGCGCAGGCGGATGCGGGTGGGGCCGGCGGCGGCCTTGGAGATCAGCTCCGGGTCCAGCTGCACGCTGATGATGCGCGATTCGAAGAAGGCATCCAGGTCGCTCTGCAACTGCAGCTGCAGCGCGGTGGCCGAGACCGGCACCTGCTCTTCCGGCGCCAGCAGTTCGTGGTCCAGTTCGTGTGCGATCTGGATGAAGTGGCGGGCCGCATCGCGGGTGCTGGGGCCGTTGCCGGGCAGCGGTTGTTCGGGCGCACCGAACAGCGCCACCGAATAGCGGTCCACCTCGGCGGTGCCCAGCGATTCGAGCAACCCGGCGGCCTGGTCCCAGCTGTGTGCCGAGCGCTGCACGTACAGGCCGATGGGATGGGAGGGATCGCACTGGGCGCTGATCGCGGCCAGCGCGCGGCGGGTATCGCCGAAATCCAGCCGCGGGTACATCACCTGCGGCAATACCGGCTGGCCACGCGCCACGCTGGCCAGGAACGGCGCCTGCAGGGCCGCCGGCCAGCTGGTCAGCCCGAGCAGCTTGATGCCACCCACCGCCTCCACCAGCTGCGCATCGAGCGCGGTGTGGTGGGCTACCTCACGATCCACGGTCATCGGGGTGTCCATGGGGCGGACAATAGCAGCCACCCATGGGGTGGCTCTACCCTGGCGGTGGTTGCGGTGGCGCGGGTTGCCCGATCCGCGATCCAACGGCAACGCCGGTAGTGCCACCCCA
>NZ_JAVWXA010000047.1:4761-28896 GCF_036662295.1 Stenotrophomonas sp.
TGGGTGGCTGTTCTTCGATCCGGCACCGCGAAGCCACCCATGGGGTGGCTCTACCTTGGCGGTTGTTGCGGTGGCGCGTGTTGCCTGATCCACGATCCGAAGGCAACACCGGTAGAGCCACCCCATGGGTGGCTGTTCTTCGATCCGGCACCGCGAAGCCACCCATGGGGTGGCTCTACCCCCCCTTCGGGCGGATTAGCGGCGGCCGCCCTTGCCCGGTGGTCGCCATTGGGCGCCCTTGCCCACGTGCTTGCGCTCGATCGCCTGCTGCGCCTGGCGCACGGCGAGCTTGGCGGCGGCGGCGGCGACTTCTTCCTTCAGCTTGAAGTAGTTGAGCAGGCGCTCTTCGTCCAGCGTGCCGTCCTCGATCGCCGCGCGCACCGCGCAGCCCGGTTCGCGCTGGTGGGCGCAGTCGCGGAAACGGCACTGTGCGGCCAGGGCCTCCACGTCGGAGAAACCGCCCTCGCTGAGCGCCTCTTCACCGGTCGGCTTGAGTTCGCGCATGCCGGGCGTATCGATGAGACAGGCACCGGCCGGCAGCGGGATCAGCGCGCGGTGGGTGGTGGTGTGGCGCCCGCGCGAATCGTTGACCCGCACATCGGCGGTCTTCATCCGCTCCTCGCCCAGCAGCGTGTTGGTCAGCGTGGATTTGCCGGCGCCCGAGGAGCCCACCAGCACCACCGTGCGGCCGGCGCCCAGCCACGGCAGCAGCGCGGCGGCGCTGGCCGGGTCGCGGCCGTTGATCGCCAGCAGCGGGATGTCCTGGGCGGCCAGCTCTTCCAGCACGTCCAGCGCATCCTGGCTGTACTCGGTCTGGTCGGCCTTGGTCAGCACCACCACCGGCTGCGCGCCGCCACCGCCGACCAGCAGCAGGTAGCGCTCGATGCGGCGCGGATTGAAGTCCGCATCCAGCCCGCACACGATGAACACGGTATCGATGTTGGCCGCGATCACCTGCTGGTGGTAATGCTCGCCGGCCGCGCCGCGCTTGATCGCGGTGCGCCGTGGCAGCAGCGCCACGATCTTGATGCCCTCCAGCAGCACCCAGTCGCCCACGGCCGCCCGCTCGTGGCTGGGGAAGCGCGGCCGTTGCCACTCCGGCGGGGACTCGGTCTTGATCGCCGCCTCGGGCACGTCGGCCACGATGTAGCCGGTGCGGTGCTGCTCGATCACCCGGCCCGGCCGGGCCTGCGGGTGCTGCTCGAACAGGGCCTGCCAGCTGGGCAGCTCGGGGGCGCCTGCCCAAGGCCAGCCCATGGTCTGCAGGGCGCGGTAATCGATCGGTTCGCTCATCGGCCCATTCTACCTTCCCCACCGCCCCGGCCGGGCCCGGCAACTGCCTGCCGCCGTTGGAAACTCCGGGCCTGGCCGGGCTTGCCCCGCAATGCACCAATTCCGCTACCATGCAGATTCCATGCCCTCCGACGGCCCAGTCATGTCCACGCCCCCGCTGAAGCCGCTTGCCACCCGCGAGCGCCTGTCCGAAGTCCGCTACGAGATCCGGGGCGAACTGGCGCGGCGAGCGCGTGAGCTGGAGGCGCAGGGCCGCAAGCTGATCAAGCTGAACATCGGCAACCCGGGCAGCTTCGGCTTCCGCGCACCCGAGCACCTGCAGCGCGCGATTGCCGACGACATGGGCCGCACCGACCCCTACACGCACCAGCAGGGCCTGCCCGAGGCACGCGAGGCCATCGCCGCCGCGTACGCCCGCCGCGGTGCCCCCGATGCGCATCCGGACCGGGTGTTCGTCGGCAACGGCGTCAGCGAGCTGATCGACCTCTCCCTGCGCGCCCTGCTCAACCCCGGCGACGAAGTGCTGGTGCCCTCCCCGGACTACCCGCTGTGGTCGGCGGCGACCATCCTCAACGATGGCCGCCCGGTGTATTACCGCTGCGCGCCGGAAAACGGCTTCCAGCCGGACCCGGTGGAAATCGAATCGCTGGTGTCTTCGCGCACCCGTGCGATCGTGCTGATCAACCCCAACAACCCCAGCGGCGCCAGCTACTCGCGCGACCTGCTGGAGCGCATCGTGGCCATCGCCGCCAAGCACAACCTGCTGCTGATGGTCGATGAGATCTACGACCAGATCCTCTATGACGACGCCCCCTTCCATGCGGTGGCGCCGCTGGCCGGCGAGCACCCGTGCATCACCTTCAGCGGCCTGAGCAAGGTGCACCGCGCCTGCGGCTGGCGGGTGGGCTGGGCGATGCTGTCCGGTGCGGCCGAGCGCCTGGGCGAGTTCCGCGCGGCGATGGACCTGCTCAGCGCGCTGCGCCTGTGCGCCAACGTGCCGGGCCAGTACGCCATCGACGCGGCGGTCAACGGCCCGGACACCATCTCCGCGCTGTGCGCGCCCGGTGGCCGCCTGTACGAAACCCGGCGAGCGGTGATCGAGGCCTGCCATGCCAGCGAGCATCTGTCGCTGGTGGCGCCGGCCGGCGCGTTGTACGCCTTCCCGGCCGTGGTCGGGCCAGCCGCGCGTGGCTTCGACGACCATGATTTCGCGCTGGAGCTGATGAACGAGGAAGGCGTGCTGGTGGTGCCCGGCTCAAGCTTCAACGTGCCCTACCGCCACCACTTCCGGGTGACCCTGCTGCCCGAGGCCGAGGTGATGCGCGATGTGTTCGCGCGCATCGACCGCGCCCTGGCGCGCCGGGCCGAGGCCAACACCAAGGTCGTCCCGTTGAAGCCGCGCAGCGCGGTGGCCTGAGTGGCGCTGTCCTACCTGGCGCTGGGCGACTCCTACACCATCGGCGAAGGCGTGGAGCCAACCGCGCGCTGGCCGCTGCAACTGGCCGCCGGCCTGCGCGACATCGGCGTGGCGGTGGACCCGCCGCAGATCATCGCCACCACCGGCTGGACCACCGACGAACTCGATGCCGGCATCGATGCCGCCGCGCCGCAGGGCCCGTTCGACCTGGTCAGCCTGCTGATCGGGGTGAACGACCAGTACCGTGGCCGCAGCGTGGACGACTACCGGCCGCGCTTCACCGCGCTGCTGCAGCGCGCGCTCGGCTTTGCCGGGGCCCGCCCGGCGCGCGTGCTGGTGCTGTCCATTCCCGATTGGGGCGTGACCCCGTTCGCGCGCGAGGCCGGCCGCGACCGCGTGCAGGTGGGGCTCGAACTGGATGCCTACAACGCCGCCGCCGCGGCGATCTGCGCCGAGCACCAGGTGGCCTTCGTGGACATCACCGACCTCAGCCGCGTGCCCGGCGGCGAGGCGGTGATGCTGGTCGACGACGGCCTGCATCCTTCGGCGGCGATGTACGCGCTGTGGACCGAACGCGCCTTCCAGGTCGCGCGCGTGCAACTGGATGTGCAGGTGCCACGCTGAGCACGGACGCCCTGCCCCTGGCCAAGGAACAGGCCCGCCGCATCGCTGACGCCTTCCGGCCGATGCAGCGCTTCGGCAATCGACGCGATTACTACTACAGCCGCGGCAAGCTCGGCAGCGATCCGCTGTACCCGGGCGTGCTGGCCGCGCTGCAGCCGGCACGCGGTGCCCTGCTGGACATCGGCTGCGGCCTGGGCCTGCTGGCCCACGTGCTGCGCCAGGCCGGGCAGACCCGCCCCTACCTGGGCGTGGACATCGATGCGGACAAGATCGCCCGCGCCCAGCGCGCCGGCACGCGCGCGGCGCTGGCCGAGGCGCGCTTTGCCTGCCTGGATGCCAGCGCTACCCTGCCCGACCACCACGGCAGCGTGGCCCTGCTGGACGTGCTGCAGTACCTGCCGGCCGAGGCACAAGCCCGCCTGCTGCACGCCGCGGCGGCGCGCGTGGCACCCGGTGGGCGGCTGGTGATCCGCACCACGCTGGCCGACAACAGCGGCCGCGACCGCACCACGCGGCTGACCGACATGCTGGCCCACCTGGTGGGCTGGATGGGCACCCGCCCGCGCCACTATCCGGACGCGGCCAGCGTGCGCGCGCCGCTGGAAGCGGCCGGCCTGCAGTTGCAGATGGCCCCGCTGTACGGCAACACCCCGTTCAACAACTGGCTGGTCTGCGCTGAACGCCGCGGCCCCTGACGGTCGCATGCGGTCGCACGCACGCGCATACTCGCGCCCCTACATCGGCATGGAGCCTGCATGACCCCGCCCTCCCCCCGGCATTCCGCGCTGGGCATCGCCGCCCTCGTCACCAGCCTGTGCGGCCTGGTGATGTTCGCCATCAGCGCGCACTACGCGCACACCCCGGCACACGCGGCCATGCAGACGCTGCCGGTGGTGCTGCTGGTGGTGCTGTGCATCAGCGCCGGGCTGGCGCTGCTGGCCACCCTGATCGGCATCGGCAGCCTGCTCCAGCACCGCCGCCGCCGGGTCACCGGGGTGTTGGCGCTGGGCCTGTCGGTGCCGCTGCTGCTGGCCCAGATGTCGCTGGCCAGCTGGATGCACCAGCAATGGCAGCACGCGCACCCCGACACCGGCCACGACGACCTGTCCGGGGAGCCGGCATGAGCGCGCCCGCGCCCGTGCGGCATGGCGGCCTGGGCATCGCCTCGTTCATCCTGTCGCTGGGCGGCGGGCTGCTGATGTTCGGGCTGGTGGTGCTGGCCGGCCTGGCCGAGCTGAGCACGCCGGGCGGGATGGACGAAACCGCCCCGGCCACGGTGATGCTCGGGCTGGGCATCTTCGGCGCGGGCCTGCTGGAGATCGTGGCGCTGGCGCTGGGCGTGGCCGGCGTGCTGCAGCGCGACCGCCGCCGGACCTTTTCCATCCTGGGCATGATCTTCGCCGGCGGCGTGCTGCTGTGCACCGCCGCGCTGATGCTGATCGGCCTGCTCAGCTGAGCGGGGCCTCGGGCAGGTCCGCCACCAGGCCCCGCGCCTGCACGGCCTGCAGCACCGCCTCGATGATCGCCAGGTTGTGGCCGTGCGCGGCGCCTTCGTGCAGCAGCACGATCGCGCCGGGGCCGAGCTGGCCGACGATGCGCGAGACCACCGCCTCGGGCTGGCAGTCCACGCCGTCATAGCCGCGCGCGCTCCAGCCGACCCGGGTCAGGTTCCACTGGCGCAGCGCCGGGGCCACGAACGGGTTGGTCATGCCCACCACCGAGCGGTACCAGCGCGGCGGCTGCCCGGTGATGGCGGCCAGCGCCTGCTGGCACTGGCCGATCTCGGCGGCCATGGCGGCCGGCCCCAGCCGCCAGAAGCGGGTCTGCGGGTGGCCGTGGCTGTGGTTGCCCAGGCTGTGCCCGCGCGCCAGCATCTGCCGGACCAGCTCGGGCTGGGCCAGCGCGCGCTCGCCCACCACGAAGAAGGTGGCCCGGGCCTGGTAGCGGTCCAGCAGGTCGAGCACGGCCGGGGTCTCGGCCGAGGGGCCGTCATCGATGGTCAGCCAGACCCGCGGGGCGTCGCCGGGCAGGCGGCTGAGCACCGGGGCGTAGAAGCGGCTGTTGGGCAGGAACACCGGCACCATGAACAGCGCGTGGGAGGCCACCATCAGCGGCAGCCCCACGGGCCAGCCCAGGCGCAGCCAGGCGACCAGCACCACCAGCTGGGACAGCAGCAGCCACGGCAGCCAGCGCCAGGGGCGCAGGGGAATGCGATGCAACGTTTCCGGTACGGTCATGCCCCATGATGCCATGCCGCGTAGAATGTCCGGTTCCAACCGTCGGACCCGACTGTCATGTCCCTTGATCCCGCCCTGCGCTCGCGCATCGAAACCATCCTCAACGCCAACCGCGTCGTGCTGTTCATGAAGGGGCAGCCGGGCATGCCGCAATGCGGTTTCTCGGCCAAGGCCGTGGGCGCGCTGCAGGACCTGGGCGTGGACTTCGCCCATGTGAACGTGCTGGCCGACCAGGAGATCCGCGAGGGCATCAAGGCCTACGGCGACTGGCCGACGATCCCGCAGCTGTACATCGACGGCGAGCTGGTCGGCGGCAGCGACATCCTGCTGCAGATGGCCGGCAGCGGTGAGCTGAGCAGCCTGCTGGGCCTGGCCGCGCCGGACCGCACGGCCCCGTCGATCACGGTCACGCCGGCGGCGGTGGAAATGCTGCGGGGTGCGCTGGCCGATGCGCCGGGCGCGTCGCTGCAGTTGGGGATCGATGCCAATTTCCAGCCGAACTTCCAGCTGGCCCCGCACGATGACAATGCGATCGCGGCCGAATCCAACGGGCTGCGCGTGCAGTTCGACCTGGCCAGCGCGCGCCGGGCCGAGGGCATCACGATCGACTGGGTGGACGACATCCGCGGCAAGGGCCTGGCGATCGACAACCCGAACGCGCCGCGTGCGGTGAAGGAACTGTCGGTGCGCGATGCCGACGACCAGCGTCGTGCCGGCCGCCTGATGGTGGTGGACGTGCGCCCGGCGGACGAGCGCACGATCGCGGCGATCGACGCGCCGTTCGAGACGTTCGACGGCGACAACCGCGCCCGCCTGGAAGCGCTGCCGAAGGACACCGCGCTGGGCTTCCTGTGCCACCACGGTGGCCGCAGCGCGCAGGCCGCCGAGCAGTTCCGGGCGCTGGGCTTCAGCAACGTGCACAACATCACCGGCGGCATCGACGCCTGGTCGAACGACGTGGACAACAGCGTGCCGAAGTACTGATTGCATCGGGCGTGTTGCTGCATGAAAAACGCCGGCCATGCCGGCGTTTTTTTTTTGAATTTTGCCCAGAGCAGGCGCGTGGTGCGGGTGATTGCTGGCTGGGGCGGGTGCGCACCAGAAAACCCGGTAGGGCCGGCCGCGGGCCGGCAACCACGTCAGCCAGAACCCGGCAGATGGGCAAAACCCCTTTCCACGGCAGTTGCATTCGCACCGGCAAAACGAAGACCGCGCACGCAGCCGGCCGGCGGCCGGCATCGCGTCAGCCGGCAAATCCGCCTTCGGCCAGGTAGTCCAGTTCGGCGGCGGTGGGCATGCGGCCCAGCACGGCGTTGCGGTGCGGGAAGCGGCCGAAACGGCGGATGATGTCGCGGTGCAGTTCGGCGTACTGCAGGTATTCCTTGTCGCCCAGCGCATCGAACATCGCCACCGAGCGCTCCTGGTCCTGCGGGTCTTCGGAATGCTCGAACGGCAGGTAGATGAAGGCGCGCAGCTTGGGCACCAGTTGCAGGTCCAACCCCTCTTCGACCGCGCGCATGGCGTAGTGCCGCGCCAGGCCGTCGGTGGCGTAGGAATGGGCGGTGTCGCGGAAGCAGTTGCGGGGGAACTGGTCGAGCAGGATCATCAACGCCAGGGCGCCGTCGGCGGTGCCCAGCCAATGCTCGCGCGCACGGCGGGCCGCCGCGAGATGTTCCTCCATGAACGTCTGGCGGAACCGCGCATCGAACGCGTCATCGCGCGTGAACCACTGCTGTGGGCCGGCGTTGCGCCAGAACTCCACTACTTGTGCCGCCACGTCCATTCACTACCCCTGAGGGCGGCGCGTCCCCAAGACGCCCGCCGGTGCCATTGCCATCACTCGTCAAAGCGCAGGTGGCGGACCGACTTGCCGTTGCGCCGTATAAGCTTAAGCGCCTCGATACCGATCTGGATATGGTTTTCGACGAACTGGGAGCTGACCTTGGCGTCGGAGGCCTCGGTTTTGACCCCGTCGGGGATCATCGGCTGGTCGGAGACCAGCAGCAGGGCGCCGATCGGGATGTGGTTGGCAAAGCCGGCGGCGAACAGGGTGGCGGTCTCCATGTCGATGGCCATGCAGCGCATCAGGCGCAGCTTTTCCTTGAAGGCTTCGTCGTGCTCCCAGACGCGGCGGTTCGTGGTGTAGACGGTGCCGGTCCAGTAGTCGTGGCCGAGGTCGCGGATGGTGGTGGAGACGGCGCGCTGGAGGGCGAAGGCCGGCAAGGCCGGGACTTCGGGCGGGAGGTAGTCGCCAGAGGTGCCTTCGCCGCGGATGGCGGCGATGGGCAGGATGAGGTCGCCGAGTTGGTTCTTGCGCTTGAGGCCGCCGCACTTGCCCAGGAACAGGACCGCCTTGGGCATGATCGCCGAAAGCAGGTCCATGACGATGGCGGCGTTGGGGCTGCCCATGCCGAAGTTGATGAGGGTGATGTCATCGCTGGTGACGCTGGCCATGGGGCGGTCCATGCCCTGGACGGGTGCGCCGGTGAGGTGGGAGAAGGTGTGCAGGTAGCCTGCGAAGTTGGTCAGCAGGATGTGCTGGCCGAACTGGTCCAGGGGCACGCCGGTGTAGCGCGGCAGCCAGTTTTCAACGATTTCCTGCTTGTTCTTCATCCTGCGATTCCCGTCCGGCAAGTGGTTCAGTGCGCCTATTTTGGAGATGCGTGGGCTGCAAGCCAAGGAAAACCGGTTGAATGGTCGACGCTTGGTGTACATCCACAGTGCGCGAGTGCGCTGCCTTGTCGCTTGGGGCGGCTAAGGTTGGCCGGCGCGCACCGTCGGTAGTGCCGGCCGCTGGCCGGCATCCCACAGCCACCGTTGTTCCCACTCCGAGCGATGACTCAGGCACTGGCACGGATCCCAGCACCACACCCGCAGATGAAAGACAAAAAAAAGGCGGCCAACTGGCCGCCTTTCTTCTCCTACCGGCGCTGCCGGATCAGAACTGCACGGACCAGCGGGCGGTGACGCCGTGGTCGCGGGCCTCGCTGCCGAACTGGCCGTTGTAGCCCAGTTCCAGCTGGTTGCGCGGGCTCAGCCAGGCCGACAGGCCCAGTTCGGCCACCACGGCGTGGTCGGCGATGGCCGCACCGCTGACGGTGAAGGCATTGCCGCTGGACAGCGCCAGGTCGGCAACCTGGTTGCGATCACCCCAGGCACGACGGTAGCCGACGCCACCGCGCACGTGCAGCCAGCTGTCCTGCTGCCAGGATGCCTTCAGGCCACGGTCGAAGCGCACGCCGGCGGTGCCGACGTTGCTGCGGGTGTCGCCCACGTCGCCGTGCAGTGCCGCGGCACCGCCCTGCTCGTTGATGCCGTCCACGTCCACTTCCACGCGGGCCAGCTGCAGGTACGGCTCCAGGCCGGCTTCGGCGCCGCCGATCCGGTAGGCACCTTCGACGAACACTTGGCGGGTCTTGGCGTCGTAACGAGCGGTCAGCGTGTCCTGGTAACCGGCGAAGGCCAGTTCGCGCTTGCTGTCCACCTCGTGACGGCTGTAACCCAGGCCGGCGCGCAGGCCGAAACCGCCCCACTGGTTGCCCACGTAGGCACCGAAGTGGGTGTTGTCGATTTCAGCGCGGGCACGACGGCCCTGGCCCTGCTTGCTGTCGGTACGACCGGTACCGATCAGCCCGCCCACCTGCCAGCCATTGCCGAACTGGTGGTCTGCACCGGCCAGCAGGCCGTTGCTGTTGCTTTCGGTGCGCGCCGCATTGGCATCGCCGTCCAGCTTGCCGCTGCCGCCGATGGCCTGTACCCAGGCACCGGTGGCTGCTTCGGCACCTTCGCCCGGCGCATGCGCGCCGATGCTGCGGCTGAGCGCGGCATCGCGCAGGTAGCGGCTGCTTTCCACCAGCGCCATCGGCGCGGCGGCGTGCAGTTCACCACTCAGGCTGTCCAGTGCCGCGCCCACTTGTGCCGGGAACAGCTGGGTCAGCGGCTTGGGCAGGCCCTGGTTGACGGCCAGGCCATCGGCACTGGTGGCCACGGCCAGCTGGTTGGCGGTCACCGCACCGGAGGTGAGCGAGTTGCCGCGGGCGACGTTGATCTGCACGCCGTTGGCGCCATAGCCCAGGTCGAACTGCAGGAACGGGGAGAACGAGCTGAAGTCCACGGTGGCGAAACGACCGTTGACGCCGCCGTCGGCCACCAGGAAGTTGAACTGCTCGCCGAGGTAGTAGATGCCCGGTTCCGGCAGTGCCTTCAGGGTGCCATCCAGGGTGGCGCTGCCGGTCACGCGCAGCTGGTCGCTGCGGCTGCCCGGGGCCAGTTCGGCCTGGTAGATGCCGGTGGCGGTCTGCACGTAGTTGCCGTTGATGGTCAGCGTGCCGATCGAGTTGCCCGGGGCGATGATGCCTTCCACACGGGTATCGCCGAGGCTACCGACGCCCTTCAGGGTGCCCTTGGCGCCTACGAAGGTGGCACCGGCGGTCTGCACGCCGTTGAAGGACACCACGCCGCCGGTGATGTTCAGGTCGGTGTTGTCCAGCACGCCGCTGGCATTCACGCGGCTGCTGCCGGCGATGTTGTTGAAGGTCATGTCACGCAGCGTGCCATTGAGCAGGAACTGCCCGCCGTTGACGTCCAGCGAGGCGGTCAGCGCGTTGACGCCGTCCAGCTCCAGGATGCCTTCGCGGACGATGGCACCGTTGAAGGTGTTGTCCCCGCTCAGGCGCAGCCAGCCGATGCCCGACTTGGTCAGCTTGCCCGGGCCGCCGATGTTGTTGGTCCAGTCGTCCCACGCATCGCCTTCCCACACCTTCAGGCCGCCGGCCTTGGTGTTCATCACCACGTCGGTGTCCACGCGCAGCTGGCCGTAGCCTTCGATCGCGCTGGCCAGGTTCATCAGGCCCCAGCCGTAGACGTCGTCCACGCCGGCAGCGCCCAGGTCGGTGGCGGTGGTCAGCAGCACGTCGCGCACCTGCGCGCTGGACAGGTACGGGAAGCGCTCGAACAGCAGGCCCAGCGCGCCGGTGACGTGCGGTGCCGCCATCGACGTGCCGGTCATGAGGTCGTAGCGGTAGGTCGGCACGCGCTCGAGCACGTCCAGCAGGATGTTGCCCTGCGCATCGGTCAGCAGCTGGGCATCCAGTGCCGAATCGCTGCCGTACACGGTGGAGCGGATGTCGGTACCCGGTGCGGCCAGGCACCAGTTGGCGCTGAAGCCACAGCGGTTGGAGGTGATGTCCAGCACATAGCCGTCGGCCTGGTCCTGGCGCACGTTGACCACGCTCAGCCAGTTCTGCTCGATGTCGTTGAACAGACGCGGCAGCGTGGCGTAGATGCCGGCGATCGGCGCGTCTTCCGGCGTGGCCGCATTGGCAGTGTTGTTGCCGGCCGCCCACACCTGGATCATGCCCTTGCTGCGCGAACCTTCGGCAATGATATCCAGGTACTCGGCATTGCCGGCATACAGCTGGTCCTGGGTGGCCAGATCGGTCGGCTCGTTGGTCAGGCCCCAGCTGTGGTTGATCGCGCGCACGCCCTGGTCGTTCATCTGCGCGTACATGCTCTCGAACGCGCTGTCGTCCGGGCCGACGCCGCCGACCGAGACGACGCGGTAATCACCGCCGCCGACATCGGTCCACATCTGGGCGCTGTTGAAGAACAGCTTGGCGGCGGTCAGGTCGGCCCCGAAGGCCACGCCATGGGTGCCGTTGCCGTCGCGGTTGGCCGCGATGGTGCCGGCCACGTGCGTGCCGTGGGTCTGGAAGGCGATTCCCGGCTGGAGGTAGCGCGGATCGGATTCGACGATGTCGCGGATGGCCTGCGGCACGTTCGAATCGTAGCCCACATAGCTGACCGACACGTCATCGCCATCACTGGCGAAGCAGGCATCGGGCCCGCCGATCAGCGTGGTGTTGGTGCAACGGGTGCCATCGGGCAGCAGGTCGGCGATGCGCAGGCTGCGGTGGTCCTTGCCGGCGAAGTCGTCATGGTCCAGGCCGCTGCCGCTGTCGAACACGCCCAGGCGGATGCCCTTGCCGGTCAGGCCGCGCGCATAGGCGGCGTCGGCGTTGATCGCGCCCAGGCCCCAATCGGCCTGGAACTCGGCGCTGCGCCAGCTCTCGGCGTTGCCGGGGGTGCCGTTGACCGGGCCCGGGACGGGCCCGGCGGCGGTGCGGACGCTGCCGATGTTGGCGACGTTGGCCGCCGGCAGGTCCAGGCTGAAGGCCGCGCGCTGCAGGGCGCGCTGCTGCTGGTAGGTGGTGAGGGTGTCGACCGGGGAACTGGCCAGGGCCGGGACCGCCAGGGCGGCCAGCAGGGTTCCGGTGATGGCCGACGCGAGCAGGCTCGGCGAGGGACGGCGACGTGCGGTGGTGCGGGACGAAGAAACGAGGGTCATCTTGAGACTACTTCCTTGAAGTGATTCGGGCTGCAATACCGCAGGTGATATCGGCAGCCGCACAGAAAAATGCATGCCATTCCATATGACACGCACCCCAGCGTAAGCGATTGTTCACGAAATTTTTACAACTTATCGGCATAAGCCGATGCGACGGGGCTCCCGTCGGACAACCTCCTTGTCGATCTCCCTCCTGGTCGGCCGCCCTGCGGGGCGACACATGAAACGGTCCTGCACAACGTGACAGGCAGACGCCGCCGACGCTGCGACGCGTGGCACAGATCCAGGCGTCATCCAAATTTTTGGACCGAACCACGCTAACGATTCAACAGGCAAATGAGTATCAGGGAATCCCCCACAGCGACGACCGCCGTGATCGATGCCAGTAACCCACCCATGCGTTTGGCCACTTGGCAAATGCCCCGCGCACCGGCTAGCGTCGCCCGATCCGTCCATGCCGCACCGGGGAAACATGCGCACACGATTGACCGCCGGCCTGGGCCTGGCGCTGTTCTCGCTCGCCGCACCGTCGGCGCCCGCGGCCTCGCGCTTCGTGCAGGATCCCTACCCGAGCACCTACGCGCCGATCGCCTCGGCGCCGGTGCTGATCCGCAACGCGACGGTGCTCACCGGCACCGGCGTCCGCCTGGAGCAGACCGACGTGCTGCTGCGCGATGGCCGCATCGCCGCGGTCGGCCCGGCGCTGGCGGCCCCGGCCGGCGCGCGGGAAGTGGACGCGAGCGGCAAGTGGGTCACCCCGGGCATCATCGACGTGCACTCGCACCTGGGCGTGTACCCCAGCCCCGGGGTGAGCGCGCACAGCGACGGCAACGAGATGACCGCCCCGGTTACCGCCAACGTGTGGGCCGAGCACTCGGTCTGGCCGCAGGACCCCGGCTTCGCCGCCGCGCTGGCCGGCGGGGTGACCTCCATGCAGGTGCTGCCCGGCTCGGCCAACCTGGTCGGCGGGCGCGGGGTGACGTTGAAGAACCTGCCGGCCACCACCTACCAGGCGATGAAATTTCCCGGTGCGCCGTGGGGCCTGAAGATGGCCTGCGGCGAGAACCCCAAGCGCGTCTATGGCGGCGGCAAGGGCATCGCCCCGGGCACGCGCATGGGCAACGTGGCCGGGTATCGCGCCGCCTTCATCGATGCCAGCGAGTACCTCGCCAAGAACGCCCCGAAGGCGCCGCCGAAGAAGAAGCGCTGGTTCGGCGGGCAGGACAAGGGCGACAGCGCAGGCGATGCCGGTGGCAAGCGCGACCTCAAGCTGGACACGCTGGCCGGGGCGATCCAGGGCGACATCCGCGTGCACATCCACTGCTACCGTGCCGACGAAATGGCCACCATGCTGGACCTGTCCAAGGAGTTCGGCTTCAAGATCGCCGCGTTCCACCATGCAGTGGAGGCCTACAAGCTGGCCGACCGGCTGGCCGCCGAGGGCGTGTGCGGCGCGCTGTGGGCGGACTGGTGGGGCTTCAAGATGGAGGCCTTCGACGGCATCCAGGACAACATCGCGCTGGTGGACCGACCGGCCAACAGCTGCGCGATCGTGCACTCCGATTCGCCCGAGGGCATCCAGCGTCTCAACCAGGAAGCGGCCAAGGTGATCGCCAACGCGCGCCGCGCCGGGATCCAGATCGCGCCGGAGCGGGCCATGATGTGGCTGACCTACAACGCGGCGCGCTCGCTGGGCGTGGAGAAGCAGACCGGCAGCCTGGAGGCGGGCAAGATGGGCGATGTGGTGGTGTGGAACGGCAGCCCGTTCAGTTCGTACGCGCAGGCCGAGCAGGTCTACATCGACGGCCACCAGGTGTTTGATCGCCGCGACACAAGGCGGCAGCCGCTGTCGGACTTCATGCTGGGCCAGGAGGCGCGGCCATGATGCCGAACGCTGCCCTGCATGCGCGCCGCCGCTGGCGCGGTGCCACCGCCACCGTCCTGGCAATGGCCCTGGCCCTGGCGTTGCCGGCGCAGGCCCAGGACCTGCTGGTACGCAACGCCACCGTGCACACCGCCAGCGCGCGCGGCAGCCTGGAGCACACCGATGTGCTGGTCCAGGGCGGCCTGATCCGCGCGGTCGGCCGGGGGCTGTCCGCGCCGGCCGGCGTGGCCGTGGTCGAGGCCGCCGGCAAGCCGCTGACCCCGGCGCTGTTCGGCGGCATCACCGATATCGGCATCGACGAGGTCTCCGGCGAATCGACCACGGTGGACAGCACGCTGAAGCTGGAAGACCAGCCGCTGCGCCCGGAGTTCGACGTCAGCCTGGCCTTCAACCCGGCCTCGGTGCTGATCCCGGTGGCCCGCCTGGACGGGATCGGGTTCACCGCGCTGGGGGCCAACAGCGGCGGCGGCTTCATCGCCGGCCAGGGCGGGGTGATGCGCCTGGATGGCAGCGCCGACCCGATCGGCCCGCTGGCGCTGTACATCCGCCTGGGCGCGTCAGGCGCGGAGCTGACCGGCAGCTCGCGCGCGGCGCAGTGGATGCTGCTGGAACAGATGGTCAGCGAAGCCCGCGGCCGGGTGCCGGCCGATTCGCCGCACGCCCTGCTCACCCCTGCCGGGCGCGCCACGCTGGCGCGCTACCTGGCCGGCCAGGGCCGCCTGGTGGTGGAGGTGGACCGCGCCGCGGACATCCGCCAGCTGCTGCGCTGGGCGGCCCGCGAGAAGGTGAAGATCGCCATCGCCGGCGGTGCCGAGGCCTGGCGCCTGGCCCCGCAGCTGGCGCAGGCCCAGGTGCCGGTGTTCGTGGATGCCCTGGGCAACCTGCCCAGCAGCTTCGACCAGCTCGGTGCCACCCTGGAAAACGCCGCGCGGCTGCACGCCGCCGGGGTGCCGGTGAGCTTTGCCCAGCGCGACGATGCCTCGCACAACGCGCGCAAGATGCGCCAATTGGCTGGCAACGCGGTGGCCAATGGGCTGCCCTGGGCCGATGGCCTGGCCGGGCTGACCCGGGTGCCCGCGCAGGCGCTGGGCGTGGGCGAGCGGCTCGGCACCATCGAAGTGGGCAAGCTGGCCGACCTGGTGCTGTGGGAAGGCGACCCACTGGATGTCGGCCACTACGCCGAACAGGTGTGGCTGGGCGGCCGGGCGATGCCGATGCGCTCGCGCCAGACCGAGCTGCGCGACCGCTACCTTGCCCCGCCCGGCACCGAACCCCGCGCATACTCGCGCTGAGCCCTTTCCCCGTGGCGGGGCCCTGCCCCGCCGCCCCCGCATCCAAGGACGCTTCAATGGCGCTGCGCTGGTACTTCGATTTCGTCTCGCCGTTTGCCTACCTGCACTGGCAGCAGCTCAGGCAGTTGCCGCAGTTCGAGCAGATCACCCCGGTCCCGATCGCGCTGGGGGCGGTGCTGCACCACCTGGGCAACCTGGGCCCGGCCGAGATCCCGGCCAAGCGCCGCTTCACCTACCGCCAGGTGCTGTGGCAGGCGCAGCAGCAGGGCGTGCCGCTGCGCTTCCCGCCGGGCCACCCGTTCAACCCGCTGGCCGCGCTGCGCCTGTGCCTGGCCGCCGAGGCCAGCCACGCGGCGGTGGACATCCTGTTCAACTGGATCTGGCGCGACGGCCGCGCCGCCGACACCCCCGCCGCGCTGGCCCTGCCCGGCGCGATGCTGGACGTGGCCAACGTGGCCGCGGCGGTGTCGGCACCGTCGGTGAAGGAGCAGCTGCGGCAGAACACCGAGGCGGCGATCAGCGCCGGCGTGTTCGGCGTGCCCACCCTGGCCATCGACGGCGAGCTGTTCTGGGGCAACGAGGCGCACGGCCTGATCCAGGCGGTCCTGGCCGATCCGGGCATGCTGCACCGCGGCGAATGGGCGCGCATCGACGACCTGCCGGTGGCGGTGGAGCGCAGCCGACCGTCAAGCTGACTGGCCGCTCAGGCAGGCGGGTCGAAATTGAGATAGCTTTCACATTTCCGAACCTACAACCTGCCCGGAGGGGGCCCAGGATGCGCATCGGAATCGTCGTCGACTCTGCCTGCGACTTGCCGCAGGACTTCATTGAACAACACAACATCGTGCTGCTGCCGATCACGGTGCGGATCGGCGAAGCCGTGCTCGCCGACCATCGCGACGAGCAGGCCACGCTCAGTTTCCTGCACGCCCACGTGGCCGAGCACGGCGCCGAAGCGGAGACCATCCCCTTCAGCGTCACCCAGATCCGCGACCTGTTCCTGGGCAAGCTGGTGATCGACTACGACCATGTGTTCTGCATGACGATCACCCGGACCCGCAGCCCGATCCACGACAACGCGATGCAGGCCAGCTTCGCGATCCTCAACGACTACAAGCCGGTGCGCCAGGCGGCGGGCTTCAACTCGCCCTTCGCCCTGCGCGTGCTCGACACCCAGAACCTGTTCGCCGCCCAGGGCGTGACCGCGGTGGAAGCGGTACGCCTGCGCGATGCCGGGGCCAGCGTGCAGCAGATCCGCGAGCGGCTGGAGGCATTGGCGCAGAACGTGCACGGCTACATGGTCACCCGCGACCTGTACTACATGCGCGCCCGCGCCCGGCACAAGGGCGACCGCAGCGTGGGCCTGCTCAGTGCCGCGCTGGGCAGCGCGCTGGACATCAAGCCGGTGCTGCACGGCTACCGCGGCGAGACCGGCCCGGTGGCCAAGATCAAGGGCTTCGACAATGCGGTGCAGAAGCTGTTCGATTTCGTCGGCCAACGGGTCAAGGCGGGGCTGATGACGCCCACCGTGTGCCTGAGCTACGGCGGCGAACTGGCCGACCTGCAGGCGCTGCCGGGCTATGCCACGTTGCGCCAGACCTGCCAGGCGCACGGGGTGCAGGTGCTGGAGGCGGTGATGAGCCTGACCGGCATGGTCAACGTCGGCAAGGGCGCGGTCACCGTCGGCTTCGCCGATGGCCCGCACACCTTCAGCGGCTGAGTTTTCTGCACGCCGATTGCACTGCGTTTCTGCCAGCCTTGGCGCATTCAATGGAGGTCACCATGTCAGCGCAGTACCACATCAGCCTGCCCGATCCGGCCAAGGCCCGCGGCAACGATCCGGATCTTTCCTTCCACTCCCAGAGCGCGGCCGGCTTCGCCGAGGAGCTGCAGGGCGCCCTGCGCACCCCGGCGCTGTTCGAGAAGTGGCGCGCCAAGCAGCCCGACCCGGACGCGGTGGAACCGCAGTGGGGCGTGACCGACCCCGAGGCTACCGTGACCGGCTCGCAGGACGACCTGCGCATCAACCTGGTGGCCACCACCCGCATCGACAGCGACGTGTTCAAGCAGCGCCTGCGCATGCTGGCCGGCCATCACTGGGAACTGCGCGACGTGCGTTGAGCCTGCCGGCGGCGGGCGGTCACATCCTATACTTGCGCCAGGCCGCCACATTGGCGGCCTTTTCGCATGGAACGCCGCATGGACCCCAAACTCAAGGCATTGATCGACCGCTCCGACCTGGACAGCCTGCTGTCCCCGCCGCCGGCGCCCTTCCGCGAGGTGGTGGACCCGTCGCGGCCGCCCGCGCCCCGCCCCACGGCGCCGGTGCTGGAGGACACGGTGCAGTACCGCGTGCGCAACCCGCGCGTGCGCGGCCTGATCCTGATCGCCGCGGGCGGCCCGATGATGCTGATGGGCATGATGCTGCTGGAGCTGATCTGGACCTACGGCGAGCCCGGCCGCGTGGCCCTGCGCGCGGCGCTCACCGTGATACCGGCGCTGATGATCGGCTACCTGCCCTATGAGTTGATGGGCCGCCGGCGTGCGCCCCGTCGCGCTGCCGGCGCGGATGCCGGGGCGGCGGTACGCGGGCCGCGCCCCGGCCCCTGACGCGCGGCGCACGCCAGCCCCGGCCCGACCGACCACCGCTCATGCCAGCGGCACCGGCCCCACGTGGCCTTCCACGACCCGGTTGCGCCCGTGCCGTTTGGCCTCGTACAGCGCCGCGTCGGTGGCGGCCAACAGCGGGCCGGCATCGATGCTGGCGATCTGGCCCACCCGGGCCACGCCGACGCTGATGGTGACCCCGATCTGCTGCTGCGGATCGGCCGCCACCAGCCGCAGTTGCGCCACCGCCCGGCGCATCGTCTCGGCCAGCGCCAGCACGCCCTCGCGCGAGGTGCCCGGCACCACCACCGCGAACTCCTCGCCGCCATAGCGGGCCACCACGTCGGTGCTGCGGCTGGCGCAGCCGGCCAAGGCGGTGGCGACCGCGCGCAGGCAGGCATCGCCGAGGGGATGGCCGAAGCGGTCGTTGAACTGCTTGAAGTGGTCGATGTCCACCATCAGCAACGCCATGGACTGCCCGCTGCGCCGCGCGCGGCTCCACTCGGCCTGCAGCACCTGGTCGAACTGGCGACGGTTGGCCACCCCGGTCAGCCCGTCCACCCGCGCCAGCACGTCCAGCTGGTCCTGGCGCTCCATCGCCCGCACCTGCATCACCACCCCGCGCAGGCCCGAACCCAGCGTGGCCAGGGCGAAGCCGACCACCGCCAGGTGCGGGTGCGCATCGACCATCAGCGCCGACACCACCAGCAGGGCCGCCGGCAGGATCAGTGGGCTGCCGGCGCGTACCGCCAGGGCCAACCGGCGCGGCGTGGTGGCATCACGCTCGGGGCGTTCGCGCAGCGCCACCACTGCCAGCAGCAGGAACGGGAGGTCGATCAGCAGATCGGCGGCGCCGCCGTAGCTGGCCTCGGTGGCCACGTGGTTGATGTAGGCCGCCATCAGCAGGTACACCCACGCAAACAGCGCCAGCGCGCGGAAGAACGCGCGCCGCGCGGCGTCCTCGCTGGCCAGGTAGCGCACCAGCGCGAACACGGCGATGAACAGGTTCTCGATGTCGAACATGCGCCGCAGGCTGGCCACGCCGGCGTCGGGCGCATCGCCCACACTGGCGAAGGAGAAGGTGTGCACGAAGAACAGGTAGCCCAGCAGCAGCGCCAGCGCCCCGTCGATGAGGATCAGGTACCACGGCTCATGCCGCGGGTGGGCCATGGCGAACGTGAGCGGTACGCCATAGAGCACGTACAGCAGCATGCTCAGCCCGGGCGTGGCATCGGGCGTGCCGCCGACCAGGTCCTGGTACATGTTCAAGGCCATGCCGCCGGCCCACAGCAGCAGGCCCACCGCCAGCGCCAGCCAGCCCACCCGCGCCTCGCTGCGCCGCATCCGCCAGGCGCAGGCCAGCGCGGCCAGCAGCGGCGCGATCACCAGGAACGCGAACGACACCCCCTGCGCGTGGGCCGGCCATAGCGCCAGGGCCACCCAGTGGCAGAGCACATACACCGCCGCCAGCCATGCCGCCATGCGCCCTTCTCCCCGGGTATGAAGACAACTCCTGAGAGCGCTTTTCCCACAGTTGCGTGCTGGGCGGCGTGACGCGCTTCACAACCCATGCACGTCATCGCCGCGCCGGTCGCTCAGCCAGGCGTCAGCGATTTCACAGGGCGCGTGCACGCCGCTGCGGCAAGGTGAAACCGACCCCGTCCTGGAGCCCTGCATGCCACTGCGCCGCCACGCCACCACCTCGCTGCTCGTTGTCGCCCTTGCCGCCGCGCTGCCCGGGTTTGCCCAGACGCCCGCCGCGCTGCCGGCGCCGATCGCCGAAACCGCTGCCACGCCAGCCGCGGCGCCTGCCACCGGCCCGCGCTCGGACCTGCATGCCCAGGTGCTGCTGGACCGCGCGCACTTCTCGCCGGGGCAGATCGATGCGCTGCCCGGCTCCAACCAGCGCCGCGCGGTGGCCGGCTTCCAGGCCGCGCGCGGGCTGACCGTCACCGGCGAACTGGACGACGCCACCTGGAACGCCCTGCAGCCGGACAGCGCCGCGCCGCTGGCGCGCTACACGCTGACCGCCGAGGACGTCGCCGGGCCGTTCGCGCCCGTCCCGAAGAAGCCGGCCGAACAGGCCAAGCTGAAGGCGCTGGGCTTTGCCTCGGTGGAGGAAGCGCTGGGCGAGCGCTTCCACGCCTCGCCCGAGCTGCTGCGCGCCCTCAACCCGGGCGTGGACCTGGGCAAGGCCGGCGCGCAGATCCAGGTGCCCAACATCGCCCCGGCCGCGCTGCCCAAGGCGGCCAAGGTGGTGATCGACAAGTCCGACTCGACCCTGCGCCTGTACGACGCCCAGGGCAAGGTGTATGCGCAGGTGCCGGTGTCTTCGGGCAGCAAGCACGACCCGCTGCCGATCGGCACGTGGAAGATCCTGGGCGTCTCGCGCGACCCGACCTTCCACTACAACCCCAAGCTGTTCTGGGATGCCAGCAAAAAGGAGGGCAAGGCGGTGCTGCCGCCGGGGCCGAACAACCCGGTGGGCCGGGTCTGGATCGATATCTCCAAGCCGCATTACGGCCTGCACGGCACGCCCGAGCCGGGCCACGTGGGCAAGACCGAATCGCACGGTTGCGTGCGCATGACCAACTGGGACGCGCTGCAGGTGGCCGATGCGGTGGACGCGTCGGTGCCGGTGGTGATGCAGGAGTGAGCCGATGAAACTGGGCAGGCTGTTGGCGGTGGGGGTGGTGATCGGCGTAGTCGGCTGGTGGTGGCTGGGGCCGCGTGCGCCACTGCCCGCGGCCACGCCGCCGGTCGCACGCGATGCCTCGCCCAGCGCGTGGGTGGCGCCCTCGCGGGCGGCCCCGGCGGCGCTGGCGACGGCCGGTTCCCCGCCTGCTTCCGGATCGGGGCCCGTTGAGCCGGCACCCGTCGCACCGGTGGCACCGGTGGCGCCTGCGGCGGCCAGCGCGGACGGCCGCCTGCTGCTGCCGGTGCAGGGCGTTGGCCCGGACCAGCTGCAGGACACCTTCACCGACGCGCGCAGCGAGGGCCGCGTGCACGATGCGATCGACATCCTGGCCCCGGCCGGTACGCCGGTCCTGGCCGTGGCCGATGGCACCGTGGAGAAGCTGTTCAGCAGCGAGCGCGGCGGCCTGACCGTGTACCAGTTCGAGCCCGGTGGCCGCTACTGCTACTACTACGCGCATCTGGAGCGCTATGCCGAGGGCCTGGCCGAGAAGCAGGTGATCCGCCGCGGCCAGGTGATCGGCTACGTGGGCAGCACCGGCAACGCCAGCCCGGACGCGCCGCACCTGCACTTCGAGATCCACCGCCTGGGCCCGGAAAAGCACTGGTGGCAGGGGGAATCGCTGAACCCCTACCCGCTGCTGCGCGGCGAGCAGCCGCTGCCATGACCGGCGGGGCGGGCGCCCCCCGGCCGCGGCCCGTTGGCCGCCCGGCCCGGAAGATGCGAAAATCCCTGCCCCGTTCAGGCCCGCCCCGTGGCGCCGGCCGCATCCGCGAGATTCCGTGAAAACCCCCCAAGGCCTGCAGGCGCTGATCGACGACGGCGTGATCGATGAAGTAATGCGCCCGCTGAAGAGCGGCAAGGAAGCTGCCGTGTACGTGGTGCGCAGCGGCGATGACGTGCGCTGCGCCAAGGTCTACAAAGACATGGCCCAGCGCAGTTTCCAGCAGCGCGTGCAGTACCAGGAAGGCCGCAAGGTGCGCGGCAGCCGCGAGGCGCGCGCGGTGGGCAAGGCCAGCAAATATGGCCGCAAGCAGCAGGAGACGGCCTGGAAGAACACCGAGGTGGACGCGCTGTACCAGTTGCGCGATGCCGGCGTGCGCGTTCCCGAGCCCTACGGTTATTACCACGGCGTGCTGGTGATGGAGCTGGTGACCGATGCAGACGGCTTCTCGGCTGCGCGCCTGGGCGAAGTGGAGCTGGAAGCGGACCAGGCCCGCCAGTTCCACCAGGTGCTGGTGCGCCAGGTGGTGCGCATGCTGTGCTGCGGGCTGATCCATGGCGACCTGTCCCCGTACAACGTGCTGGTGGGCCCGGACGGCCCGGTGGTGATCGACTTCCCGCAGGTGGTCAGCGCCGGCGGCAACAACGCTGCGCGCACCATGTTGCTGCGCGACGTCAACAACCTCACCGCCTACCTGGGCCGGTTCGCCCCGGAGCTGCTGGACAGCTGGTATGGCGAGGAGATGTGGGCGTTGTTCGAAGCCGGCGAACTGCTGCCGGACAGCCCGCTTACCGGCACCTTCGTGCACGACGAATCGACCATCGACCTGGACAGCGTGCGCCACGCCATCAACGATGCACGCGAAGAAGCGCTGATCCGCCAGCAGGGCCGCGAGGCGGCGGAAGAAGACGAGGATTGAGGCCGGGGCGGTCGCATAACGCTGCGATGCTGCATAAAGGGGTAGAGCCACCCCATGGGTGGCTGCCTTTCGTTCAGGCACCACGTGCAGCCACCCATGGGGTGGCTCTACCCCGATGCGGTTCGGGGTCTTGGAATAACGCTTCGATGCTGCGCACCCGCGGGTAGAGCCACCCCATGGGTGGCTGCCCTTCGTTCCGGCACCACGTGCAGCCACCCATGGGGTGGCGCTACCGTGTCAGGCTTGCAGCGCCTTGGCGTGGTGGGCGATGTGCTCGCCGATGAAACTGCTGATGAAATAGTAGCTGTGGTCGTAGCCGGGTTGCAGGCGCAGTTGCAGCGGGTGACCGGCGGCGGTGCAGGCCGCCTGCAGCCACTGCGGTTGCAACTGGGTGTCCAGGAATTCATCGCCACCGCCCTGGTCGACCAGCAGCGGCAGTTTCTCTTCGGCGGTGGCCACCAGTTCGCTGGCATCCCACGCCGCCCACCCGGCGCGATCTTCGCCCAGGTACGCGGCGAACGCCTTCTGGCCCCACGGCACCCGCGTGGGCGCCACGATCGGCGAGAACGCCGACACGCTGCGGTAGCGGCCGGGGTTCTTCAGCGCGATCACCAGCGCGCCATGCCCGCCCATCGAATGCCCGCTGATGCTGCGCGCGTCGGTGGCCGGCAGGTGCGCCTCGATCAACGCCGGCAGCTCGGTCACGATGTAGTCGTACATGCGGTAGTGCGCCGCCCACGGCTGTTCGGTGGCGTTGAGGTAGAAGCCAGCGCCCTTGCCCAGGTCGTAGCCCTCCGCATCGGCGACGTCGTCGCCACGCGGGCTGGTGTCCGGGGCGACCAGGATCACCCCGTGCTCGGCGGCATAGCGCTGCGCGCCGGCCTTGGTGATGAAGTTCTGCTCGGTGCAGGTCAGCCCGCTCAGCCAGTACAGCACCGGCAGCTTCTGCGTGGCGGCCTGCGGCGGCAGATATACCGCCACCTTCATGTCGCAGCCCAGCACCGGCGAACGGTGCTGGTAGACGTCCTGCCAACCGCCGAAGGCGGCGCGATGTTCGATGCGTTCCATGTGTGTCTCCCGAGGGGCGGCGCGCGCGGCACGCCGCCCGGTGCGGCTCAGTAGTGGACGACCGAGCGGATCGACTTGCCTTCATGCATCAGGTCGAAGGCCTCGTTGATCTGCTCCAGCTCCATGGTGTGGGTGACGAACGGGGCCAGTTCGATGTCGCCCTTCATCGCGTCTTCCACCATGCCCGGCAACTGGCTGCGGCCCTTCACGCCGCCGAAGGCGGTGCCCTTCCACGAGCGCCCGGTGACCAGCTGGAACGGACGGGTCGAGATTTCCTGGCCGGAACCGGCCACGCCGATGATCACCGACTGGCCCCAGCCACGGTGCGCGCATTCCAGCGCCGCCCGCATCACGTTGACGTTGCCGATGCACTCGAAGGTGTGGTCCACGCCCCAGGTGGTCATCTCCACGATCACCTGCTGGATCGGCTTGTCGAAATCCTTGGGGTTGATGCAGTCGGTGGCACCGAACTGCCTGGCCAGGTCGAACTTGGACGGGTTGGTGTCGATGGCGAAGATGCGACCCGCCTTGGCCTGGCGCGCGCCCTGGATCACCGCCAGGCCGATGCCGCCCAGGCCGAACACGGCCACTGAATCGCCTTCCTGCACCTTGGCGGTGTTGTGCACCGCGCCGATGCCGGTGGTGACGCCGCAGCCGAGCAGGCAGACGTGCTCCGGGTTGGCGTCCGGGTTGATCTTCGCCAGCGACACCTCGGCCACGACGGTGTATTCGCTGAAGGTCGAGCAGCCCATGTAGTGGTAGATCGGCTCGCCGTTGTAGCTGAAGCGGGTGGTGCCGTCGGGCATCACGCCCTTGCCCTGGGTGGCGCGCACGGCCACGCACAGGTTGGTCTTGCCCGAGGTACAGAACAGGCACTCACCGCATTCGGCGGTGTACAGCGGAATCACGTGATCGCCCGGCTTGACGCTGGTCACGCCCTCGCCCACTTCCACCACGATGCCGGCGCCTTCATGGCCCAGCACGGCCGGGAACAGGCCTTCGGGGTCATCGCCGGACAGGGTGAACGC